>NZ_JAMYTN010000004.1:0-424549 GCF_040322455.1 Mesorhizobium sp. M0139
CGCGCTGCCGTCTCGTATTCGACGTGCGCCGTCGAAATCGTGATGCCGCGGGCCTTCTCTTCGGGCGCCGCATCGATCTGGTCGTAGCGCTTGTACTCGCCAAAATACTTCGTGATCGCCGCCGTCAGCGACGTCTTGCCATGATCGACATGGCCAATCGTGCCAATGTTCACATGAGGCTTGTTACGCTCGAATTTACCTTTTGCCATAGTCTCTTTCCTTGGACGGCCTTGACCTTCAGTTCAGTCGAATGCGGGGCGATTAGCGACTACGGCCGAAAAACACAAGTGCCTTGTGGCCGGGTGCGCTGTCCACTCGGTCTCAACCGATGATCCGATTGCGGGATGTGGCGCTGATATAGGAACGCGCGAGCGGAAATGAAATGGGGGCTGCGGGCTCCAGCACCTGTTTGCTATTCCCGCCCATGTCCTGTCCCGCCCATGTCCTGGCCTTTGCCTGCCGGATGTGCAGCCGGCGCCTGGCCCATTGCCGCTACGGCGGCGGTCTGATTTGGTTGCCCCATGCAATTCATACCGACCTCCATACGCGGCCCGCTGTTCATGATCGTTTCGACGGGGTCGTACCTCGTCAACGACACGATGATGAAACTCGCGACCGCGGGCTTGCCGTCCTATGAAGTGCTGTTCCTGCGCGGGGTCGCGGCCACGCTATGGGGCATGCCGCTGCTGTTCCTGCTGGGCTATGGCAGGCAGATTCCATTGATCTTCGACAAACGCGTGCTGCGCCGCAACCTGCTCGAGCTGGCGGCCATCCTTTGCTACGTCGTGGCGCTGGCCAACATGCAGATCGCCGATTCGACCGCGCTCGGGCAGATCACCCCGCTTTTGATGCTGGTCGGCTCCTCCATCCTGTTCGGCGAACGGATCGGCGGCGTGCGCATGGCGCTGATCGGGCTCGGCTTCATCGGTGCGCTTATGGTGGCCCAGCCGACCATGCAGGGCATCTCGGTCTATGCGTTGCTGGCGCTCGGCAACGCGGCATTGGCGGCGGCGCGCGATCTTGCCGGCAGGCGGGTCGCGGCCGAGGTGCCGGGCATGATCGTCGCCATTTCCGCCGTTGTGGTGGTGCTGATCGGCGCGGGCGCCGCGCATCTCGTTTCCGAGCGCTGGGTCATGCCGGAAGCCCGGCACCTGCTGCTCATGGCCGGCGCCGGATTCTTCCTGATCTTCGGCCATTTCTTCATCTTCATGGCCTATCGCGTCGGTCCGACCGGCGTGGTGGCGCCGTTCTACTACTGCTTCACCGTCTGGGCGGTCATCTCAGGCGTTCTGGTGTTCGGCCAGTTCCCGAATGCCCTGGCGGTCTGCGGCATCCTGCTGGTGGTCGCGAGCGGGCTGACCATCGTCTCGCTTGATGAACGCAAGCGCAGGCTGACCGTCGTCGCCTGACCTTCAAGTCAACGCGTCGAAGCAGGTTTGGCCGACCTGCGGTCGGCCAGTCGGCAGACTGGCGCCTAAAGCGTTCGCTTGCCGGAGAACTGGTGATAGGCCCACAGCACGACCACCGCGCCGATGATGGCGACGATCAGGCTCCAGATGTTGAGGCCGGTCACACCCGTGGCGCCAAAGGCGCTGAAGATCAGCCCTCCGACGATGGCGCCGACAATGCCGAGCACGATATCCATGATCAGGCCCTGGCCGGTCTTGTTGACGATCTTGCTGCCGATAAAGCCGGCGATGACGCCGAGGATGATCCAGCTGATAATGCCCATTTTTCCTCTCCATTCCCCGCCCGCCGATCATGGTCACATGATTGTCAAAAGCTCAAGCCAACTTGAAATTCCGCCCGCATGGTCCATTGTAGCCGGCGGGACGGGCTTGGTCGTTATGGAGGATTGACCTATGGGACTTTTTGACAACGCCGTGCCCGGCGGCAACATCACCAAACCGCTGATGATCGCGCTCGGCGCGCTGCTGGTGGGAAAGATGCTGAGCGGCAGAAGCGCCGAACAGACGAGTGCCGAAGAGACGGGCGAGCCCGCCCAGCCTCAAACGCCAGCCCCCACCGGAACCACGGCCTCAGGCGACGGCGGCCTGCTTGGCGGACTGGGCGGACTGCTCGACAAGCTCAAGAATGCCGGCCAAGGCAATGTTGCTGACTCATGGGTCGGCACCGGGCAGAACCAGCCGATCAACGCCAATGATCTGGGCAAGGCGATCGGCCCGCAGGTCATTCGAGAGATCGCGCAAAGGACCGGACTGGACGAGCAGGAGTTGCTCAAGCAATTGTCCACAGCCCTGCCCGGCATTGTCGACAGACTGACGCCGAACGGACAGGTGCCGCAGCAACACCAGGTCGCGTCCGCTTTCAACAGCTAGACTTCTGCGCCTGCATCACGCGCAAACACGCCCGGCACCGCCTTGCGGCTGTCGGGCGTTGCTCCGACCAGCGCGGCGAACCGCCTGGCAGTCGACGCATCGACCGGCGTGTAGACGGAAACCGAGAAATCACTGTCGCGGCCGCCCGGCTGCAGCGTGGCGAAATCGAAGGACATCGCGCCGGCGACAGGGTGCCGGATGGATTTCCGCCAGATCGGTGGCTCGGCGATGTCGCGGCTGTTCCAGCACGTGGCGAACGCTTCGCTTGCCGCTTCCAGTGACGAAACCAGCGCAGCCAGCACCGGATCGCGAGTCATGGCGACAGTGGCAAGCCGGAACTGCGCCGCCGCCGAGCGCGAAACCTCCGGCCAGTCGACAAAGCGCTGCCGCCATTCCAGGTCGAGAAACAGCCGGGCGAGCAGGCTGCCGGACCACTCATCATCCGTCTCGAAATCCCCAAGCAGCACCGCCGCCGGATGGTTACAGGCGACGACCTGCCAGTAGCGATTGACGACATATGCCGGGTGCGGCGCCAGCCCGTCGAGCAGGCTGAGCAACGGCGCGCTGGGCAGGCCTTGCGCGCCGAGCCGGTTTCGCCAATCGAGATCGGGCCGCGCCAATTGGAAGAGATAGGCCTGCTCCGACCGGCTCAGTCTCAGCACCCGCGCCAGCGAGCGAAGCACCTGCGGCGACGCGTTCACCTCCCGTCCCTGCTCGAGCCAGGTGTACCAGGTGGTGCTGATCCCCGCCTCGGCGGCGACCTCTTCGCGCCTGAGGCCCGGCGCCCGGCGGCGGCCATTGGCGCCATCGATCCGCGGCAAGCGGTCCCGCCGCTCGCGCAGGAAGCGGGCAAGCTCATCGTGCCGTGGGCCGTCGTATGGCATGGCAGTCACCTCCGATACCAGTATAAGCTATAGTCTTGTACTACTTTAAAGGAAAGCTAGGTTGCGGGCGATCGAACATCAGCCCACGGGACTTCGACAATGAATGCGCTCAATGAAATCCGTCAGATCGACTACACCGTCATCTTCGCCCGCGACATGGCCGCCATGCGGCACTTCTACGGGGATGTGATGGAATTTGATCTGCAGCGCGAACTCGGCGACAGGTGGATCGAATATCGGGTCGGCCCGAACACGCTGGCCTTGACCAGCCTCGGCATGATGTTCAACGACACGCCGCAGCAGCGGGATGCGCTGTCGCTTCAGCTGGCATTCCGGGTGGCGCCGGAGATGGTCGCTGCTTGCGCCGAGGCGCTTCAGGCCAAGGGCGTGCAGCCGGTCCTGCCGCTCACCGACCAGGAATGGGGCCACAGGACAGTGTTCTTCCGCGATCCGGACGGCAACGTTGTCGAGATATTCGCTGAGATCTGATGCGGAGTGGGGAGTTTGGAGCGGGTAGCGGGAATCGAACCCGCATATTCAGCTTGGAAGGCTGCTGCTCTACCACTGAGCTATACCCGCATCGTCCTCAAGGTTCGCGGGCTGGCAGTGGTGGAGAGGGTTGGATTCGAACCAACGTAAGCTAAGCTAACGGATTTACAGTCCGTCCCCTTTAACCACTCGGGCACCTCTCCAGCCTGCCGTCGAAGCCTTGCAACGAGGCATTCTCGCCGATCAGGTCGAAACCAGGGTTTTGTCCGAAATCAGCGAAGCGCCTTATGGCGGCAAGGCCAGTGGGTGTCAACCGCACCGCAAGGCAAAATGCGCTGATTTTGACAGCTCACCCGGCAAGCCGGCTTTCTGCCTGTATCCATGGCCCGGCGACGCGGCTATAGAAGCCGGCCATGAGCAATGACAACACGTCCAAGACCGCCAAAGACACCCACTACGCCAAGCTGCGTCGCGCTCATCGCGACGAGAAGGCCGGCGGCGCGCCTGCCTTCCGGCCGCGCCAGCCGGTGCCGCCGGGCGAGAACGCCGCCGACGGGCTGGTGCGGCTTTATGGCCTGCACACGGTGCGCGCCGCGCTCGACAATCCGCGCCGGCGGATCAGAAAGATGTTGGTGACGCGCAATGCCGCCGAGCGGCTGGCGATCGCCGACCTCGCCGCTTTGCCGTTCAAGGCCGAACTGGTCGAGCCGAAGGACATCGACAAGATCACCGGTTCGGACGCCGTCCACCAGGGCGTGCTGATCGAGGCCGAGCCGCTGAAGCCCAAGCGCCTTGACGCGCTCGGCGATACCAAACTGGTGCTGGTGCTCGACCAGGTCACCGACCCGCACAATGTCGGCGCCATCCTGCGCTCGGCGGTCGCCTTCGGCGCCGGTGCGCTGATCACCACGGCCCGCCACAGCCCGCAGGAATCCGGCGTGCTGGCCAAATCCGCCTCCGGCGCGCTGGAACATATCGACCAGGTCGAGGTGAAGAACCTCGCCGACGCGCTGGAACAGCTGCACGAAGCCGGCTTCCAGACCATCGGCCTCGATTCGGACGGGCCGGCCGAACTCGAAACGAGTTTTTCAGGCGAAAAGATAGCCCTGGTGCTCGGCGCCGAAGGCAAGGGCCTGCGCCAGAAGACGCGCGAGACGGTGACGACACTCGCCCGCCTCGACATGCCCGGCGCCATCCGCTCGCTCAACGTGTCGAACGCCGCGGCGGTGAGCCTTTATGCGGCACGGAAGTTCCTTGGAAAGTGAATAGTGAATGCTGAATGGAAAGCGTTCTTACCGTCACCGTTCACTATTCACCCACTTCATGCCCCGCCATCCGCTCCAGCGCCCGCACCAGCGCCGAATGATCCTCTTTCGCCCCGCCATTCGCCGCGCACGAGTTAAACAGCTGCTGCGTCGTCGAGGTGTTGGGCAATGAGACGCCGAGCGCCTTGGCGCCTTCCAGCGCCAGGCTGAGATCCTTCTGGTGCAGTTCGATGCGGAAGCCCGGCGCGAAGGTGCGCTTTATCATGCGCTCGCCATGCACCTCGAGGATGCGCGATGCCGCCAGCCCGCCCATCAGCGCCTGCCGGACCTTGGCGGGGTCGGCGCCGGCTTTTGCGGCAAAGACCAGCGCCTCGGCGACCGCCTCGATGGTCAGGGCTACGACGATCTGGTTGGCAACCTTGGTGGTCTGGCCGACGCCGTTCGGGCCGACAAGCGTGACGTTCTTGCCCATCTTTTCGAACACGGGCTTGGCGCGCTCGAACGCCTTGTCCTCGCCGCCGACCATGATGGTCAGGGACGCCGCCTTTGCGCCGACCTCGCCGCCCGACACCGGCGCGTCAAGATAGTCGCAGCCGAGATCGTTGATTTTCTTCGCGAAAACCTTGGTCTCGATCGGCGAGATCGAGCTCATGTCGATGACCAGCTTGCCCTTGCTCAGGCCGGAAGCGACACCGTTCTCGCCGAACAGCACCTCGGCTACCTGCGGCGTGTCTGGGACCATTGTGATGATGATATCCGCGGCCTTGGCCACTGCCGCGTGGCCGGTGATGCTTCTCAAGCCCTTGGCGACGAGATCGGCCGGCGGCTTCGAGCGGTGGTCGCTGGCGATGACGGTGTAGCCGGCATCCAGCAAATGCCCCGCCATCGGCGCGCCCATGATGCCGAGACCGATGAAGCCGATGGTTTCCATTGTTTTCTCCTTTGTTGAGGCTGAGTTCCTTCGCGCCCCCATCTCCCCCACTTGTGGGGAGATTGGCAGTTTCGGCGCCTCGCTCACCCTGCAATGTTGGGAATTGGCGAAAGCCGGGATGACGTCCGATCTCCCCCCTCGTGGGGGAGATGCCGGCAGGCCAGAGGGGGGCGCGAAGGAACGCGACTTCAATCGCGACGCTTAAGCCGCAGCACTCCCCTGCCCGGCCAGCTCTCTGAACCACTCCAGCCCGGCCTCAGTCCCCGCCTTCGGCTTGTATTCCGCCCCGACCCAGCCGGAATAACCAATCCGGTCGATATGCTCGTAGAGGAAGGGATAATTGATCTCGCCCGTCCCCGGCTCGTGACGGCCGGGATTGTCCGCAAGCTGGATATGCGCGATGCGGCCGAGGTTGGCCTCGATGGTACGGGCGAGATCCCCCTCCATGATCTGCATGTGATAGATGTCGTATTGCAGATAGAGGTTCTTCGAACCGACGCGCTCGATCAGCGCCAGCGCCTGCTCCGAATAGTTCAGGAAGAAGCCCGGGATGTCACGCGTGTTGATCGGCTCGATCAAAAGCCGGATGCCGGCCTGCTCCAGCTTCTCGGCCGCAAACGCCAGGTTTTCGGCAAAGGTATTTTCCAGCACCGAACGATCCACGCCCTGCGGCGCGATGCCGGCGAGGCAATTGACCTGCTCGCAGCCCAGCGCATGGGCATAGCTGATCGCCTTGGCGATGCCTTGCCGGAATTCCGGCACGCGGTCGGGTAGCACCGCGATGCCGCGCTCGCCCTTGCCCCAGTCGCCGGCCGGCAGGTTGAAAAGCACCTGGTTCAGGCCGTTCTTCTTCAGCCGCGCCGCAACGATCTCGGGCGCATGATCATAGGGGCCGATATATTCGACGCCCTTGAAGCCGGCGCGGGCGGCGGCATCGAAACGGTCGAGGAAATCGTGCTCGCCAAAGAGCATCGACAGATTGGCTGAAAAACGCGGCATTCTTTTTCTCCTTCTTCCCGCCAATCTTAATCGAGCAACACGATGGCCGTCGGCGCATCCTCATGGCTTTCGGCAAGGTCCTCGAATTCGGTGATCTTGTCGATTTCCGTGCCCATGGAAATGTTGGTGACGCGTTCGAGGATGAATTCGAGCACCACCGGCACCTGGTATTCCTTCATCAGCCGCTGCGCTTCCTTGAACGCGCCGGCGAACTCTTCCGGCTTGCGCACCCGCACCGCCTTGCAGCCCATGGCTTCGGCGACCGCGACATGGTCGACGCCGTAGCCGGCCTCCGGATCGTTGGAGCGGTTGACGTTCTCGAAGGCGAGGCTGACCTCGAAATCCATCGCAAAACCGCGCTGCGCCTGGCGGATCAGGCCGAGATAGGCGTTGTTCACGACGACGTGGATATACGGCAGTTTGTGCTGTGCGCCGGCCGCCAGTTCCTCGATCATGAACTGAAAATCATAGTCGCCCGACAGCGCCACGATGGTGCGATCCGGATCGGCGGCGCGCACGCCAAGCGCTGCCGGCAGCGTCCAGCCGAGCGGGCCGGCCTGGCCGCAATTGATCCAGTTGCGCGGCTTGTAGACATGCAGGAACTGCGCCCCGGCGATCTGCGAGAGGCCGATCGTGGTGACGTAGGTGGTGTCGCGGCCGAACGCCTTGTTCATCTCCTCATAGACGCGCTGCGGCTTCAGCGGCACCTGCTCGAAATGAGTCTTGCGCTTCATCGTCTTCTTGCGGGTCTGGCATTCCCTCGCCCAGCCCGACCAGTCGCGCAGCTTTCCTGCCGTCTTCCATTCGGTGGCGACGTCGAGCAGCATCTTTAGTGCCGCACCGGCGTCCGAGACGACGCCGAGATCCGGCGCGAACACCCGGCCGATCTGGGTCGGTTCGATGTCGACATGGATGAATTTCTTGCCCTTGGTGTAGACATCGACCGAACCGGTGTGGCGGTTGGCCCAGCGGTTGCCTATGCCGAAAACGAAGTCGGCTTCCAACGTCGTCGCATTGCCGTAGCGATGCGAGGTCTGCAGCCCGCACATGCCGGCCATCAGCCGGTGGTCGTCGGGGATCGCGCCCCAGCCCATTAGCGTCGGGATGACCGGCACGCCCGTTATCTCGGCGAATTCGATCAACAGATCCGACGCATCGGCGTTGATGATGCCGCCGCCGGCGACGATCAGCGGCTTTTCCGCGGCATTGAGCATCGCCAAGGCCTTTTCGGCCTGGGCGCGCGACATTGCCGGCTTGAACGGGACCAGCGGTTCATAGGCATCGATATCGAATTCGATCTCGGCCAATTGCACGTCGACCGGCAGGTCGATGAGCACCGGGCCCGGTCGCGACGAGCGCATCAGGTGAAATGCCTTCTGCAGCGCCATCGGCACGAGATAGGGCTCCATGACCGTGACCGCCCATTTGGCGACGGGTGCGGCTATGGCGGCGATATCGACCGCCTGGAAATCCTCCTTGTTGAGCCGTGCCCGCGGCGCCTGACCGGTGATGCACAGGATCGGGATGGAGTCCGCCGCCGCCGAATAGAGCCCGGTGACCATGTCGGTGCCGGCCGGGCCCGAGGTGCCGATGCACAGCCCGATATTGCCGGATTTGGCTCTCGTGTAGCCTTCGGCCATATGCGAGGCCGCTTCGACGTGACGAGCCAGGATGTGGCGGATCGAGCCCCTCGCCTTCAGCGCCGAATAGAACGGATTGATCGCCGCGCCCGGCACACCGAAGCCGCAGGAAACGCCTTCCTTTTCGAGAACGAGAACCGCTGCATCGACAGCGCGCATCCTGGCCATGTCCAGCCTCCTCAAGATTGTTGGTTGGTTGACAATGCCAGTGTCGTTTTCATTCTTCAATTTTTTCAGAATAATTTTTCATTTCGAGAAAACCGCTTCTAAATACTGATTCCCCTAGGTTTTTCGTTTTCCATGAATCCGGCCATCAAAATCGATGAAAAAGTTTTTCATTGCGATTTCGGCGAAACCGGCGACAATGCCGCCATGGAAACCAGCGAAAAACGCCAGCGCGGCCGGCCGCGCGCTTTCAACGGTCCGTCCGAGGCCGGTTCTGTACAGTCGCTGGACCGGGCCTTGCGCATCCTGGCCATCGTCGCTGAAGGCAGTGGCCTGTCGCTGAGCGAGATTTCAGCGCGTAGCGAGCTCGCGGCGTCCACCGCCTACCGCATGCTGACGACGCTGCAGAACCACGGCATGGTCGAGTTCGATACATCGGACCAGCTGTGGTCGATCGGCGTCGAGACCTACCGCATGGGTGCCGCCTTCCTGCGCCGCCGCAAGCTTGTCGACCGGGCCCGCGTGGTCATGCAGGAATTGATGGAGAAGACCGGTGAAACCGCCAATCTCGGCGTCGCCGAGGACGATTGCGTCGTTTTCGTCAGCCAGGTCGAGACCCATCAGGCGATCCGCGCCTTCTTCCGCCCGGGCACGCGCAGCTCCTTCCATGCCTCGGGCATCGGCAAGGCGGTGCTGGCGCAGCTCGAGCCGGAACGCGTCGCCGCCATCCTGCGCAAGTCGGGCCTGCAGCGCTTCACCGACAAGACGCTGTCCGACATTTCGGCGCTGGCCCATGACCTGGCTGTCATCAAGCACCGCGGCTGGTCGGTCGACGACGAGGAGCGGCATCCCGGCATGCGCTGCGTGGCCGCCGCCATTTTCAACGAGTTCGGCGAGCCGATCGGCGGTGTCTCGGTCTCCGGACCGACGGTGCGGGTGACGATGGAGCGGCTGGACGAGATCGGGCCGCTGGTGCGCGACGCCGCCGCTGAGGTGACGAGGATGATCGGCGGGTTCCGATTATAATGCGGAGAACGCTTCAGCTTTTGCTCGCCGCTTCACTGTGCGGATGCGTGGCGACGGTGCCCGAGCCCGCCCCTGTCTCCCAGCAAGTCAGCGAGATTCCGATCTCGCTCGCTTTGGAGGAGACAATCACGATCGGCATTCGCCAGCATTTACATGATCCTGTATCCGCCAAATTCGGGACGATGCGTGCCGGCGAGCGAACGCTCGACGGCCGCCGCGAAATCCTGGTCTGCGGCCATGTCGCTGCAAAGACGTCGTCCGGTGGTCATACAACAGACCAACCGTTCGCCGCCAAGATCTATCCGGATGAAGGAAGCAGCTTCGAACTCATCGCCACGGGCGATCAATCGCAGAATGCGAGTGTTGCCCGCATCTGCCGTGCAGCGGGATTGCCGATCTCCGAACCGTAGCCCGCACCGCGGCGCGCTCAAATCAGGAAGGAGGGGCTGCGTACAGCCCCTCCTTTCCGTGTGGGGGTGCCTCCTCCTAAAGGCGGCAATAGTGGCGGTAGCCGTCATAGCCGACATAGGTGTCGGAGTACGGATCGTAACTGGCGTAGCGGTTGGCGCAGCGGCGGACGTGCC
This sequence comes from Mesorhizobium sp. M0139, assembly GCF_040322455.1. Lineage (NCBI taxonomy): Bacteria > Pseudomonadati > Pseudomonadota > Alphaproteobacteria > Hyphomicrobiales > Phyllobacteriaceae > Mesorhizobium > Mesorhizobium sp. M0139. The sequence continues at coordinate 10,323 of NZ_JAMYTN010000004.1, forward strand.
AGGAGCCACCCTCGTCGTCGACATAGACGGTGCGGGGCTGCTGGTTGAGCAGGCTGCCGAGCACGAAGCCGCCGACGCCGGCGGCGATGCCGATGCCGATTTCGCGGTTGTGGTGATGGCTGTGGGCGGCCGACGGCTGGACGGTGCCGACCAGCGAGGTGGCGGCGACGGTGCTGGCGATGAGGGCAGAAGCGATTTTGCGCGTGAACATGACGATCTCCTTGTTTCGTTGCGAGAGGCGATCCATCCGCCTCTTGATCATCTGTCGTTTCGGCGCGGAAAAAGGTTCGAAAGAATTTGGGATTTTCTTGAAGGCCGGAAATCAGCCGATGGAAACCAAGATCTGATCGATCGAGCGCTCAACGCAAAAAAGGGCGGCCGAAGCCGCCCTTCCGCGAGGCAGGTCGTCTCGCTCAAAGGAAGATGATCACCTTGCCGTGGTGATGATGATGCTTGTGGTGATGGTGCTTGTGGTGATGGTTCCACCACCACCAGGGCTTGTCGTGGTGCTTGTGATGATGGTGGTGATGATGGCTGTGAGCGGAGGACGACTGCACGGTACCGGCGAGCGCGCCGGTGGCGACGAAGATGGCGACCAGGCCCGAAGTAAGACTGCGCTTCAACATGATGATCTCCTTGATCGAGGCGACCATTCGCCTCTGGAGATCAGTCGCGGTGACGTGGTGAAAGGTTCGAGGTTTTGAGCGAGTAGTGAGTAGTCAATGGTCCGAAAGGCGTTTGCCCATTCACCATTCACCCCATCCCAGTCACATGCCGCAGCCAAAACGCCATCGCGATAAAACCGACGATGGCGGCGATGCCGGTCCAGTCGACATTGGCGCTCTTCACGTCCCTGATGAGCTTTACCGCAAGCAGCCAGGCAATGACGACAAGCGGCAGGATGATGACAAGTCTGATCATGCGACACCCCGTTCGATGCGTTTGCACCTGAGAGATATGTAGGGATCGCATTGGCGGTTTTCAGCATGGCGGCCCGCCCACCTCGGCGGGGTCCATTAGCGATCGAAACGGAGTTTTGTCTTTACTGGCGCACGAAATATGCTAACCGGAGCGCCGTGCCCTTGTAGCTCAGCTGGTAGAGCAGCGGTTTTGTAAACCGAAGGTCGGCGGTTCGATTCCGTCCGGGGGCACCATCCTTCGCTCTTCGAGCTTCGGATGGCGGGCCATCCTTCGAAGCTCGACCGATAGTTCAATTCGGGGCAGCTGGCAGCAGCGGCATCAGGCTAACTCGCAACCGTTGATCCTGCGACCTTCTAAGAAAACGTCGCAGCCTGAGTGGCTGCCGTACTGCCACCGAACGTGTTTCTCACCCTGACCGATCTGTATACATAGGCGGCCCAGATCCCTGTGACTATGAAGGATGCCAAAGGTGTAACCAGAGCCCCTCCGGCAAGCAAACGGTTTACCGGGACACCAAGCACAGTCGATATCCAAACTGCGTCCAGTATGAACAAGAGAGGGATCGCAAACCACAGACATATGAACAGCTGCGGGAAGCGGTGGCTTCGCCGCAGCATCGAAACAAGCACGACCAGCTGAAGCACCAGAAATGCCAGATTGAGGGCTGCCTCGCCATAGATGGCCAAGGCCCCGTTGGGCACTGTAACAAGCTGTTGGTAGGTTTTGACCAGACTGGCCATATCGACAAGTGTGCGCAACGGCGAAAGGGACAGGCTGATCGCCAGCAGGATCAGCCAGCCGCCGAACCCCACGAGGTCATCTGGGCTCTGTGAGGATTTGCGCGACGACCGGACGGCGAAGAAAACCGGCACGCCAATCAGCAACAGAAGTATCGCCCAATGCCACATTTACCCACCCTCGAATGCATCCCTGGGTTGTTTAGCTCGCCACCTCTGGATTGTGCAAGCGTTTTTACAGAGATCAAGGCATCGTAGAGATTTTCGGGTTAGGTTTGCAGAGGACGCTGTCGTCGCTCGCAATGGCCGCATCTCACCCCAAGTCAAAATGCCGCGGAAAGGCCTGGTGCAGCAGGAGCAGCATGGTCTTGCGCAGCACGTCGGTGTCGCGGCTGGACGGGTTGAGATGGTCCCAATACCAGGCGCCGTGAACCAGATAATTCAGGCTCTCCGACAGCGTGTCTATGTCGACGCCGGTGTAACCGCCGCTGCGCGAAATCTCGATCAGCAGTTCGCGCGCTTCGGCCGTGTAGGCGAGATCGCTGGGCAGGCCTATCTCGTTGTAGAGCTGCATGCTCTTGCGGTCGCTGGAGAACACGACGAAGACCGACACCCAATTCGGATGCTGGCGGGCAAAGCGTTGCGCGCAATCGACCGCGCCCAAGACCCGCTCGACCGGCGACAGGCCGGGCGCCCGCACCAGCGTCAGCCACAGCGCGTCATATTGGTCGCTGAGATATTGCAGGACGGCCCGGAACAGGTTCTCCTTGCTGCGAAAATGAAAGACCACCAGTGCGTTGGACGAGCCGACATGCCCGGCAATGCGCTGCATGGTGACGCTGGCCAGCCCCTCCTCCGCGATGAGCTCGATGGTGGCGTCGATGATGCGCTGGACGCTCGCTTCGCCGCGCTCGCGCCGGCGGTCCTTGGGCGCGGCGTCGTTCGCCGCACCCTTGGCCGCCTTGCTTTTTCCCGCATCCGGAGTGGCTATGCGTTGCGCCATTGTCGTCAGTCCTTTCCCCGGCGGCCGAAACATCCCGCCGCTGCCTTGGCATGCCGGCGCCCTGCGGACTCACAGCGTCGGGCGTGTCCCGGCATTCGTGTACCACTGACCACGAGCCGTCTCATAGGCCATACCCGCCCGGAACACGTCAGCGTCGCTATAGGTGCGGCCGACAATCTGGATGCCTGTCGGCACGCCGTTGGCGGCGCGGCCCGACGGGATCGACAGAACCGGGCAGCGGCTCAGCATGTTGAACGGCGTCGTCATCACCCAGCCCAGCGACGGGTTCACCTCTCGTCCATTGATCTCGACCTTGCCTTTGGTCTGATCGAATTCCGCCGGCACTGCGGGAAGCGCATTGGTCGGGCAGATCAGCACATCGTATTTTTCCAGCAACGGCCCCAGCGTCTGGTACATCCTGGCCGCCACGTCCAAAGTTGCGACAAAGTCCGTGGCCTTCGACTTCTGGCCGTCCTGCGCAAACTGCCTGGCATAGCTGGTCATGTCCTTGCCGTGCTTGGCGAGCAGCGGCGACAGCGAGGCGCCGAAGAGATGTTCGAGATAGGCCATGCCGGCCTTGAGCACCTCGTCGCCCCAGCCGAGGTCCACCTCCTCGACGGTGGCGCCGAGCGAGCGGAACACATCGCAGGCAGCGAGCGTGTTCTTGCGCACGTCCGCATCCACCTCGAAGGACCCGAGATCCATGGAGAATGCGATCTTCCAACCCTTGATCGGCTTGTAGTCGAGCGGCAGGCGCAGTTTCGGGCGCAGCGTGGCGATGTCGAGCGGGCTCGGCCCGGCCATGACGTTCTGCAGCAGGATCGCATCCCCGACGTTTCGGGCCAAGGGCCCGGTGTGGCAGTAGAAATCGAGATTGAACGGCGGCTCATCGGGATTGCGGCCGTAAGGCGGCTTGAAGCCGACCAGGCCGCAGGCCGAGGCAGGGATGCGGATTGAGCCCGCTATGTCCGAGCCGGTTGCGATCGACGACGTGCCGGAGGCCAGCGTTGCCGCCGAACCTCCCGACGAACCGCCCGGCGTGAAATCCGGGTTCCAGGGGTTGCGCGTGACGCCCCAGCGCTTCGACCAGGTATAACCGGCGCAGCTGAATTCGGGCGTCGCCGTGCGGGCGTGGACGATGCCGCCGGCCTTCATGACACGCTCGTTCATCGTCGAGGTATGGCCGCCAAGCGCGTCCCCGGACAGCAGCGAGCCATGCGAGGTCGGCTTGCCCTTGATGTAGCTCTCATCCTTGATGCCGATCGGCAGGCCCTCGAGTGCGCCGGTCCTGGCGCCCCTGGCGTATTTCGCTTCGGCTTTTCTGGCGAGAGCCATCGCCTCGTCGAAATGCGTGAAGGTAAGGCAATTGATCGTCGCCTTGGTCGCCTCGGCGCGGCGGATGGTGGCCTGCATCAGTTCCACAGGCGACAGTTTCTTCGCCTTGAACAGCCGCAACACCTCGCTGGCCGGCATGTAGCAAAGGTCGAGATCGGACATCGAAAATCTCCCGCGGCGGCTTTACGGCATCTGGCATTGGCGATGGCAGGGCCGCGATCCGCGGCCCGATGTTTGGTGGTCAGCTTCGGCTGGCGGGCCCGCTATTTCTGCAGATCGGTCCAGATCCTGGTGTAGAGCGCCTGGACGTCTGCGGGACAGGCCGGCATGAATTGGCCCTTGTCGGCAAATTCGGCCGGAACATCCACTTCGGGCGCGCCCTTCATATCGGCCGGCAGGAAGGGCTCGGAGCCCTTGATGCCGTTGGCGTAGTGCGCGAAGGCCGAGATCATCGCCGCATTCTTCGGGTCCATAATGAAATTCTGGAAGAGCTTGGCGTTCTCGACGTTCTTGGCATCCATGAGCACCGCGACATTGTCCATCCAGATTGGAAAGCCCTCCTTGGGATAGCCGTAGACGATCTTGTCGTTCTCCAGCCGCTCGCGCAGCGATATGCCGTTCCAGTTGACGCCGGCGGCAATGTCGCCCCTGCCGAGACCGTCGACGGCCGCATAGTCGAGCGACAGCCATTTCGCTTTCGCCTCGATGAGCTTGTCATGCACCTTCTTCAAGAGCACCTTGTCGTCGGTGCAGTACTTACCGCCCTCATAGGCAATGGCGAGGAACATGATGTCCCCCATTTCGGGCACGACATTGATCTTGCCGACGAGTTCCGGCGGCGGATCGAGGAAAATCGCCGAGGTGTTCGGATCGCCCGCATATATCGATTTGTTGACCGAGATTCCGGTCGTGCCCCATTGCCACGGCACGGAGTATTTGCGGCCGGGATCGAACGGCACGTCGACCCATCTCGGATCGACGTTTCTAAAGTTCTCCATCTTGTTGGGATCGGTTTCCAAGAGCAGGCCTTCGCTGATCCAGATCGGCATCACGCTGGCCGATGGAACGACGATGTCATAGCCGGAAGCGCCCTGGCGGACCTTGGCCAGAGCCGTATCGTTGGAGTCGTAGTCGGTGACGGTAACCTTGACCTTGTAGGTCTCCTCGAACTTCTTGATCAGGTCCGGGCTGGTATAGTTGCCCCAATTGTAGATCTGGAGTTCGCCTTCGGCGTGGGCAATGCCGGTCATCGCCAGCAGCGACAGGCCGAGCGCCGTGGCGGTCAATTTCAACTGCATGCTTATGTCTCCCATTGTTGGGACTGGCGGGATTGCGCCTCGAGTCCGTAAGTTCCCTTCGTCCTGGTGGTCATTCACCGGCGAATGCCGGCTGACCAACTCGGTATGTCGGGCGACGGTATTAATTACTGAACATACAGTCAATATCTTTTAGCGACACAACTGCGTCATCGGCACCGGCAGTGCGCCGGCGAAGCCGACATGATATGGTCAAGCTCGGGGCCATTGATGAATTGGGGCAAGCCGTGGCGTGGGCGCCGCAGCCTGCAGGGTTTGGACTACGGTCATGCGCCTTTTTCTGGCGGTCGTGCTGCTGATGACCATGGCGTTCTTTTCCGCTGCGCGCGGCGAAGAGCGGATAGCGCTGGTTGTCGCCAATCCGGCCTATGAGGGCTCACCGGCAATCGCCAACGCCGACCTCAGTGCCGAACTCGTTGCAGCGACACTACGATCGCTTGGCTTCGCCGTCCGGCAGGTGTCGGATGGCGATCGCGCCGATGTCGCGCGCGCCATGCATGATTTCGCCCAATCCCTAGCCAATCCGGACTCCGTCGGCATCTTCTACTATGTCGGCCACACCGCGCAGGCCAACGGCAGGAACTATTTACTGACGCGCGGCACCCGGATCGATTCAAAGGAAACGGTCGACCAGACGGCACTGCCCCTCGATCTGTTCATGCAGGCGCTCGAGGCAACCCCGACATTGAAGGTGGTTCTGCTCGACATTCCCGGCGATGGCCACAACCCTACTTCCGGCGTGATGCAGGGTCTGGCGGCGGTCGATCCCCTCACCCACGCCATCGTCGCCCTGTCGGCCAAACCCGGAACCGTTGCACTGGACGAAGCCAGCCCCGTCACCGTATTTGCCGATGCGCTCACCGCTGCGCTGGTCAAGCGCGGCGCGGACATAGCCATCATCCTCGCCTCGGTCAGGCAAACCACTATCGACAAAACGTCAGGCGCCCAGTGGCCATGGATGGCATATGGCCGCTCGGCAGACGCTGCCTTTGTGCTGACGCCGGACCAGATGGCCGGCGCGGCACCGGCGCTGCCGCTTGTGCCGGAACCGGCACCGCCGGCGATGGCGAGCGGCGGCTACATCTCCGGGAGTGGGGGTTGGGAGCCTGACGGCAGCGACTACGCCGATGACAGCGGTCAGGAGCCCTACCCCATGGACGTTGCACCGGGCTCCGGCAGTCCCGATGCCGCGATGGGCGACAGCGCGAAGGAGGCGGCGCTCTACGAGGAATACAAACGCCAGGAACAGCAGCGCCAATTGCAGGAGGAGCAGGCTCGGCAACGATACGAAGAGGAAAAGCAACGTCTGGAAGACGCGGCTGCGGCCGCTGCCCAGAACAATCTCGGCGGGACCTATCCGCAGGATGGCGAAGCCACCGGCGCCGAACCGCCCCCCGATAAGGCAGGGATCCCCCCTGAGGACGGCATGACATCGGCCCCGCCACCCGCGACCGGCACCGAAAGTCAGCCGGAGGCGCAGGCGCCACCGAAACCAGCGCCGCCGCCCATCGACCAGGCGCAAAGCCCTCCTTCCGGCGGCGCCCTTCCACAACCCGAGACGGGCGCTGTCGAGGTGGTGCGCCATCCAACCATCGATGCGCCGGATGAGATTGTCGCCGGCGGGACGGTGACCGTTTCGATCGCTCTGACCGAGGAGCAATTGACGCCCGAAGTGAAGGTAAAGGCAGCGCCGGGCTCGTCGGTGACAGAAGATGGCGCCCTGGCCATGGCGATGCCGGCGGGAGCCGAGCAATGGCCGATCGACATCGATCTGTTCGCCTCCGGCTTCGATCTCACCGACGGCGGCAAATGGAGCCGGCAAACGACGCTCTACCGCCAGGGCGACAGCGACTTCGTCCGCTTCGACGTCAAGGCGCGGCCGACCGCCAACGACAGCAAGCCGTCCCAGTTCATCGCACGCATCTACAGCGCCGGGAGGTTCCTCGGATCGGCGTCGCGGTCCGTTGTCATCCGTCGCACGCCGCCTGTCGAGGCAGCCGCTCCGAGCGCCGCAGCCGAACGCTCCGCAGCACCTGCCATGCTGATGCTGGCCGCAGCGCCGCCGCAGCCGGCGGTAACTGGCAATGTGACGCTCGGCGGCGCAGCCGGCGATGACGTCCCCGATCTCGACGTGACCATCCTCTATGACGATCCGAGCGGGCTGGGTTCGGGGCAGATCATCATCCATTCGCCGCATCTGGCCGGTCCGGTGACCGATACGTTCTCGACGCCACCTGAGATGGCGGCATGGCTGGACTCCGAATACCGCCGCCTGCTGCAGCTCGGATTGAGCCTGCGCGGCGCCGTTTCGCTGCAGCAGCCTGCCGCAAGCAGCGATACGGGGGCGCAAAAGCGCTTTGTCACGCTCGCCGCCGAAGGTTTTGGCGATGCGCTCTACCGCGACTATGTGCCGAAACCGTTCAAGGACGTGTTCTGGTCGCTGCGCGGCAAAGGCGAACTCCATTCGATCCAGATCACCTCGAACAGCCCGACGCTGCCCTGGGAATTGATCCGCCCGCGCAGCGCCGACGGCGCCGTCGCCGACGGTTTTCTCGGTATGGGCTACCGGCTGGCGCGCTGGGCTCCGCGCAGCAGTGCCTCACAGGTCGACAACCCGCTCGACCGCATGACCTTCACCGGCGTCGCGGCTGTCGCGCCCTCCTATGTCGACAAACGCTCGCTGCGCTTCCAACAGGACGAGATCGCGGCGCTGAGCAAGCTTTACGGCTACCGCCGCTTCGATGGCGATTTCATCTCTTTCGAGAAACTGGTCGGTGAAGTCTCGACCGGTTTCATTCATTTCTCCGGTCATGGCGAGGTCAACCAGCCGAGCAGTGGCCGGCCGGTCTTTGCCATCGATCTCGTCGATCAGTCGCTCGACCCGGATACATGGGCTGCGCTGGTCGCCACCGCGCATGGCAAGGGCAATCCGTTCTACTTCTTCAACGCCTGCGACACAGGCCGTTCCCAGATGCTCGGCGGCTTCGTGCAGGGCTGGGGTCCGGCGGTGCTGGCGGGCGGCGCTTCCGGCTTCATCGGCGGCATGTGGCCACTGACCGACCGCGCGGCAGCGGCCTTCTCGACCGATTTCTATGGCGGCATCAGCACGCGGATCAAGGACGGGCCGGTCTATCTGGCCGAGATCCTGCAGGACGTCCGCAGAGAATTCTACCGGACCGGCGATCCGACCTATCTCGCCTACACATTCTACGGCAACGCCAATCTGAGGATTGTCGGGCAGTAGGCGACGGATCGTCGTTGGCGGATTGGCTTCGCCTACAATGCGTTTTGCGGGCATGGCACGCCGGCGCCGCCGCAGCGTGAGGCCATCGGCCTGGAGCTCATGTCTTCGGACTGCCGCACAAGCTCCGCAAAGAGAAGGGCGAAACTTCCCATCACAAGGAAGACGATAATCAGGCGTGTCACCGGCAATAGACAGGTCTCGACTGGCTAGCCCCCCAGCCACCCATCCTCTGTCGGCTAACATGATCGATCAGGCTTTACGAGTGCTTAAGCTCGCACTTAACCATCACATTCGCCGTTCCGGCGACATGAAGCGCGAGCCGCCGATTCCGTTTCGCCGCGGCCGCAACTGCGCCGGACGATGCCTCCCTTTGCAGATGCGCTTGCCCATGCTACCCCACGCAACCGCCGCCGACCGCCATCGGCCGACCGCCATCGGAATGTCATGAGCAAAGCCAATCTCGCCTTCGTCTCCTCCGACACTGCCGATGCCAAGGCGGCGATGGAGAGCCTGTCGGCCCGCTATGGCCAGGCATCCTTCGACGACGCCCAGGTGGTGGTGGCGCTGGGTGGCGACGGCTTCCTGCTGCAGACCTTGCGCGACACGATGAGCACGGGAAAGAAGGTCTACGGCATGAACCGTGGCACCATCGGCTTCCTGATGAACGAGTACCGCGTAGGCGGCCTCACCGAGCGCATCGCGGCCGCGGTCGCCGAAACGATCCGCCCGCTGGAGATGCTGGCGTTGACGCATGAGGGCGAGACGGTTTCGGCACTCGCCATCAACGAGGTGGCGCTGTGGCGTCAGTCCTACCAGACGGCAAAGATCCGCATCACCGTCGATGAGCAGGTACGAATCGAGGAACTGAACTGCGACGGCGTGATGATCGCGACGCCGGCCGGCTCGACCGCCTACAATCTGTCGGCGCACGGTCCGATCCTGCCGCTGGATGCGCCGCTGCTGGCGCTGACCCCGGTCAGCCCGTTCCGGCCACGCCGTTGGCGGGGTGCCCTGTTGTCCAACAAGGCGACCGTACGCTTCGATATTCTGGAGTCGGAAAAGCGCCCAGTGAACACCGCCGCCGACCATACCGAGGTCAAGGCGGTGGCTTCCGTGACGGTCCGGGAATCGCCGACTGCGACGGCGACGCTGCTGTTTGATCCCAACCATTCGTGGAACGAACGCATTCTCGCCGAGCAGTTTCGCTATTGAGCCGGCGCAAAGAGTGACTACCTAATTAAGCATCGCGATTAAGCTTACGTTTTCACAATCGTGCCAATCCCGCCCGTTTCTGTTGACAAATCGCGGGCTTGCGCCTAATCGCAATACCAATCTTGCAGGCACGCTGTGCTTGCCGCGACGGATGCCGTTGCGCTTCCCCGAACCAGCCAAAGACAGCAACTCTTGTCCTCAGACGCCACGACCGCTCCAGAAGCGTTGACCTTTTCAGACCTCGGCCTGTCGCCGAAGGTCCTTTCCGCAGTCACCGATGCCGGCTACACCGTGCCGACGCCGATCCAGGCTGGCGCCATCCCGCATGCCTTGCTCGGCAAGGATATTCTGGGCATAGCACAGACCGGCACCGGCAAGACGGCCTCCTTCGTGCTGCCGATGCTGACCCGCCTCGAAAAAGGCCGGGCCCGTGCACGCATGCCGCGCACGCTGATCCTCGAGCCGACGCGCGAGCTCGCCGCGCAGGTCGAAGAGAATTTCATCAGATACGGCAAGAACCACAAGCTCAACATCGCGCTGCTGATCGGCGGCGTCTCTTTCGACGAGCAGGACAAGAAGCTCGAGCGCGGCGCCGACGTGCTGATCGCCACACCCGGCCGTCTGCTCGATCACCGCGAGCGCGGCAAGCTGTTGCTCAACGGCGTCGAGATCCTCGTCATCGACGAGGCCGACCGCATGCTGGACATGGGCTTCATCCCCGACATCGAGCGCATCTGCGAGATGATCCCGTTCACCAGGCAGACGCTGTTCTTCTCAGCGACCATGCCGCCGGAGATCACCAAGCTCACCGAGAAATTCCTGCATGCGCCGGTGCGCGTCGAGGTGTCCAAGGCGGCATCCGCTGCCACCAACATCATCCAGCGCCTGGTCAAGTCCGGCTCCAAGCCGTGGGACAAGCGCGAGACGCTACGCAATCTGATAAAGGCCGAAGACGCCGAGCTGAAGAACGCTATCATTTTCTGCAACCGCAAGGTCGAGGTCGCGGAGCTGTTCCGCTCGCTGCTGAAGTATGATTTCGACGCCGGCGCCCTGCATGGCGACATGGACCAGCGCGCCCGCATGCAGATGCTGGCCAATTTCCGCGATGGCAAATTGCGCTATCTCGTGGCGTCCGACGTCGCCGCGCGCGGCCTCGACATTCCCGACGTCAGCCACGTCTTCAACTACGACGTGCCGATCCACGCCGAAGACTATGTCCACCGCATCGGCCGCACCGGCCGCGCCGGACGCTCGGGCAAATCCTTCACCATCGCCACCAAGTCCGACACCAAATACATCGACGCCATCGAGCGGCTGATCGGCAACAAGATCGAGTGGCATGACGGCGACCTGTCGACCGTGGTCGCCAGCGAAGGCGGCGAGGACGAAGCGCCCCGCCGTGGCCGTGGCGCTCCGCGCCGCGCCGGCCGCAAGGACGAGGACCGCAAGCCCCATGATCGCAAGGACGGTGGCGAGCGCAAGCCGCGCGAACGCCATGCCAAGCGCAGCGACGACGCGCCGGCGGCAGATGCCGCGCGCGAGGAACAGCCGGTGGTAGCCGAGGCCGCGGTCGCCGACATCGGCGAACGGCATCAGCGCAAGGAAGCGATTCGCTCCGAAAACAGCGACCGCAAGGTCTCCGATCGCAACAACGAGAACCGCGCCCCGGAACGCGGCGACACAAGGCCGCAGCGCGCCAGCAACAGCCGCCCTGCCCGCGGCAACAACCGCGGTGAAGACAATGACGGCACCGTCGGCTTCGGCGACGACATGCCGGCCTTCATGAAGATCGTCGCCAAGGTCTGATCCCATGAGCCGCGGCGTCCCGAGGACGCGCGGCTTGCCTGGACGCGACGGGGATGTGAGATCTGGAGCCCGCTCCAGGATCAGTCGGCGCCATGCGCGGTTCGCAAGACAGGCTCGATCTACCCGATCGCTTCCGGCCTGGAGGGCTTAACGAGCCCGTCGATGCTACAGGCTTTTCAGTTCCAGGCGGGATGCCAATAAATCCAGAAATGCCCGAACCTTGGCCGAAGATGACCGGCCTTCCTGCCACAAGGCATGGATCGGCACCGGTGCCGGCTCGAATTCCGTCAAAACCAGTTCGACGAGACCGTCGTCGACCAAATGTCTTATCTGCCACAGAGGCGAGAAGCCCAAACCCAGTCCGTGGATTGCGGCGGAATAGACCGAGGTCATCAGATTGGAGCGAAAAGCGCCTGCGACCTTCACGGTCCGGGGTTTCCCGTCGATCTGAAACGTCCATTCACCTGGACGCTCGTTAGCTGTTCTGATGATGCAACTGTGCTCACTCAGCTGGAAGGGATGGGCCGGCCGGCCGCACCGCGCGAAATAGGAAGGCGCGCCGAACACAACGCGCCGCAACGCCCCCAGGCGTTTGGCTTTCAAGTTGGAATCCGGCAAATCGCCGATGCGTATTGCCAGGTCGAGACCTTCGGCGCCAAGATCGGCAAATCCATCGGAAAGTTGAAGATCGACCTCGACCCGGGGATATGTCCGCATGTATTCCGCGATGACAGGCATCAGGACGTTTGGGCCAAACAGAACCGGCGCCCCGATGCGCAGGACGCCTGCCGGCTCAGATCGTCGATTGATCGCCTGAAGTCTTGCGTCGTTTATTTCGTCGACAGCGGGTTTGATCCGGTTGAAAAAGGCTGCTCCGACTTCACTCGGTGTCGAGCGACGCGTTGTCCTGTGGATCAACTCGACGCCGACTGATTGCTCCAGTGCCGCCAGGGACCGGCTGACCGACTGCAGCGAGCGGTTCAGCCGATGTGCGGCAGTCGTCAGACTTCCATGCTCGACGATCGCGATGAAAGCCTCGAAATCGTCCATCCGGCTCATGTATTCTCCCGATCTTCGACATAATATATCGCAAAAACGGGTAATTGTAACGGCAAGTGCGACGTCGTACCTCTCTGCAAGTTGTCCCGCGAGGACAGGCTTGATGGAAGGGAATCGTCATGCAAGTAGCCAATCCAACTGTTCTGGTTGTTGGTGCCACAGGCCGAGTTGCGGGACTTGTCGTGCCTGAACTTGTCCGCCGCAATGCCAATGTTCGAGCGCTCGTTCGCGACCCTGCGAATGCCGAAAAGGCCCGGAAGCTGGGGGCATCCGAGGTCGCGACAGGAGATTTGCGAAATCGTCAGAGCCTCGAAAGGGCGGTCGAGGGCGTCGACGGCGTCTTTCACATTGGGCCGGCTTTTGCTCCCGATGAAGCAGCCATGGGCGTTGCCATGGTTGAGGCCGCCACGCGAGCAGGAGTTCGAAAGTTCGTCTTCTCGTCGGTGATCCAACCTACCAATACGCGACTGAAGAACCATGCCAGCAAGGTGCCTGTCGAGGCTGCTCTCTACTCGACGACGATGGAATATACGATTCTGCACCCTGCCAATTTCATGCAGAACCTCGCAGCGGCCTGGCCGTCCGTCGTTGAACATGGTGTTTTCTCGGAACCGTTTCCAAAGACGGCGAAGCTGGCCCGCGTCGACTACCGCGATGTCGCTGAGGTGGCGGCGATCGCCCTAACCGAAGCGCGATTGTCCTACGCGACCCTCGATCTGTGCGCTGACGGTATGCACAGCCGGGAAGACATCGTTGCGATGATGAGTGAGGAACTTGGCAGACCCATCTCTTCTGGTGAGCCGACATTTGGCGAGTGGGCGGCCGAGGCACGACTTCCCTACAATGACCGCCAAATGCAGGTGCTGGCTAAAATATACGCCCACTATGCCCACTATGGCCTTGGCGGAAACAGTCTGACATTGCGCGCCGCCCTGGGCCGCGAACCGCGTTCGTTGCGCGGCTTTATTCGGAACCTGGCCCAGCAAATGGCGCAGGCCGCCTGACTGCGCTCAGCCGCGCATACTTTCACTTTTCGAGAAGGAGATAGGTGATGCGACCGTCATCCCACAAGGTTTTGAAATCGAGAAAGCTACCGGCCTCTTACAATGCGCTGGTGATGCCATTCGTTCTTTCCATCCTGATGTCGTGCATTGTTTCCGCGGTAGCGACGCTGATCAATGCGGGCTGGACAACCGGTTTCGTGGCGACCTGGCCGTATGCATGGGGAGCATCATGGCTAATGGGCTTTCCAAGTCTGCTGCTGGTCTTGCCGATCGTGCGCCGTATCGTTGCGGCAATTGTCGATCAGCCGACCTCGTAGGCCTTGATTACAGGGGCCGACATGCCAAACAAAAACGGCCCTTGCGGGCCGCTTTACCTTCGACTGACGGCTCGCAGCGCCATTGTCGGCTTCCGCGACCAGATACCTGTCTTCATGCGGGCAGCCTTCATGCGGGCCAGCCCTCATGCCGATCGTCGTCCGAGCCTGATCCCGAGCGCTCTTAAATGCAGCCGGCCGGCTTGCACTCTTGGCAAGCTCCTATCCTGGCCGTCCGTCACATCGGGCCGGGCATCATCTTGGTCGGTTTTTCCAGCATCGGAAACTCTGCCTTGCTGCATTTCACGTTCGGGTTGGTCGGACTGAACATGCCGTTCGGATTGTCTCTGAACAGCCAGGCATGAAGGTCGTAGTGGACGAACTCCCTCGGAATGAGCGGATAGTGCCCTTCCATCGGTCCCATGAAGGTCTGGCCAAATAGTTTTGGAGGTTCCTTGGTGTCTGGCGTCAGGGGCATCAGCCATTCCACGCCAACCAATTTCAAGCCTTTCTTGGTCGGCTCGTAGATCAGCACATTGGGGCGCATCGGATCGAGTTTCTGACCGACACTCGGGACGTTGACGAAATGGATGCCCATAGCGCCCTTCGGATAGTCCATTGCGCCCTCGATCCTGTCCCCGCTGTAATAGACGCACCCGACAGTCGACAGATAAAGGTCGCGGACGGCGACCGTGTAGTCCTCATATTTGGCGAGCGATTTCTTCAAAGCTTCGATGTCGGCTTTGTTGGCGTCCTCGGCTCGAGCCGTGGCGGCTGCGCACCAAGCTGAGGCCAGACCTGTCAAAATGAGGACGCCGCAACGCCCAAGACGAGCTGTTCTTGTCATGCATTCCTCCCAGATTTCCTTATCTGGCCGTGCAGGACCGGGGCCGACTAAGTGACTGCGCGGCCGTTTGTATCGCCCCATCCCCTCTGGAACCGCACCAATGCTAATCTCTTCCAAGGCCTCCGGAAAGGAATTATTAGAAATCTCTAATGCGTTAGACCTTTTGGCGGACCACAGGAGCCCAAAAAGAAAGCGGCCCCTTGCGGGGCCGCCTTCGCATTCGATGCCGACCTGATCAGGTCAGCGGCGAAAGCTGGATCTCGACGCGCCGGTTCTGCGCACGGCCGGCCGTCGTTCCATTGGACGCGATCGGACGGGTCTTGCCGAAACCGGTGACGGCGAAGCGGCGCGAATCGACACCTTGCCCTGAGAGATAGTTGGCGACCGCCAATGCGCGGCGCTGCGACAGATCGAAATTGTGTTCGTCGCCACCGGTCGAATCGGTGTGGCCGAACACGTCGACCGTGGTCTGCTTGAACTTCTTCAGCACCAGCGCAACCGAGTTCAGCACCTGGTAGAAGCCAGGCTTCACCGCATCCTGGTCGACGTTGAAAGTAATGTCGGACGGCATGTTGAGGATGATCTGGTCGCCGGTGCGGGTGACGCTGACGCCGGTGCCTTCGAGCTGGCGGCGCAGTTCAGCCTCGTTCTGGTCCATGGTCGCGCCGATGGCGCCGCCGGCCAGCGCGCCGATACCGGCGCCGATCAGCGCGTTGCGGCGGTCATTGCCGCCGGCAAGCAGGCCGAGGCCCGCGCCCGCCAGGGCACCAAGGCCGGCGCCGGCTGCGGTGTTCGAAACCTTCTGCTCGCCGGTGTACGGATCGGTCGTGGTGCAGGCACTCACCAGCACAGCCGTCGCAACGGCGACGAGCACAGTCTTTTTCATAGAATCGTCCCTCTCCAAAGCGCGGCCTTTGCGGCTCGCGCATATAAGCCCTTCTCCGGTCTTGTAACATGAAATGCGGCGAAAAACCGAGCGGCGAAAGCGGCTTTTCCCCGCTCGCGCCACTCTTCCGCTTCGGTGGCTGGTGCTGGCCTACCAGAGGTTCTTGCCGTCAATGACGACCACCTCGACCTTATCGAGGTCGAAATCGTCGAACAGCCGCGAATTGACTGATATCTTGGGATTGTCGAAGTCCGGTTTGCCGGTTGACCAGTCCGGCGTTTCGGTGAAGGTGCCGCAGCCGCAAATGGCGCAAAACCCGTGTTTGACGGTCTTCGATCCCCATTGATAGAAGGAAACGTTTTCCGGCGAGCTGGTGAGCTTGAATTGCGACGGAACGTAGTAAGCCCACAGCGAACCGCGCTTGGAGCAGAACGAGCAGGTGCATTGTGTTACCGTCTCGGGCGCCTGCGAAACCTCGAACGTCGTCGCCTTGCAATGACAGCTGGCCTTGATGGTCATGAAAAGCTTTCCTCTCCGTTGCCGCCACCCATGCGGCAAGGCACCATAAAGGAAGGCTCCTGACAACTGTCTGTCAGCAGGCTCCGATCGATCGAGCCGAGCGGCGCTCTGGCCGAAGCAGACCCGTCGTCACGTCCCAATCGTCGTCACCTGCCGATATAGGCGGCCAGTTCGTCCGGCGTCCCGTTTGGGAAAGCCTGTTTCAGAAAATCCAGGAACGCCGACACGCGCGCGCTGAGCAGCCGCCGCGACGGGTAGAGCGTCCATAGAGAAATTTCGGGGCCGTCAATATCCCCCCAATTCACCAGTGTGCCGTCAGCCAGGTCGTGGGCCACCAACGAAATGGGAAGCCGTCCTGCGCCGACGCCGGCTCGCACCGCATCGCGGACCATGATCAGCGTCGACAAGGCGAGGACCGGCTCGATTCTAAGTGTTGCCCGGCCACCTGGTGTCTTCACCTGCCATGTTTGCCGCTCGCCTGTCCCGCGCGCAACGCCAGGAGCGGCGAGCCCACCGGTCGGGCGAGGAAGGTCCGGGCTCGCCACAACGACCAGGCGGTCGCGGAGAAACGCCCGTCCGACCAGGCTTTCATCGGGATCCGGATTGACCCGGATTACCAGATCGTAGCCTTCCTCGATCATGTCGACATGCCGGTCTTCGGTGGTCACTTCAAGCCTCACCTCAGGATACCTCAGGGCAAATCCCGCGGCGATCCTCCCCATTGCAGTCTGCGAAAAATGCAAAGGCGCGCTGATCCGCAATCTGCCCTTGGGTCTCTGGCCGCCCGAGGCAATCGCCGATGCCGTCTCGTCCAGCTCGGCAAGCAACGCCCCCGTCCGCTCGAAGAGCGCCCGTCCTTCTTCGGTCAGCTTCAGGTTACGCGCACCCCGTTCGAACAGACGCAGATCGAGACTGCTTTCCAATTCGCCAACGCGCCGGGACAATGTTGCCTTGGGCCGGCCGGTGGACCTTGCCGCTTTGCCGAAGCCGCCATGGCGAGCCACGAGGTTAAAATCGGCAAGGGCTAAAAGATCCATGACTGTCCCACCAGTGAGACGACGTGTCTAAAATTGCCGTCTACTGGGCTCTTTGTGAGCCACACATATTGGGGCTGTCAAGCAACCCAACAGGAGAAATTCCATGACCATTCTCGTTACCGGCGCCACCGGCAATATCGGCCGCCAAGTCGTCGAACAGCTCGCCAAGCGCGGCGCCGATGTGCGTGCTCTCGTGCGCGATCCGTCGAAAACCAGTTTTCCGGCAGGCGTATCCGTCGTGCAAGGCGACTTTCTCGATGTCGATTCGCTGCGCAAAGCCATGTCTGGCGTTTCCACGCTGTTCCTCTTGAACGCCGTGGTGCCGGACGAATTCACCCAGGCTTTGATCGCCTTGAATGTCGCCCGATCGGCCGGCATCGAGCGGATCGTCTATCTCTCGGTGATCCACGCTGACGTCTATGTGAACGTGCCGCATTTCGCGGGCAAGTTCGGCGTGGAGCGAATGATCGAACAGATGGACTTCAAAGCTACGATCTTGCGCCCGGCCTACTTCATCCAGAACGATCTGACGGTCGAAGACGTCATCACCGGCTACGGCACCTACCCAATGCCGATCGGCCCCAAGGGTCTCGCCATGATCGATGCCCGCGATATCGCCGAGATCGCCGCTCTTGAGCTGCTGCGTCGCGAACGGTCCAAGGAGCCGCTTGCGTTCGAGAGGATCAACCTCGTCGGTCCGCAGACACTGACCGGGACGGACATTGCCGCAATCTGGTCAGACGTACTCGCCCGCCCGATCAGCTACAGCGGCGACAATACGGAGGGTTTTGAGCAAAATCTCAAGCAGTTCCTGCCCGCCTGGATGGCCTACGACATGCGCCTGATGGGCGAGCGTTTCTTTACCGACGGGATGCTGCCCGAGACCGGCGACGTCGAGCGCCTGACGGCACTTCTGGGTCGCCCACTGCGGCCGTATCGCGACTTCGCCTCAGCACTCGCTGCTTCCGTCTGACGCAAGCGCCTTCAGCACCAAGGCCGGCCTTCCGATGAGAACTGCCAACAGAACTCAGTAGGAACGCGGTGGCACGAACAGGCAGATCGTCTTGCCTGCGTCGAGGCCGGCCTGGTGCGCGCACCAGTGGAAATCGCCGTCGGGTGAGTCCTTGACCCGCTTGTCGCTCATCGGCACGACCTCCCCCGTTCCGGCGATGACATAGCCCTCCGGCTTTTCCAGCACCTCGCCGGTATGGGTGGTACGGCAGTCGTAGTTTGCGCAGCAGGCGAAGGGATAACTCCAGCCTTGCGGCTTCGCCGCCGTAGGCTTGGCGTCATGGGCGAAGGCGGGTGCGGTCAGCACCGCAGCAAGCATCGCGATTGCAAAGATCGGGGTCACGAACAAGGAAAATAGGAGTCGGCCAGCCGGTTGAACGGCTCTGGCCGATCGGAGAGTGGCAGCAGACATGGAAGCGTTCCTTTCAAACGAGCATCAAGCGTTTCGCTTGCCCGTTCCCGGAACGTGTCTTCCCAGTGGCCGGATCGTCAGGTCGCAGATATGCCGCGTCCGGCCATAAATGCTTTTTCTCTTCCAGCCCTCGGATGCTGGGCTGATTCCTAGGCTGGCGCAAGAAGTTGCTGCGCGAGGCCGCCACATCTACGCCGCTATCTGCAACCGCTGACGAGATCCAAGGCCAGGCTCAACTCCCGGCAGACGGGCATCGAAACAACGGGATTGGCCGAATGTGGTTCCAGCCTATACTTCGCCTGGACCGGCGACCACATGCCCTTCATATTGCGGCAAGTCGTCGGCGATGGTGAACCATGGCGCTTTGGAGCCGACGAAGATGTGCGCGGTCGGCCGGATCGTCGGATCGTCGACCAGCGTGCCCATGGCGACATGGACATAGGCGCCGTCGCGGACCAGCGAATACAGCAACGAGCCGCAGCGGCTGCAATGCGCATCGTGGCCGCTGTCATCGCCGAAATGGATGAGCCCGTGATGCCCTTCGGCAAGGGCAAGTTTCTCGCGCTCGATGCCGGCGAAGGGCTTGAAGGCGGAACCTGTGGTGCGCCGGCAGTTCGAACAATGGCAGATCGCGGCATAGACGAACTCGTCCGCCACTTCATACTGAACCGTGCCGCAAAAGCATTTGCCGGTGAGCCTGCGAGTCATGGTTCCTCCTTCGCTCCCCCGCCAAGGGATGTTCTTATTCAAGAAAGTGGCGGAAGCGCAGGTATCATCCATTCGCAGGCCGGCCTCAGCTGAATATGAACATATCCTAGTCGAGGTCGGCCACGGCTTCACCGGCACCGCCCTCGATGCGCTGCGACAACGAGGCTTCCATGAAGTCGTCGAGGTCGCCGTCGAGCACGCTCGACGGGCTGGTGCTCTCGACGCCGGTGCGCAGGTCCTTCACCAACTGGTAGGGCTGCAGCACATAGGAACGAATCTGGTGACCCCAGCCGATGTCGCTCTTCGACGCTTCTGTGGCATTGGCCACCGCTTCGCGCTTCTTCAGCTCTTCCTCGTAAAGGCGCGAGCGCAGCATTTCCCAGGCCTTCGCCTTGTTCTTGTGCTGCGAGCGTTCGGCCTGGCAGGCAACCGCGATGCCGGTGGCGATATGGGTGATGCGAACCGCCGAGTCCGTGGTGTTGACGTGCTGGCCGCCCGAACCGGATGAGCGGTAGGTGTCGATGCGTACATCGGATTCCGAGACGTCGATCTCGATCCTGTCATCGACGACCGGGTAGACCCAGACGCTGGAGAAGGACGTGTGGCGGCGCGCATTGCTGTCATAGGGTGAAATGCGGACCAGGCGATGAACGCCCGACTCGGTCTTCAGCCAGCCATAGGCATTGTGGCCCTTGATCAGGAGCGTGGCGGACTTGATGCCGGCCTCTTCGCCGTCATGGACTTCCAGCACTTCGACCTTGAAACGGCGACGCTCGGCCCAGCGCGTGTACATGCGCAGAAGCATCGAGGCCCAGTCCTGGCTCTCGGTGCCGCCGGCGCCGGCATGGACTTCGAGATAGGTGTCGTTGGCGTCGGCCTCGCCCGACAGCAGCGTCTCGACCTGGCGGGCCTTGGCCTCGCCCTGCATCGAGCGGAGGGCTGCTTCCGCCTCGGCGATCACGCTCTGGTCGCCCTCTTCCTCACCCAGTTCGATCAGGCCGATATTGTCTTCCAGCGCCTGAGTCAGGCTTTTGACGCCGGCGATCCCGTCTTCGAGGCCCTGGCGCTCGCGCATCAGCTTTTGCGCTTCCAGCGGATCATTCCAGAGGCTGGAATCCTCGGCGCGCACGTTCAGGTATTCAAGCCGCTTTATAGCCTGATCCCAGTCAAAGATGCCTCCTCAGCAGGGTGATCGCCTGCCTGATCTCGTCGACAATATTCTGCGTTTCCGCGCGCATGGCTGGTTGTTCTGTCCTGTTTTTGAAGTGGCGCTTGGGTCGGCGCGATACATAGGCACGGCATTGCTGCCTGTAAAGCGAAATGGGCCGGCTCAACAAGCCAGCCCACTCGACGTAAAAAATCAGGTCGTCAGTAGAGTCCGCCGCCGGGTGCCTGGATGGCTTCCGTAGCCTGCGGCGATAGCGGTCCGCCGGCGCCGTTGGACCCGTCGGCGCCCATGCCGATCACCCAATAGCTGTCGGCTGGGCCGGTGCCGGGCTTGAAGGCTTCGATGATGGTGCCGGGATCGCCCGACGCGGCACGCATGCCGGTCTTGCGGTTGATCGCGACCAGGTTCATGCCTTCCGGCACCTTGAAGTCGACATTGGGCGTGCCGTCCAGCGCAACGCGCATGAAGTCCTTGAAGATAGGCGCCGCCAGACCACCGCCGGTGGCGCCATGGCCGAGACCGCGTGGCGTGTCGTAACCCATGTAGAGGCCGACGACGAGGTTCGGCGTATAGCCGATGAACCAGGCGTCTTTCTCGTCATTGGTCGTTCCGGTCTTGCCGGCGATGTGGCGGCCAAGCTCGGCGATGGTGGCGCCGGTGCCGCGCTGGACGACGCCTTCCATCATCGAGGTGATCTGGTAGGCGGTCATCGGATCGAGCACCTGCTCGGAATTGTCGACCAGTTCCGGTTCGGGCTGGTTGTTCCATTCGGGCGCATTGCAACCTTCGCAGCCGCGCTCGTCCTGCTTGAACACGGTCTTGCCGTAGCGGTCCTGGATGCGGTCGATGAGCGAGGGTTTGATCGACTTGCCGCCATTGGCCATGATCGAATAGGCCGACACCATGCGCATCACCGTCGTCTCGCCGGAACCCAGCGCCATCGGCAGATACGGCGCCAGATGGTCGTAGACGCCGAACCTCTCGGCATATTCCACCACCAGCTTCATGCCCATGTCGTTGGCGAGCCGCACCGTCATCAAATTCCGCGACTTTTCGATGCCGGAACGCAAGGTCGCGGGACCGGCCACCGTGCCGTCATAGTTCTTCGGCGTCCAGGTCGTGGTGCCGCTCTGGATGGTGATCGGTCCGTCCATGATCACCGAGGCCGGCGTATAGCCATTGTCGAGCGCGGCCGAATAGACGATCGGCTTGAAGGACGATCCCGGCTGGCGCATCGCCTGCGTGGCGCGGTTGAACTCCGACTGCGCATAGGAGAAGCCGCCGACCATGGCCAGCACGCGGCCGGTATGTGGATCCATGGCGATCAGGCCGCCCTCCACTTCCGGCACCTGGCGCAACGTGTAGGCGCCTTCCGACCCTTCGTTCTTCTGCACGAAGATGACGTCACCGGGCTGCAGTACATCGGCCGGAGACTTGGCCTTGACCGTCTTGCCATCGACCACATGGCGCATGGCAAAGCTCATGTCTTCCTTGCTGACGGCGCCTTCGACGCGTTCCTTGACGATGTCGCCTGATATCTGCCGCGTCGGCTGCAGGCCGATGGAAAGGCCGGTCGCCGAGCTGTCGAGCACGACGGCAAGCGACCATTCCGGCACGTCTTCCAGCCCCTTGACGTTGCCCAGCGCCACGCCCCAGTCGCCGGAAGCATCGATATGCGTCACCGGTCCGCGATAGCCGCGCAGCGTGTCGTATTTGAGCAAGCCGTTCTGCATCGACTTGCGGGCGATGAGCTGGATCTTCGGATCGAGCGTCGTGCGCACCGAAAGGCCGCCCTCATAGAGCGCGTTCTCGCCATAGCGCGAGATGATCTGGCGGCGCACTTCCTCGGTGAAATATTCACCCGCAAACAGATAGGAGCCATTGCGGCGCGGCGTCACGCCAAGCGGCTCGGCCTTGGCCTTGTCGCCTTCCTCGCGCGTCACGTAGCCGTTCTCGACCATCTGGTCGATGACCCAGTTGCGGCGCTCGATGGCGCGGTCGGCATGCTTGAAGGGATGGTAGTTGTTGGGCCCCTTCGGCAGCGACGCCAGATAAGCGGCTTCCGCGACGGTGAGTTCGTTGACCGACTTGTCGAAATAGGTCAGTGCCGCGCCCGCAACGCCATAGGCGCCGAAACCGAAGAAGATTTCGTTGAGATAGAGCTCAAGGATGCGGTCCTTCGAATAAGCCTGCTCGATGCGGAAGGCCAGGATCATCTCCTTGATCTTGCGCTCGTAGGTCTGGTCCGAGGACAAGAGGAAGTTCTTCGCCACCTGCTGGGTGATGGTCGAGGCGCCGACCTGGCGCCTGCCCGAACCCAGATTCTGCAGGTTGACGTAGATGGCGCGGCCAAGCCCGGTGATGTCGATGCCGGGATGGTTGTAGAAATTCTTGTCCTCGGCCGACAGGAACGCCGCCTTGACCCGGTCCGGAACCGCCTGGATCGGTAGATAGAGCCGCCGTTCGCGCGCATATTCGGCCATCAGCGAGCCGTCGGAAGCATGGATGCGGGTCGTCACTGGCGGCTCGTACTTGGCCAGAACCTCGTAGTCGGGCAGGTCTTTCGATAGATGGCTGATGTATATCGCCACGCCCGCGGCGACGATAAGCGCCAGCGTCGTGCCGATACCAAAGAAATAGCCGATAAGACGAATCATGCCCGCTCCAGTCCGAGGTCCGGGAATTTCCTAGACGAAGCCGCCTTTCGCGCAAGCCTTCGCAACTGTCCCGATCCGTGATGGAAAACCCATGTCGCCACCATGTGGGCAAAATACGGCAGTGCCCGGTTTAGGCATCCCCCACCTGAAATAAAAGCGCCTGGTGTTGTCGTCGTGCAACGCTGCCTCCGGTCGTGGGCGGCGGCGACCATCTCAGCCTCCGGTTCCCGTTCCCATCTTGGCGGAGGCAAACAGGGCGACGGCGTTGGTGATGCTCTCCGCCGCCTTGCCGCGCCAGTCGGCGTCGAGCAGTTGCGCTTCATCCTTGGCGTTGGAGAGATAGCCGAGTTCCACCAGCACCGACGGCACATCGGGCGCTTTCAGCACTTTGAAACCGGCCGAACGCTGCGGATTGTTGATCAGGCCGACGCTGGTGGACAACTGGCCGACCAGAGTGTGGGCAAAGCTCATCGAGAAATTATGCGTCTCGCGGCGGATCAGGTCGATCAGTATGTCGGTGACTTCCTTGTTGTCGTCCTTGATCACCATGCCGGCGAACTGGTCGGAGAGGTTTTCACGGTCGGCAAGCGCCTGCGCTTGCGGATCGGACGCCTTGTCGGAGACGGTATAGACGGTGGCGCCTCTGATACCCTTGACGCTGATCGTGTCGGCATGGATCGAGATCAAAAGGTCGGCCTCGTGCTGACGGGCGATGCGCACGCGGTCATCGAGCCGCAGGAACTCGTCGGAATCGCGCGTCATGAACACGTCGTAGTTGCCGACGGCGGCGAGCTTGTCGCGCAGTTCGGTGGCGAAGGCCAGCGTCACGTTCTTCTCGATGGTGCCGTTGAGGCCTTCGGCGCCACCGTCGATGCCGCCATGGCCGGGATCGATGACGATGGTGAAGCGATGCCCGGGATTGGAGATCGGCCCTGTGCCGACCCTGGAGCCCTTGTCGGTGGAGACGGTCGAGCCGGTGGTCAGCGCCTGGTTGGCAAGGGCTTCGTCGAACTCGCGGTCGGAGGCTGCCGACACGTCGATGGCGATGCGATAGCCTGCGCCGTCCTCGTTCTTGAGCACCTCGAGCTTGTCGACCGAGAACGGCCCCTTGCCGGTCAGGATCAGCCGCGATCCCTCGCCCTGATCGCCATAACGCACCGCTTTGACCAGGCCGCGGGCCTTGGCGTCCTTCGCGCCAATGGCGAATCGGGTGCGCGGCAGGTCCACGACCAGCCGGTTGGGGCCGCGCAGCAGGAACCATTTGATGTCGGGCTCGCGGTCGAAATCGATGACGATGCGCATCTTGGTTGCGTCGCCGGCCATCTTGTAGGCGGTGGCGCCGAGTGGCGCATCGGCGGCGCGTGAAACCGGCGCAAAAGCAAGGCAAAGCGCCAGCAGCAACAGCACACCGGCAGCGCGCAGGAAACGGCCTGCACGGCCATGGCCCTTGTCTGTGGTGCCCGCCAGTCCCATTTCTTTGCAGTCGCTCCCGGTTTGGCGCCTTGCGCCCGCGTGGTTGGTCGAAATGCCGGTCAGGCCGCAGACTCGATTAACGATTGGTATCCAGAGAAGGTTAACCAAGCCTTTTCATTGAGGATTAAGGCCTGTGCTTCCGTTACGGCACTGCTTTTTGCCGGCATCCGAAATCGGGGTTGCCTTCCACCCCGTCAAATCATAAAAGCGATGGTGGATCACTGCAATCCTGGAACCGCTTCTCCCGCAGCTTCCTGCTACAGGTCAGATGAAAGGCGGCTCCTTTCGCTCCAGCGAAAAGGCTTAGGTGATCGCGACGAATTTCGCAGGTGTGCGCCCGTGGCGGGGGAATCGCCTGCGTGAGGAAAACGGCCGGGTTTGTTCCCGTGCCGGCTCTGTATGAGCAAACAAGCTGGTCCGGTTCGTCCGGGCTTTGGTTCAAAAGGTTCTGCTGGTGACGATGGCTTCAAGCGCAATCATGGAAAGGTCCGCATCAAACCGCGCCATTGTGGCTGCGGGCGGCACCGCCATGGCGCTCAAGCGGCGTCCGGCGGACATTCAGACATCCGGCACCCACATCCCAGACACGCAGCAGCGGGCTTTGCCTCGCAAGCTGCGGCTGACGGCTGCCGGGAGGAAACGAAATAATGCCCAACAAAATGCTGATAGACGCCTCCCACCCGGAGGAAACACGCGTTGTCGTTATCCGCGGTAACCGTATTGAAGAATTCGACTTTGAATCCCAGGACAAGAAGCAGCTCAAAGGAAACATCTATCTCGCCCGCGTAACGCGCGTCGAACCTTCCCTTCAGGCAGCCTTTGTCGAATATGGCGGCAACCGTCACGGTTTCCTCGCCTTCAGTGAAATTCACCCCGACTATTACCAGATCCCGGTCGCCGATCGTCAGGCTTTGCTGCGCGCTGAAGCGCAGGAAGCCGAGGACGAGGAGAACGAGGACAATGACGGCGACGACCGCCAGAGCCGCGATCGCGGCCGGCGCGGCCGCCGGCGCGGCGGCAAGGGTCGTGAGCGCGGCGAACACAAGCGCGACGCCGGCGCCGATGATGAGAACGGCGAACATGGCGATGCCGGCAGCGATGCCGTCTCCGAAGAGCCTGCTTCCGAGCATGCCGCGGCCGATACCGCCGGGCATGACGATCATGCCGGGCATGGCGACAGCGAAGCTTCCGACGCCGAGACATCCGGGAGCGAACCGTCGGAAGGCGGCCCGACATCGATTGCGGCAAGCGTCGAAGCGGATGTGATCTCCGAAGCTGTCCCTGCGGCGGAGCCGGGTGACGAAAGGTCGTCCAGCGAGGCAAGCGGCGAAGCCACCTCCGGGGACAATGACCGCGGCATGCTGGAAGAGGTGCAGTCCTCGCATCCGGACGACCACGAGATCGAATCCGTAGGCGCCGAGGATGCGCTGGAAGAGGTGCGCAGCCGCCGCAAGCCGGTGCGCCGCCAGTACAAGATTCAGGAAGTCATCAAGCGCCGGCAGATTCTGCTGGTGCAGGTGGTCAAGGAAGAGCGCGGCAACAAGGGCGCTGCACTCACCACCTATCTGTCGCTTGCCGGCCGCTATTCCGTGCTGATGCCCAACACCGCACGCGGCGGCGGCATTTCGCGCAAGATCACCAGTGCGGTCGACCGCAAGCGCCTCAAGGAGGTCGTTGCCGATCTCGAAGTGCCGCAGGGCATGGGCGTCATCCTGCGCACCGCCGGCGAAAGCCGCACCAAGGCGGAAATCAAGCGCGACTACGAATATCTGATGCGGCTTTGGGAAAACGTCCGCAACCTGACGCTGCAATCCACCGCCCCTGCCCTCGTCTATGAGGAAGGCAGCCTGATCAAGCGCTCGGTGCGCGACCTCTACAACAAGGATATCGACGAGATTCTTGTCTCCGGCGAGGAAGGCTATCGCGAGGCCAAGGATTTCATGCGCATGCTGATGCCGAGCCACGCCAAGGTGGTTCAGCCGTTCCGCGACACGACGCCGATCTTCGTGCGCAACGGCATCGAGGCGCAGCTCGACCGCATGCTGCAGCCGCAGGTGACGCTGAAGAGCGGCGGCTACATCATCATCAACCAGACCGAGGCGCTGGTCGCCATCGACGTCAATTCGGGCCGCTCCACCAAGGAGCACTCGATCGAGGACACCGCTCTCCACACCAACCTTGAAGCGGCGGAAGAAGTCGCCAGGCAATTGAGGCTGCGCGATCTCGCCGGCCTGATCGTCATCGACTTCATCGACATGGAGGAGAACCGCAACAACCGCTCCGTCGAGAAGCGGCTGAAGGATCACCTCAAGAACGACCGAGCCCGCATCCAGGTCGGCCGCATCTCGCATTTCGGCCTGATGGAGATGTCTCGCCAGCGCATCCGCGCCAGCGTGCTGGAATCGACCATGAAGCCCTGCCCGCATTGCGGCGGCACCGGCCATGTGCGCTCCGATTCGTCGGTGGCGCTGATGGTGGTGCGGGCGATCGAGGAATTCCTGCTCAAGGATTCGCGCAGCCACATCACGGTGCGGACCCCGGCGGCGACCGCTCTCTATGTGCTCAACCACAAGCGCGGCACGCTGGTGGAACTCGAAAGCCGCTTTGGCCTGACCATCACCGTCGAGGCCGATGATACGGTCGGTGTGCAGCACTACGCGATCTTCCGCGGCGCCATTGCCGAAAAGCCGGAAGGCTTTGTCGAAGCGCGAACCTTCCCGGCCTATGTCGAGCCGGAAGAGCCCGAGGACGAGATCGTCATCGAGGAGGAAGACGACGAGGTTGTGGTACAGGCAGAGCAGCCGCGTCAGGCGCAGCCGCAGTCGCAGCAGCAGCAGCCGAGATCGGCTGAGGACGGCGAAGGCCGCGATCGCAAGCGTCGCAAGCGCCGCAGGCGGCGCGGCGGCAAGGATCGCGAACGCGAACATGGCGATCGCGAGCATGGCGCCGAAGGTGCTTCGGTTTCGGCGGCAAGCGACGACTTTGCCGCTGAACCAGGCGATGACGATGCAACACAGCAAGACGAAGCCCAGGTTGGCGCCGTCGAAATGGTGGAAGCATCAGATGACGCCCAGGGCAAGAAGCGCCGTCGCGGCAAGCGCGGCGGCAAGCGCAATCGTCGCGAAGACGGCACGGAGACCGAAGCCGGCGAAACCGCCTCGGTGGCCGAGGCCGCTGAAGTCGGAACGGCCGCAAGCGAGCCCGTAGCAGCCGTAGCGGTTGAAGAAGCAGCGGCTCCCGCCGCGGCGAACGACGACGCTCCAGCCGAAAAGCCGAAGAAGAAGCGCGCTTCAAGGGCAAAGAAGGCTGTGGTGGAAGTCGCCGATGAGACGGCGGCCGAGGCTGCACCGGAAGCTGCCGTCGAAGCAGCCGCCCCCGCTGCGGCCGATGCCGCCACGGAAACGACCGACGACGAGCCCGCCAAGGCTCGCCCGTCACGGCGCAAAGCCGTGGCCGCGGATACCTCCGCGGTGCCGGTGGTTTCCTCCAGCGTTGCCGACGAGGCAAAGGCCGAGGAAAAGCCGAAGCGCGCCGGCTGGTGGCAGCGGAAGGGCTTTTTCTAAGCTATTCAGCCGATTAAGATAGGTTCCTGACAAAAATCCCGCGCCGTTCAAACCACGGCGCGGGATTTTTGCATGCACGAATGACGGAAGGCGTCAGGGGGCGAAAATCGAC
Source organism: Mesorhizobium sp. M0139 (assembly GCF_040322455.1). Taxonomy (NCBI): domain Bacteria; kingdom Pseudomonadati; phylum Pseudomonadota; class Alphaproteobacteria; order Hyphomicrobiales; family Phyllobacteriaceae; genus Mesorhizobium; species Mesorhizobium sp. M0139. The sequence goes on from NZ_JAMYTN010000004.1 coordinate 38,667, forward strand.
CAGTTCATCATCCTGGCCAGTTTTTCCAAGGCGATCGACCCCAGCTTGGAATTGCCGTTGGCGTTCAAGCCCGGCGACCATACGGCGAGCGAAGCAACACCCGGCACGATCCCCAATATGCCACCGCCGACGCCGCTTTTGCCGGGAATGCCGACACGGAAGGCGAAATCGCCGGAACCGTCATAGTGGCCGCAGGTCAGCATCATGGCGCCGATGCGCCGCGCCCGCTCGGCAGACACCACGGAGTGCCCGGTTGCCGGGTTTCTGCCGCCATTGGCGAGGAAGCGGCCGGCCAGCGCCAATTGCCGGCAGCTCATGGCGATGGCGCAATGGTGGAAGTACACGCCCAGCGCCAGCTCCGGTGCATGGTTGAGATTGCCGAAGGATTTCATGTAGTTGGCAAGCGCGAAGTTGCGATAGCCGGTGGCGCGTTCGGAAGCCGCGACCTCGCGGTCGATGATGATGGTTTCGTCATCGGCAAGGAACTGGATGAAGCGCAGGATTTCGCCGATCGCCTCGCGCGGCTGGTGGCCGGCAAGCAGTATGTCGGACACGACGATGGCGCCGGCATTGATGAACGGATTGCGCGGAATGCCGTTCTCATGCTCGAGTTGCACGATCGAGTTGAACGGATTGCCCGACGGCTCGCGTCCGACACGCTGCCACAGCGCGTCGCCGACATTGCCGAGCGCCAACGTAAGCGTAAACACCTTGGAGATGGACTGGATCGAAAACGCCTGGTCGGCGTCGCCGGCGACCAGCACGCGGCCGTCATTGGTCACGGCGGCAATGCCGAATTTGTTCGGATCGACCTTGCCGAGCTGCGGAATGTAGGTGGCGACCTCGCCGCGATCGGAGCGCTCGGCCATCTCGGCGGCGACGTCGGCCAGCGCTTGTTCAAGATCCGGCATGCTCGTCCCCGCTATTTCAGCCAGCGCTCGATGCGCGCCATCGCCTCGACCATGTCGTCATGGCTGCCGGCATAGGAAAAGCGCATCGTGCGGTGTCCTGCCAGCGGATCGAAATCGCGACCGGGCGTCGCCGCCACATGCGCTTCGGCCAGCATTTTGCGCGCAAAGGCCATGCTGTCATTGGTATGCCGGGTGACATCGCAGAAAGCGTAGAAGGCGCCGTCCATCGGCGCCGCCAAGGGAAATCCGAGTTCCGGCAGGCGCCGCATCAACAGCTCGCGGTTCCAGGCATAGCGCGCCTTTACCGCTTCCAGCTCTTGCGTCGCCTTGAAGGCTTCGATCGCCGCGATCTGCGACAGTTCCGGCGGCGAGATGTAGAGGCTCTGGGCGATGCGCTCGATCGGCCTCACCAGAGCTTCCGGCAGCACCATCCAGCCGATGCGCCATCCGGTCATGCAATAATATTTCGAGAAGGAATTGATCACCGTCACGCCTGAGCCATGGGCCAGCGCCGTGGTGTCGGGCGCGGCATAGGCCAGCCGGTGATAAATTTCGTCCGATATCACCGCGATGCCGAGTTCTTCGGCTGTCCTCACCAGTGCCGACAACTCGTCGACGGGAATGACCGCACCTGTCGGATTGGCCGGGCTGGCGAACAACACGCCCTTCAGCGGTTTTTCCCGGTGCGTCGATTTCAAATGTTCGGCATGAAGATAGGCGTCGCTGCCGAGCTCGATCTCGACGATCTGGATACCGAGCGCGGCCATGATGTTGCGGTAGGCCGGATAGCCGGGTGCTGCGATGGCGACGCGGTCGCCGGGATCGAACATCGCCAGGAATGCCAGATTGAAGGCGGCCGACGATCCCGTGGTCACGGCGATCCGGTTCGGCGCGACATCGATCCCGTAATGGTCGCCACAATGCGTCGCGATCGCCTTACGCAGATCCGCCAGACCGAGCGTGTCGGTATAGCCGATGCGTCCGATCCTCAGCGCATTTGCGGCTGCTTCCCTCACGCCCACGGGCGCCGGATCGGATGGCTGGCCGACGGCCATGGAGACGACAGGCACGCCCGTCGCCTTCAGCCGGTTGGCTTCGGCCAGAATGTCCATGGCGTGAAACGGCTCGACTTCACCGCGGCGCGACAGCGAAACTACCATTTGACCTCAATCTTTCCGTCCGGCCCGCCGCTCAAAGCCATCAACCGGCGGCAGCGCCGCACAAATGCCCGATTGATGTGAGGATCACAAGTTCGCCTAGTTTCGGTGCCGTGACTTTTCATCGTTCGCCCGCTCGTTTACCAGTGGACCTCATGCTGAGCCGACCCAAATCGACAATGTCCAAATCTTCCATGGGGAAGACAGCGCGCGGCTTCGCGACGCTTTTGCTTGCCGCCGCCGTCGCTGTCACCGGCTCGGTGACGGCCTTCGCCCAGGCGGTGCCGGTTGTGCGCGATGCCGAGATCGAGGCGCTGGTGCGCGACTATGCGCGGCCGATCTTCAAGGCGGCCGGTCTTGCCAATGACGGTGTCGATATCGTTCTGGTCAACGATCAGAGCTTCAACGCCTTCGTTACCGGGCGCCGGCTGTTCATCAACACCGGCGCGCTGATGCAGGCCGAAACGCCCAACGAGATCATCGGCGTCATCGCCCATGAGGCCGGCCACATCGCAGGCGGCCATCAGCAGAAATTGCGCGACCAGCTCGAGCGCGCCAAGACCATGGCCATCATCGCCACGCTGCTTGGCGCCGGCGCCATCGTTGCCGGCGCCACCACCAACAGCCGCGGCCTTGCCGGCGCCGGCATGGGTGTCGCCGCGGGCGGCGGCGAGATGGCGCAGCGCAGCATTCTTGCCTACCAGCGCACCGAAGAGTCGACCGCCGACCGCTCTGCCATCACCTATCTCAATGCCACCGGCCAGTCCGGCATGGGCATGCTGAAGACCTTCGCGCGCTTCCAGAGCGCGCTGTCGCTTTCCGGCACGCAGGTCGATCCCTACCGCATCAGCCACCCGATGCCGCAGGAGCGCATCGCCAATCTCGAAGTGCTGGTCAAGCAGAGCCCTAACGTCGACAAGGTCGATCCGCCGGCACTGCAGCAGCGGCACGACATGATGCGCATCAAGATCGCCGCCTATATGGGCGGCCAGGCCGCGGCCACGCGGCTGATCCGCAAGGCCCCGGGCAGCCTCGCCTCGCGCTATGGCGAAGCGCAGATGGCCTATCTCTACGGCAATCTGGGTGCGGCGCTGACCAAGGCCAATGCACTGATCAAGGAACAGCCGAAGAACCCCTACTTCCAGGAAATGCGCGGCGACATACTGATGAAGGCCAACAAGCCCAAGGACGCCGCGGACGCCTATGCCAAGGCGGTCAGCCTCGATCCGGTGAGGTCGGGCCTGTTGCCCGTTTCTCTCGGCCAGGCGCTGATGGCCATCGGCACGCCCGATTCGCTGAAGAAGGCGGTGGTGCAGATCAACAACGGCCTCGGGCGCGACAAGGAAAACACGGTCGGATACCGCTATCTCGCCCAGGCCTATGGCGAGCTTGGCAACATTCCGGCGGCGGAACTCGCCACCGCCGAGGGCCATTTCTATTCCGGCGATTACACGAATGCGAAAATTTTCGCCATGCGCGCGCAAAAGGACTTGAAGCGTGGCGAACCCGGCTGGATTCGGGCGCAGGACATCATAAACTACAACCCTTCAGGCAAACTCAAGAAATGAACCTTCCGGTCGCCCGCGGCGACTAGGATAGACCGGAACCGGTAAAGAGGATGAGACGATGAACAAGGCAATATTGCTCGGCACGACGGGAGTGGCGGCTGTTCTTGCCATGCTCGCTTTCGGGTTCGTTGCCGGCAGTCCGCAGGTGGCCAAGGCCGGCACGGCGCAGACCGTGCAGACCGCCTCTGCCGACACCAAGATCGATCGCACTGAGGTCGAGGGCATTATCCGCGACTATCTCCTGAAGAACCCCGAAGTGCTGCTCGAAGTGCAGGAGGCGCTCGAGGCCAAGCAGAAGGAAGAGCAGCGCATAGCCAGCCTCGGCGTCATCGAGAAGGCCAAGTCCGAGATTTTCAACTCGACCTTCGACGGCGTCGTCGGCAATCCGAAGGGCAAGGTCACCATCGTCGAATTCTACGACTACAATTGCGGCTTCTGCAAACGCGCCATCGACGACATGCAGGCTCTGACAAAGGCCGATCCGGAGCTGCGCTTCGTGCTCAAGGAATTCCCGATCCTCGGGCCGGATTCGCAAAAGGCCAGCGTCGTCTCGATGGCTTTCCACCTGATGCATCCGGAGAAATACGGCGAGTTCCACAACGCCCTGCTCGGCGGCCAGGGCCGCGCCACCGAGGCGGCGGCCATCAAGGTTGCGCTGTCGCTAGGCGCCGATGAGGCGAAATTGCGCGAGAAGATGAAGGACCCGACCATCACCGAGGCCTTCTCCAAGACCTTCGACCTCGCCAACAAGCTGGCCATCACCGGAACGCCGTCCTATGTCGTCGGCAATGAAGTGGTGTTCGGCGCGCTCGGCCAGGAAGTGCTGGCTGAAAAGATCGAGGCGGCGAAAGCCGCACTCTGATCTTGCACGCGAGCCTATTTCTCACGGGCACATTTCCGCCTGTTGTGGACAGTGAAAGATCGCACTTGTGCTCTTTCCGCGGGCGGCTATGCCCATTATAGAAGGCCCTGCGCGCCGGCTTGAGGCCGGCGTCGGAAAAGGTCGGCATTTTTGAAAACGATTTTCGTCCTGAACGGCCCCAACCTGAACGCGCTCGGCAAGCGCGAGCCGGGCATCTATGGCGGCAAGACGCTTGCCGCGATCGCCGACGACTGCAAGCAGGCGGGCGCCGCGCTTGGCCTCGAGATTGATTTTCGCCAGTCGAACCATGAGGGCGACCTCGTCGACTGGATCCAGGAAGCCGGCGACAAGGCAGCCGGCATCGTCATCAATCCGGGTGCCTACAGCCACACCTCGATTGCCATTCACGACGCCATCCGCGCTGTCGCGCCGCTGCCCGTCGCCGAAGTTCACCTCTCCAACATCCACGCGCGGGAACCATTCCGCCACATCTCCATGGTCGCGCCGGTCGCTGTCGGCATGATCTGCGGGTTCGGGCCGCTTGGCTACTCGCTGGCGCTGCAGGGGCTGGCGGCACGCCTATGACCGGCCCACAAACAGAAGGCTCGAAAATGTCGATAAAGAAGACCGGTGTTGACCAGCAACTGATCCGCGATCTGGCGGGCATACTGAACGACACCAATCTCACCGAGATCGAAGTCGAGCTCGGCGACCTGAAGGTGCGCGTATCGCGCCAGGCGCCGGCCGTCCACGCCATCGCCGCACCGCAGGCCGGTTATGCTCCGGCAGCGCAGCAGCCCGCGGCGGGCGCGGCTACCGCACCAGCAGTGGCCGACCCGTCCAAGAACGCGGTCCCCTCGCCGATGGTCGGCACCGCCTATCTCGCGCCCTCGCCCGACGCCAAGGCCTTCATCGAAGTCGGCCAGAAGGTCAAGGAAGGCCAGACGCTGCTGATCATCGAAGCGATGAAGACGATGAACCAGATCCCTTCGCCGCGCGCCGGCACGGTGACGGCGATCCTGTTCGAGGACGGCCAGCCGGTCGAGTACGGCATGCCGCTCGTCGTGATCGAGTAGAGCGGGCCGGATGTTCCAGAAGATCCTCATCGCCAACCGCGGCGAAATCGCGCTTCGGGTGCTGCGCGCCTGCAAGGAACTCGGCATCCAGACCGTGGTCGTGCATTCGACCGCCGACGCTGACGCCATGCATGTCAGGCTCGCCGACGAAAGCGTGTGCATCGGTCCGCCGCCGTCGCGCGACAGCTATCTCAACATCCACCAGATCGTCGCAGCCTGCGAGATCACAGGCGCCGATGCCGTGCATCCGGGCTATGGCTTCCTGTCGGAAAACGCCAAGTTCGCCGACATTCTCGCCGCCCACAACATCACCTTCATCGGCCCGTCGGGCGACCACATCCGCATCATGGGCGACAAGATCGAGGCCAAGCGCACCGCAAAGCGGCTCGGCATTCCGGTTGTGCCGGGCTCCGACGGCGCCGTCACCGATCAAAAGGAAGCCAGGCGCATTGCCGCCGAGATCGGCTATCCCGTGATCATCAAGGCATCGGCAGGCGGTGGCGGGCGCGGTATGAAGGTCGCCCTTACCGAGGCTGACCTCGAGATCGCCTTGCAGACAGCGAGCACGGAAGCGGGAGCCGCCTTCGGCGACGATGCCGTCTACATCGAGAAATACTTGGAAAAGCCGCGCCACATCGAGGTGCAGGTATTCGGCGACGGCGCCGGCCGCGGCGTGCATTTCGGCGAGCGCGACTGTTCGCTGCAACGCCGCCACCAGAAAGTCTGGGAAGAGGCGCCCTCGCCGGCCCTCAACGCCGAGGAGCGCGCCCGCATCGGCAATATCTGTGCCAAGGCCATCGCCGACCTCGGCTACTCCGGCGCAGGCACCATCGAATTCCTGTACGAGAATGGCGAGTTCTACTTCATCGAGATGAACACGCGGCTGCAGGTCGAGCATCCGGTGACGGAGGCGATCACCGGCATCGATCTCGTCCATGAACAGATCCGCGTTGCCTCCGGCGGCGGGCTTTCGGTGCGCCAGGAGGACATCAAGTTCAACGGCCACGCCATAGAATGCCGCATCAATGCCGAGGACCCGCGCACCTTCACGCCTTCGCCCGGCACGATTACGCATTTCCACACGCCTGGCGGTCTGGGCATCCGCGTCGATTCCGGTGTCTATTCCGGCTACAAGATCCCACCCTATTATGACAGCCTGATCGGCAAGCTGATCGTGCACGGCCGCAACCGCGTCGAATGCATGATGCGGCTGCGCCGGGCGCTCGACGAGTTCGTCGTCGATGGCATCAAGACGACGCTGCCGCTGTTTCGCGACCTGGTCGGCAATGCCGATATCGCCAATGGCGACTACGACATCCACTGGCTGGAAAAGTATCTGGCCAAAGAGGAATAGCGCCCGACTTGCCGCTATGATGCCGCGATGACCCGTCCTTACGCTCCCGGCTATCGCATTCCGACCGACCTGTTGCTCAAGGCCTATGCCTCGGGCGTCTTCCCGATGGCCGAGAGCGCTTCCGACCCGGAAGTGTTCTGGGTGCGGCCGGAGACGCGCGGCATCATACCGCTCGATGGCTTCCACACGCCGAAGAGCTTGCGGAAGACGATCCGCAAGCACCCGTTCGACATCCGCTTCGATTTCGATTTCGAGGCGACGATCGACGGCTGCGCCGAAAAGCGCGAGGAGCGCCGCTCGACCTGGATCAACGCGCCGATCCGCGAAGCCTATATCGAACTGCACCGTCTGGGGCACTGCCATTCGGTCGAGGCATGGCGCGAGGAACGGCTGGTCGGCGGCCTCTATGGCGTCTCGCTCGGTCGCGTGTTCTTCGGCGAAAGCATGTTCGCCCGGGAAACCGACGCGTCCAAGACCTGCCTGTATCATCTGGTCGAGCGGCTGAAGGCGCGCGGCTTTGCCCTGCTCGACACGCAATTCACCACTGAGCATCTCAAACGCTTCGGCGCGGTCGACGTGCCGCGCGTCAAATACGAGAAGATGTTGGCCGACGCGCTGAAGGGCGAAGCCGTTTTTTATCCCTGATCGGAGACCGAGCGGCCGAGCCGGCTCGACCGGTGAAAGGGGTCAGCCCTTCGCGGTTTCCATCGGCGTCTGCGAATGGAACATCATCTTCCAGCCGTTGACACGGTGGACATAGCCAGTGCTGACCAGCGCCGCGTAGGGCTCGCCGTTTTCCCGTGTCGCATGAGCCTCATAGGTCAGCATGATAATGTCGCTGCCGGGCTCGATGATACCCTTGAGGTCGATCTGAAGGTCGCGCCAGCGGTTGGGCTTGGTCGCTGTCTTGGCCAGATCGGCATTGTCCATTGCCTGTGCCATCTCAGGAAATGCCACCAGGCATTCTGTGTCGACATTGGCGGCGTAGTAAGCTTCGTCGCCCGTCCAGAACCCCTTTTCGAGTTCGAGCAGGTCGTCTTTGCTGGCCGTGATCCGTTTGCTGTCCGACATCAGAATATCCTCCAAGCGCATAAATGCGTCATCGTCCATGGCCCAACGCATAGTTGCCACCACGGTTCCGGAGGATCAGTTGGTGTTGGTCGCGTCAGGTTCCGTGGGGTCTGGCTGTTCGGCGGCCGGAGCAGCGGCGGGCTTTGGCTTGGACGTGTCGACCTTGGGCGTCTCGGCACTGGCCGCGTCGGGCGGCGGCACATCCGACTTCTGCTTGCAGCCCTTTAGCCAGACGTCATAGACGGCGTGCTCGACGGCGTTTAGGCCGGGGCTCTCGGCGAACATCCAGCCGGTGAAGATGCGGCGGATCTTGCGGTCGAGCGTGATCTCGTCGACTTCGACGAAGGAATCGGTCTTCGGCTCTTCATTCTCCGGCCGCGAATAGCAGATGCGCGGCGTCACCTGCAAAGCGCCGAACTGCACGGTTTCGTCGATGTAGACATCGAAGGTGATGATACGGCCGGTGATCTTGTCGATGCCGGCAAATTCGGCGACCGGATTGGTGATGCGATCGGAGATTGCGGGTGCTGCCGCAGGCGCCTGCGCCGCGGCAAACGCTGTCGGGAACATGGCGATAGCGCCAATTGCCGCCAGTCCGGCCATCGATGTCAGGCTGAAAATGTTCATGCGGAGATACCGGTGGTTTGGGCCCGGGTGATTCTGTCACGCCCAAGGCTATTCGCCGTTGTCATATCAGCAAGCAGCTAAACGCCAATTGTGGCGACAAAGGACCGGCCGGCGGTCAAGAACCAGGCGTCCACGCATCGTAGTCGCCCGTCACCTGCGGACGGTGCTGATTGGTGAGCACGGAACCCTTTGGGCGATAAGCCGCCGGTGTTCCCGTGAGGTTCGGCTCATGCGCCTTTTCCCATTCGCGCGGCCGATAGTCGTCGCTTGGCGGCGCCACATCGACGCGGTGATGCATCCAGCCGTGCCAGCCCGGGGGGATCGCCGACGCCTCCGAATAATTGGCGTAGATGACCCAGCGGCGGGTGCGGCCTTCCGAATCAACGCCGCCTTCGTAGTAGACGTTGCCGGCCCCATCCTGGCCGACCTTGTTGCCGTGGCGCCAGGTGTGAAAACGGGTTCCCAGCGTCTGGCGGTTCCACCAGGTGAAAAACTGCAGAAGGAAAGTTTTCATTCAGATCCTCGCGGGCGCGCGGCGGTGGCTGTCCCTGCTTATGGCGTCAGGCCTTGGCGAAGGCAAGGGTTTTGCGGCGCCTGCGGCACTGACGGCATGCCGAAACGCTCGGTCATTGGCCGATCCATTTCGCACCTGCGAACCGACGCTTGCCAAGCCGGCTGCGTCTTCCTAAAGCTCTCATCGCCCGGCGCTGCCGCATGACCCCGAAAATCGAAATCGATTTTCGGAAAGGATCATGCGCAAACCCAAGTGCTACAGCGTCCTTTGCGCGTCCACGGGACGCGCGGCGCTGTAGTCAACGCCGGCTGCGGGAGGTGAGGAATGGCCTTAGCTGTCGCCAGGATCAGTGCGGAGACAATACGCGCCCGCAAGGGCGGCGTGCCGATCGTATGCCTTACCGCTTACACCTATCCCGTCGCCCGCCTGCTCGACGATCATGTCGACCTTCTCCTGGTCGGCGACAGCGTTGCCATGGTGCTGCATGGCCACAAGACCACGCTCGGCGCCTCGCTGGAGATGATGATCGCCCATGGCCAGGCCGTGATGCGCGGTTCATCAAAGGCCTGCGTGGTGGTCGATATGCCGGCCGGCAGCTACGAGACTTCGGCCGCGCAAGCCCTTGCCTCGGCGCGCCGCATCTCTGAGGAAACCGGCTGCCAGGCGGTGAAGCTGGAAGGCGGCGTCGAAGTCGCCCTCCAGATCGCGGCAATCGTCGCGGCCGGCATTCCAGTGATGGGCCATATCGGCTTGCAGCCGCAATCGGTGGAAAAGGACGGTGGCTACAAGATCAAGGGCCGCACGCCGGAGAATGTGGCCGCGCTCATGCGCGACGCCGACGCGGTCGAGAAAGCCGGCACGTTTTCGCTGGTCATCGAGGGCACGGTCGAGACCGTTGCCACCGACCTCACCCGGCGCATTGCCATTCCCACCATTGGCATCGGCGCCAGCCGCGATTGCGACGGCCAGATCCTGGTCATCGACGACATGGTCGGCCTGACGGTCGACCGGGTGCCGAAATTCGTCAAGGAATACGCCGATTTGCGCAGCGCGGTCGCCGATGCCGCGGCGCGCTACGCAGCGGAGGTGCGCAGCCGCACCTTCCCCGGGCCGGGCCACGTCTTTTCAGCCGCGAGCGACAAGGACAAGGCATGAACCGGCCCCCCATCAGCCAGCCGCTCGTCGTCGACACCGTGCCCGGCCTTCGCGCGCAGATCCGCGAATGGCGGCGCGAAGGCCTGAGCGTCGCCATGGTGCCGACCATGGGCGCTTTGCATGACGGCCATATCTCGCTGGTCAGGGCCGCGCTCGCAACCGCCGATCGCTGCGTCGTCTCGATCTTCGTCAACCCGGCCCAGTTCGCCCCCACTGAAGATCTCGACAAGTATCCGCGGCAGCTGGCCCGCGATCTCGACCGGCTGACCGAGGCCGGCGCACAGCTTGCCTTCACGCCTACGGTTTCCGAAATGTATCCGGCAGGCTTTGCAACGAAGATTTCGGTCGGCGGCCCGTCTTCTGGCCTGGAATCGGATTTCAGGCCGACCTTCTTCGAGGGCGTCGCCACGGTCGTGGCCAAGCTCTTTCTGCAAGCCCTGCCCGACTACGCCGTCTTCGGAGAGAAGGACTACCAGCAGCTTTGCGTCGTCCGAAAGCTCTGCCGCGATCTCGACTTGCCGGTGGACATCGTCGGCGCGCCAACCGTGCGCGATGCGCATGGCCTGGCAATGTCGTCGCGCAACGCCTATCTCGACGCCGCCGAACTCGACGTCGCGCGACAGCTCAATGTCATCTTGCGCCAGACGGCGGCAGCGCTCGCGGCCGGTGCCTATGAAAACGGCGTGACCGGTAAAGCCACTGCCGCGCTTCTCGAGGCAGGCTTCGACAGCGTCGACTATGTCGCCGCGCGCGAGAGCCTGACGCTCACCTCGTGGCGGCGTGACGGCGATGGCCGCCTGCTTGCCGCGGCGTGGCTTGGCAGAACCAGGTTGATCGACAATGTGGAAGTTTCCTCATTTATTCCCTGAAAAATTCCAATTCCATTCACTTTGATTTGTATCGCAGACCGGCCCGAGCGCTCTTAGACAACGGCTCATCAGGCATGTTCTGGCCAGCCCGTAAGCGCTCACAATACACCGAACGCCGCTGTGAGACGTTTCACAGACGTAACCAGCCCGGCTATGTTGTGTGCGACCCCAGGCGGAGACAGTGTGTGACCTGCCACTACGCTGCAATACTTACGAGGCTCTACGTGTCTATCCAGGCCAACATATTCGGTCGCGCCCTGCCGCAGATCGTCGAAGCGATCTATGATTCGATTGTCGATGTCGGCCGTTGGCCATCGACGCTTGAATCAATCTGCAAATTGGCGTTCGGCCGGCTTGCCATGCTGGCGGTCGTCGATACGGCGAGCAACTCGGCCCGGTTCTCGACTTCCTGCGGCGATCCGGTCCTGCTTGAACCGCTGCAGCGCGATTACGCCTGCGAGGTGCCATTTTTCAAGGCGGTGCCGAAGATGGAAGTCGACATACCGTTGACCGTCGACAGCGTCTACGCCCTGCAAGGCCCTGACGCCCGCCAGAACTGGCTCGAAAGCCGCATCGTGCGCGAGTGGGTGGAACCCAACCGTCTCGACGATTTCTTCTGGGTGGCGCTGATGAAGCAGCCGGCGCGCACCGGCACGCTGATGGTGGTTACCGACAAGGACAGGCCCCAGATTTCAGCCAGGGATATCGACCTGATGTCCAGGCTCGCCCCCCATGTCCGGCGTGCGGTGACCATCGGCGACCTGTTCGAGGCCGAGCGGCGCAAGGCCGACATCTTTCGCTCGATCCTTGAGAGCCTCGACCATCCAGTGCTGATCGTCGCCGACGATATGCAGATCATTTTCGCCAATCCGGCAGCCGAAGCCCTACTCACCGAAACCGCCTCAGTGTCCTCGGTGCGCGGCCAGCTGTCCTTCGCTTATGCCAACGCCAACACCGCCATCGGTCGCGCCGTCCAGCTCGGCACGCGCGACGAATTCGCGCTCGGACCGTCCGGCATCAACATTCCGCTGGTGAAGGCCATGTCTCCGGCGGTGGCGCATGTCATGCCTCTGGCGCGACGCGACATTTCGGCCCGCATATCGCCGCGCGCCGCCGCGGCCATTTTCATTGCCGCCGCCGGCGCCGCATCAGTGCCGGCGCTGGAAGCGATCGCTGCGCTGTTCGGACTGACCGCAGCGGAAAAGCGTGTCGCCGGCCATGTCGCCGCCGGGCTGACACGGCGTGAAATCGCGGCTGCCAGCGGCGTCTCGGACGGCACCGTCAAATCACAGCTGGCAACCATCTTCGACAAGACCGCCACCGGCGACCAGCGAGAGCTGGAACTCCTGATGCGCGAATTGACGCCGCCGCTGCGCTCGGCCTGAAGCCATACTCGGAGCCAATCGTCAAATTTTTCAACTATTTGCCGGTACGCAGGCGTAATCCACAATACCAAGCCGGCATCGTTGCAATTCGGCCAAAATCATGGTGCGGTTCTGCTCCGGTCCGGAGACGGTGCATCGTGCACGACCGGACGTGGAAACCATTTCCTGGGCGGTCCCCGAACTTGATACCGACACGAATTGAACGGCTGCTGCCTTACCTCTTCCTGCTGGCCCTGCTTTGCATCGCGCTCGCTTTCCGTCCGCTACTGCCGGTCGATGAGACGCGCTATCTCAGTGTCGCCTGGGAGATGTATCTCGGTGGACATGTCTTCGTACCGACGATGAACTTTGCGCCCTATCTGCAGAAGCCGCCGCTGTTGTTCTGGCTCATCGATCTCTCTTGGAACATCTTCGGTGTGAGCCGCGCGGCGGCGATGCTCGTCATCTTCGCCGCCTCGTCGCTGGTCATCTGGCTGACGACGCTTCTGGCCAAAACCCTGTTTCCCGAGCGCCAGGACATCGCCAGCCGCATCCCCTGGCTGGTGGCCGGAAGCACCGTCTTTGTCATCTATTCGACCCTGATCCTGTTCGACATGCTTTTGACGGCCTGTGTGGTCGCCGCACTGCTGTCGTTGCTGGGCTTCGCCAGGACCGGCAACCGCTGGCAGGCGGTGCTGGCGGGTCTCTTCATCGGGCTCGGCGTGCTGGCCAAAGGCCCGGTCGTGCTCATTCACATCGGCGCGCCCGTCCTGCTCTATCCCCTCTGGCGTGACCGGCGAGCCGGCCTTGCCCCTTTGCAGTTCTTTGCCGGAGCCGGCCTGGCAATTCTCGCCGCCCTTGCCCCGGTCGCTATATGGCTGGCGCCCGCGACCATCCTGACCAAGGGCAGTTTCGTCTACGATCTCGTCTGGAACCAGTCGGCAGGTCGGGTTACCGGAAGCCTGCACAATTCGCATGGCCGGCCGTTTTACTTTTACCTGATGCTGTTGCCGCTCATGTTCGTGCCCTGGGCCTTTATCCCCCCGGTGTGGCGGCTGAGGCCGGTTGCCCGGATACGCAGCCTGATCGACACCAAATCCCCGGATCTGCGTGCCCTGCGCCTGCTGTCGTTCTCGTTCATTGCGGTGCTGCTGGTCTTCAGCGCCATATCCGGCAAGCAGCCGCACTATGTCGTGCCGGCACTACCGTTCGCGACCATTCTGCTGGGCTATTTCATGGCCGAGATTTCAGTCGCCAGGCTGAGGGCGACGGCCTTTGTCATGCTTGCCCTTTTCGCCATCGGCCACGCCGCCGCCTCGGCGACCGTGTTCAAACGCTACGATCTCACGCAGCTGGCGAGCTTCATCGACGAACGAAAGGACGCCGACTGGGCCGTCGCTTACGACTATCAGGGCGAGGTCGGTTTCCTTGGGCGAATAGAGAAGCCATTCGAGAACGCCGACAAGCCTGAGGAATGGCTCAAGTCTCACCCCGGCGGCTACGTCATCGAAAAGCAATCGAAAGATCCGGGCACATCCGAACAGATCGCCTTCCGGCAGCCGGTGGAACGCGGCTATCTGGTCGTGCTGAAAGGACAGCACTGAGCGTTTCGTCGGGCGCCTATCCCAGCGGTTTCTCGAAGATCAGCGCCGGCAACCCCGAACCGCCGCCGCAATCGGCGGTGCTGCCGACCGGCAAAAATCCCTTCGAACGGTAGAAGGCGATGGCCGGCACGTTGGCCTCTTCCACCTCGACGCGCAACCTGTTCGTCTCGGGAAAGCTGGCTTCGACCTCGTCCAGCAAGGCCTGGCCGATGCCTTGCCGCTGGCAGGCCGGCAGTACATAGAGCTGGTTCAGCAGCACGATCTTCGCATCCGTCGTTGCGGCGGCAAAAGCCATGCCGCCGATACGCTTGCCGTCATCGGCGACCAGGAATTCCGAGTTCGGCCTTGTCAGCCGCGCCTTGAGCGAGGCGATCGAATGCCAGTCGTCGGTAATTTCGATCACCCGCTGGGCGCCATAGATCGCGTCGTAGGTTGCGTGCCAGGTTTCGACCAGCAGCGCGCGGACAGCGGCAAGGTCACGTTCGCTGGCGGTGCGGACGAACATTGTTCTATTCGATACCGAGCTTGGCCTTGACCAGATCGTTGACCGCCTGCGGGTTGGCCTTGCCGCCGGTGGCTTTCATCACCTGGCCGACGAACCAGCCGGCCATGGTCGGCTTGGCGCGAGCCTGCTCGACCTTGTCGGGGTTGGCGGCGATCACCTCGTCGACCGCTTTCTCGATGGCGCCGGTGTCGGTGACCTGCTTCATGCCGCGGCTTTCGACCAACTGGCGCGGATCGCCGCCCTCGTTCCAGACGATCTCGAACAGATCCTTGGCGATCTTGCCGGAGATGGTGCCTTCCTTGATCAGGTCGATCACGGCACCGAGCTGCTCCGGTGTTACAGGAGCATTTTCAATGCCCTTGCCGGCCTTGTTAAGCTGGCCGAGCAGGTCATTGATGACCCAGTTGGCGGCAAGCTTGCCGTCGCGGCCCGAGGCCACCTGCTCGAAATAGTCGGCGATCGGCTTTTCCGACACCAGGATCGAGGCGTCGTATGTCGACAGGCCAAGTGAGGAGATCAGGCGCGCCTTCTTGTCGTCGGGCAGTTCCGGCAACTCCTTGGCCAGCGCGTCGACATAGGCCTGGTCGAACTCCAGCGGCAAAAGGTCGGGATCGGGGAAGTAGCGGTAGTCATGCGCCTCTTCCTTGCTGCGCATCGAGCGCGTCTCGCCTTTGACGGCGTCGAACAGCCTGGTTTCCTGGTCGATCTTGCCGCCATCCTCGAGGATGGCGATCTGGCGGCGCGCCTCGAACTCGATGGCCTGGCCGATGAAGCGGATCGAGTTGACGTTCTTGATCTCACAGCGCGTACCGAATTCGCCGCCGGGCTTGCGAACGGAGACGTTGACGTCGGCGCGCATCGAACCTTCGTCCATGTTGCCGTCGCAAGTGCCGAGATAGCGCACGATGGTGCGCAGCTTGGTGACATACGCCTTGGCCTCGTCGGCGGAGCGCATGTCGGGCTTGGAGACAATCTCCATCAGCGCCACGCCGGAGCGGTTGAGATCGACATAGGACATGGTGGGATGCTGATCGTGCATCGACTTGCCGGCGTCCTGCTCCAGGTGCAGGCGCTCGATGCCGATCTCGATATCCTCGAACTCGCCCTGCCGGTCGGGACCGACCGAAATGACGATCGTGCCTTCGCCAACGATCGGCTGCTTGAACTGCGATATCTGGTAGCCCTGCGGCAGGTCGGGATAGAAATAGTTTTTCCGGTCGAAAACCGACTTGTGGTTGATCTGCGCCTTCAATCCGAGGCCGGTGCGGATCGCCTGCTTAACGCATTCCTCATTGATGACCGGCAGCATGCCGGGCATGGCCGCGTCGACCAGGCTGACATTGGCGTTGGGCGCCGCGCCGAAAGTCGTCGACGCCCCGGAAAACAGCTTTGCTTCCGAGGTTACCTGCGCATGGACCTCGAGGCCGATGATGATCTCCCAATCGCCGGTAGCGCCGGGAATAAAACGTTTGGCATCGGGCGTGCGGGTATCGATAAGGGTCATGGTGGCCTGCGCTTTTGGCTCGCGAAAACTGCGATTTTCGCGAATTTGGGTATCGGTCTTCGCTAGTGCAAACCGCTTCGCGAGACAAGCGCCCAAAGCAGCGCAGAGCAGTGGGCTGGCCTTTTCAGCCCCTTTCGGCCGCTCGGCAACCGATAGAATGAACGCCGCCGGCCGGTATTCGGACGGCGGTTTCTTCGTCAGGTCAGGCCGTTGCGATATAGGCCCTGATTTCGTCGGCCTCGCGCTCGACATCCTCGATGCGGCGCTTGACCACGTCGCCGATCGACACGATCCCGTCGAGCAGCCCATCCTTTTCCACCGGCAGATGGCGGAAACGGCCTTTGGTCATGATCTCCATCACCTCGTTGACCGTGTGGTTCTCGTTGCAGATCTTCACTTTCGGCGTCATCGCCGAGCGTACCGTTATATCAAGTGCGGCAGCGCCTTCCCTGGCAACGACCCGCACGATGTCACGCTCGGAAAGGATGCCGACGATCTTGCGATCGCCGTTGGTGATGACCAGTGCACCGATCTTGTGGTCGGCCAGGATTCGAATGGCTTCGCTGAGCTTTACATTCGGCCCGAGCGTGAACACGTCATGGCCTTTTCTCTCGAGAATTGCCTTAACCGTCATGGCGTCCTCCTCCTCCTGCTTGGCTAGCCAGCTCCCGCCCTGACCGGCTTCACATAAGAGTGAACATCGTGCGCCGTGATCGGTTGCTTTTCAAGTGTGCCAGTGGGGTGTGCCAGTGGGGTGCGCCAATAGAGTGCGCTAGTGGGGGGTGCGCTGGTCGTCGGGGATCTCCCATTCAGGCGCCCGCCAGCGCCGGTCGAACCAGCGCAATCCGAAGAAGCCTGCGACGAGGCCGCCAATGTGCGCTTCCCAGGCGATCTGGCCGGGTTCTCCGAGCCCGAGACCGTAAAGGCCGGTGGCGAGATTGATGACCATCCAGGCGCCGAGAAAATTGACGACGCCGCGCATGCGCAAAACGACTGCGATCGGCAGCACGGGACCGGCAAAGGCCGCCCTGCCGGAGGAGCGGTCGGTACGGAACCCGAAGCGAGCCGCCGCACCCATCATGCCCGATATCGCCCCGGAAGCGCCGACCAGCGGTGCTTCGCCGTATGGATGGACCGCCCAGAACAGCACCACCGCGGCCAGCCCGGTGGCGGCGAAAAACAAGGCGAACCAGAACCAGCCGAGACGGTTGGCCAGCGGCGACCCGAAGGCGGCCAGCGCAACCATGTTGATGGCAATGTGGGCAACGCCACCATGCATGAAGGCATAGGTGAAAGGACGGGTGAAAAGGAACCAGTCGAAACCGTATTGGCCGGTGTAGAGGACCGGAATGAAGGCGCCGTCGGTGAGCAATGTTATCTGCTGCTCTTCGGTCAGCACATATTGCTGCAGCAGGAAGACGGCAACGCAGATGCCGATCACCGCCAGCACCGCCGGTGGCAGGTTGAACACCGGCTCGCGGCGCGGCGGCGGCGCCTCCGCGGTCTGTTCGGTCTCCAGGGGGCCGGCCGGTTCGCTCATATGCTCTGATCCAGGGATTTGCGTGTCGCGAGCATCTAGGCCATGCCCGGACAAATCACAAACTACGAATCACAAAGCGCGAATCACAAACCGCGAATCAAAAAGAAGCCGTCCAAGGTTTCCCTTGAACGGCTGGTCGAGCCCCCTGCTCCCCTAAAACTATTGACCGAAGTGCTGTTGGTCGTCGCGAAACGACCGCTTCTGGAGTGGTTTTGGTGTGCCATGGCAAGCCTGCGCGCGCAACGTAAACCACTTGTTAACCTTAACGCCCCCGACCCGTGAACAAGTCTTAACGACGCTGGCACGCATCCTGCTCCGGAACGCATGTAGGTCATCGGAGGGCGCCCTTTCTGTTCACCGATGGGACCATCAGACGGCAGAATGCGCGGAGTTTAATAGCATGAACCAGAACGGATCAATCGCGCTGTTCCATTATTGGAATCGCCTGCGTCATGGACGTCCTGCCCCAAAGCGTTCGGAAGTCGAACCGGCCGACATCAAGGCGCTTTTGGCCGACACCTTCATCCTGGAAAGGGATACGCGCGGCGAAGCGGTGTTCCGGCTCGCCGGCACCAGGCTTTGCGCCGGCTACGGCCGCGAGCTCAAGGGATTTTCGTTCCCCTCGCTTTGGCGTGACAAGGACCAGCGGCTGGTGTCGCGCCTCATTCATGGCGTTTTCGAGCAGAAATCCGTTGTGCTGATCACTTACGAGGGGTTCAGCCGCAGCGGCCGGTCCAACCACTTCGAACTGCTTGCGCTGCCGCTCGATGGCGGCGTCGAGAACCCGCGCTGCCTCGGCGTCATCAGCGCCGTGGAAAAGCCGTTCTGGCTGGGCGCCGACCCGATCACCGACGCGCTGATCGACGCCATCCGCGTCATCGCTCCCGACAAGGAACCGATGTTCCTGAAAAACCGTCCGGAAATATCCGTTCCTTCGCTGGCTCCCACCGAACTCGAAGCGGCGGAGACCATCTCGGCGCTCGGTCGGTCGCGCCGTATCCGCCACCTCGTCGTGTTCGACGGCGGGCGCGAGCAATAGTCTCCAAGCCGGCGCTAATCTTAACTATCGGCGACCCACTTTTCTCCTTTGTTAACCTGCTTGGCTGTAGTTTTGGCCGAGATTCCACGCACGACGCGGGAATGCCAACGGGGTGTAGGCAGTCATGAGGTCAGCGGCGGTCGAATACGCACCGTCCCGCGCCGAAAGGCGTAACTTTCAGCGCGTCCGGGTCAAGATCTACGGGCGCTTCATGCTGGAGGACCGCACCGAACACCCTTGCCAGGTCGTCGATATGTCACCGGGCAATGTCGCGTTGCGCACCGAGCGCGTCGGCATGCCGGGCGAAAAAATCATTGCCTATATCGATCATATCGGCCGCATCGAGGGCGTGGTGACGCGCACCTCGCAGGACGGCTTCGCCATGACCGTCATTGCCTCGGATCGCAAGAAGGACAAGCTTGCCGCGCAGTTGACCTGGCTCGCCAACAAGCATGAACTCGACCTGCCGGAAGACCGTCGCCACGAACGCGTGGCGCCGCGCAACCCGACAAGCGTGCTGCAGCTCACCGATGGGCGCCAGTATCAGTGCCGCATCATCGACCTGTCGCTATCGGGCGCGGCGGTCGAGATCGACGTCAAGCCGGCGCTCGGCATCCAGGTGATGCTAGGCACCATGCGTGGCCAGGTGGTGCGTCATTTCGAGGATGGCGTCGCCATCGAATTCGCCGTCATCCAACGCCCGGAAACGCTCGATTCCGAGTTCAACGCCCCGCGCGCCTGAACGATCGGCAACAGGCAGCAAAAACGAACCGGCCCTGCGCGGCCGGTTTTTTGTTGCCGGCGTTCCGCCTGCCTCTCCAGCTTGTAGCGGCACGCAGCAAATCCACGGCTCCACCCGGAAATCCGCGCCCCGACACCGCGGTTTTACGCCGAGACCTGAACGATTTTATTTTAAAATAGGTCAAATTTTACGCGTATTCTATTGAGCTTTTACTCAATGTCTACTTCGGGTTTTTGCGTCAAATAAATCCAGCGCTGTCATTGTCTCCTCAAACGGGGAGACTGACCAATGGCGAAGATTTGGGGCAAGCTGTTGCTCTTGGCAATGGCGATGCAGCTTTCCGCTTGGGGAACGGCGCAAGCAGCAGGACCGGCCTACATGCACACTGGCGGCCGCACGACACAGCCGGTCGGTCACTACGAATTCTGCCAGAAGCTGCCGCAGGAGTGCGCTCAGCGCACGCCGAAGCAGGCACCGGTCGAACTGACCCGCAAGCTGTGGGCGGCGATCGTCGACGTCAACAATTCGGTCAACACCCGGATCGTGCCGCGCACCGATATGGAAATGTGGGGTAAGGAAGAGGTCTGGTCCTATCCCGACAGCGGCTTCGGCGACTGCGAGGACTATGCGCTGGAGAAGCGCCGCGAATTGATGGCGCTCGGCGTTCCCGCCGGCAATCTCTTGATGACCGTGGCGCGCCAACAAAATGGCGACGGCCACGCGGTGCTGACCGTGCGCACCAGCCTCGGCGAGTTCATCCTCGACAATCTGGAGTCCAAGGTGCTGTCCTGGACCGACACCGACTATACATACCTGAAGCGCCAGTCCGACCAGAATTCCGGCGTGTGGGTGACGATCAATGACGGTCGCGCCGACGCGGTTGCCAGCGTCCGCTAGGACGCCATCACAGAGGTCAAGCACATCGAATAATGCGACGTGCCTAACGAGAAAGCCCGGTCGAGTCCCCACCCTCCCCGTCCCCAACGACCGGGTTTTAAGGAGCCGGCCCCGTCCCCGGGCCGGCTCCACCATTTCTGGAGGATGGCTAGAAGATCAGCCAAGCTCCCGAAGCTGGCACAGGCCAGCTATTGAGCTGCTAGGGGCTTGTCCACGAGTTTCTCAACCAGCCGCTTGAGTTCGGAAGGTGTAGTGTGGCCACCGACGATCTCGTGGTAACTGATACCCGCTATTCGCAAGGCTTCCCTCTTAACCGCATCACGCGCCGCAGCCGAACCCTGATGATGCGCGTGACCTTGGTATTCCAAGGCATGTCGAGGCAAACAATTCTCGTCCACAAGGAGGAGGTCAACGCGTTTCGAGTTGATACAGCTGTAGGCGTCCGCGTCCTTGCTGCGCAGGATCTCCCCCAAAGACACTTGTGCCATAACCTGCCATGCTGGATTACAGCCAATAACCATACGGTCGAGTTCCTTGAAGACGCGCGCTTCACTCTTGTTGAGAAGCGGTTGAACGGTGAAGTTCGCATCCATGACAATTCGCAACTGGTCAGCTGGATCAATTGGTTTCGGTGGCGCGGAAACAGGCTTCGAGGCGGTCCACAGGCCACTAAGGATGTCACCACTACTGCGCTCTCTCGCCCACCGCCAGCGGTTTCTCTTCCTCCATGCCTGCCTTCGAATTCTTGACACGAAACGCTCTAGGGCCATGCCAGCGAAAACGCCCGCAAGGAAAATAGCGGTTGGCAGAAGAGGTTTCGCGATTAGCTCAACGTAATCCGGTGGCATGCAAGTAAGCTACCTCCACGACTAGATTATTCATTGACGGCCTAGTTCCAGTTGCAACAATAAGCGGCCAAGGGGCCAGCGATGTCAATTTTGGGTAGTGGGGTCAGTTTGAACTTGTCGCTGCGCTTTTTGCCGGGCACGGTTCTTTTGTAGGCCGCGATGTTGATTGCAATGGAAGCAAGCGGCTGCAAGGTTGCTCAGATCGTCAGAGCCGCCGTCCATTCGAGCTTTCTTGTGTTCAATGGTGAAACGGGTCGAGCCGCTCTTCGTGAACTGGCGCTTGCAATAGCAACATTTCCCGCCTTGGCTCTTAGCCAAATGTCGGCGCACCCACGCACGATACTGAAGGTTTCTTAGATCCGTCATATCCCCCCGCAACAGGGAACTATGGCAGCGGCCAAACGTCAATCCGTCTCTTGTAAGGGACCGTGCACAGTCGACACCTCCCTATCGCCCCCGCCAAGCGCATCTAACGACCGCCTTTCCACGCAGGAGATCGAGGCACTATAGGCCGTTAGTTTCGCCTTCTGGATCGCGGCGATGTTGGAAATCCCCGAAGATCACTGCGAGCGCCATCGCCTGTTCGAGGCGATCGACGGTGCCTTCAAGACCGGCGATTTCGCGGGGCTCGGCGTGGCATTGCGGCACGCCCCGCTGGTTCGACGAGCACATGCCGTTCGAGATCGGCCTCGGGCACCCGCTGGAGTATGCGATCTATTGAAGCCCCGTCGGGTTCATCTTGACCTTGCTCGATGCCGGTCGAATCCGAATTATCCGGATCATGGCGGGTTTCCGGCAATCATTGCTGCTCTGTCCACCGACCGAACCGACAGACTGGAAATCGCCCAGGTGCTGGTCAACGGTGGCGCCGACCCCGACATGCGGGGCGTGAACGACTGGACGCCGCTTCACTATGCTGTGGCCATCCGCAGTGTCGATGCGATCCGCCTGCTTTTGGCGGTGGGTGCCGACCCGGCACTCGAAACCCGCATTGATGACTATACGACAGCCCTCAAGGAAGCCGACAATGCCGGCTTTGAGGACGGCGCTTCATTGTTGCGCGATGCGATGGCCGGGCGCGGCTCCGACGGACAGTGAGTTGGGCGCAATGAACCGTCGGGACAAGATTGGCCGGCTGGCCTTACGTCTCTTTCAGCCCCGCCTTGAAGCGCTTGCCGTTCGCGACGTAGTGCGCGGCCGAGGCGCGCAGCCTGGCGACCGCGGCGTCGTCCAGCGTCCTGATCACCCGCGCGGGCGAGCCGACGATCAGGCAATTGTCGGGGAACTCCTTGCCTTCGGTGACCAGCGCGCCGGCGCCGACCAGGCAATTCTTGCCGATCCTGGCGCCGTTGAGGACTATGACGCCCATGCCGATCAGGCTGTTGTCGCCGATCGTGCAGCCATGCAGCAAGGCGCGGTGGCCGATCGTGCAGCCCTGCCCGATCGTCAGGGAAAAACCGGGATCGGTGTGCATCACCGTGTGTTCCTGGACATTGCTGTCGGCGCCGATGATGATCGCCTCGTTGTCGCCGCGGATGACCACGCCAAACCAGAAGCCGGCATTGCGGCCGACGCTGATGTCGCCGATCAACGTCGCATCGGGCGCGATCCAGTTGCTGTCGGCATCCTCGAAACGGGGCGCTTTTCCGTCGATTGCGTAGGTCGGCATTTGCAGTCTCCGATTCGTCGCAGGCCGGGACAAACCCTAGAACAATCCGAGGAAAACCGCGTGCCGGTTTTCTCCCGCATTTGCCTCAAGGCAAATACCGCGCCAGCGATTCCACCAAAAGCAGAAGCGCACCAGGAGAGTTGATGCCCCAGGAGGCAATGGCGATCAGCACGATGCCCAGCACCAGCGCCCAGGCGATCACCGTGCAGCCGCAGGACATCAGCATGAGCGTGGAAATGCGGCCTTCGCGCCGCGCATCGAGCGCATCGTTGGCGAGCATGAACGGCCCGGCGCAAGCGGTCGTGGCCAGCGAGCGCAGGATGTACGCCGGCGACACATAAGGCTCGGCAAAGGCAAGCCGGCGGCCCGCCGCCAGTACCATCACGGACCCAGCGAGCCCGCAGGCGGTGAGCCCGACGGCAAAAGCGAAGAGAACGGGTAGCAGCAGGCTCATCTTTACCTTCCGTTTACCATGAAATCGCACAGTCGCGTCCAGCGCAGCAAGAGCCATGCCGCGGCATGTGTGCCGCCCAGGGACAGAGGGCGGCGACTATGGGGATTGCGATGAAGCAGGCAGCGACCGCAGAAGAGTTCAACGTCGTCGATTCCGTGCTGATGAAGCGGGTGTTCTATGCTTTTGCCGCACTGGCGCTGCTGTCGCTGGCGATCAGCCTTGGCGGAAAATGGTTCGGCCGCTCGATCGCCATGGCCGGCTACACCGACGACATCACGGTCCACAGGGTAGTGATCGGCAACAATGTCATTGCCGTGCCGGCCAACGCCATCCGCTTCCTGCAGGCGCGGCGCGACGGCATCGCTTCGCGCCTCGACCTCTATCTGCGCTATCCCCAGATGGACGGCTACAGCGAAGCCGCCCGCGACGATTTCAACCACACGGGGGCCGCCAAAAACATCATCTTCCTGTCGTTTGAACCGCAGATGATGTCGCGCGACATGAGCGGCCGTTTCGCGCCGATCTATAGCGCGCTCATCAGCCAGCCCGGCGCGCCCGGCCCCGGCGGCACGACGATTTACGGTTTTACGGAAAAATCAGGCTATCTCAACGAGGTGCTCGCGGTCGCCGGCCGGGCCGGCAAGGACCCGTTCGTCGCCCGCTGCCTGAGCGGACCGAGCGCTGAGGAATCGCTGGCGCCCTGCGAGCGCGACATCCAGGTCGGCGACAGCCTCAGCCTGACCTACCGCTTTCCCCGGGAGTTGCTGGGCAACTGGCCGGCGCTTGACGCCGCTATCGTCGCCGAGGCCACGCGCGTCCTGAAGACGGGGCGCTAGCCTGCCTCTGTTCGGGCGAAGCGAAGCGGCGCAGAAGTTTACGAACGTTGGCGGGACAGCACCCCCCTCTGTCCTGCCGGACATCTCCCTCGCAAGGGGGGAGATTACGCCCCCATCACTGCTTTCGCCAATTATCGAGGTTGCAGAAGAAGAGCCGAGGAACTGCCGATCTCCCCCCTTGCGGGGGAGATGTCCGGCAGGACAGAGGGGGGTGGGAAGGATCGCCGAGGCTTGCTCTTCATCTCCCCACTTCGTTGGAGATAGGCAACTCCGATCCCCAGTTCCGCGATCAGGCCAGATCGATGTCGAGGATCGCCATCGAGAAATTGTAGTCGCCGTCATCCTCATCCTTGAAGACGATGCCGAGGAACTCGTCGCCGACATAGACCTCGGCGGAATCTTCCTTGCGCGGCCGCGCCTTCACCTCGAGTTTGGGATTCTGGAAGACGCGCTTGAAATAGGCGTCCAGCTTTCTGATTTCGTCCGGCTTCAAAAGTCTTCTCCGATCGTCGGGCTTGCTCGTTGGAACGCGCTTCTGGCACGTCGACAATGGCGATGTAAAGGCAAGCCGGCTGGATAGAACGCGAACCCTGGGGCCGGATGATTTCAGGTCGAATCCAAATCCGCCTCTAAATCAAGGAGGTAGAGCATGATGTCGTCCGAAAACCGCCTCACACTTTTCGGCATCATGCTCCAGAGGCAATGGCGCCGGCAACCGGACTTCAGTCCGGCGCGCCGGGTGTTGCAAATCAGATGTCGAAGCTGACGACCTGATCCATCGACTGCGACGGCAAAAGCTGGTCCATCTGCCGCGAAGGCTGGTCGCAGCCGGTCTCGCCGACGACGCGGGCCGGTACGCCGGCAACCGTCTTGTTGTGCGGCACCGGCGACAGCACGACCGAGCCTGCCGCGATCTTCGAGCAATGGCCGATCTCGATATTGCCGAGAATCTTGGCGCCGGCGCCGATCAGCACGCCGTAACGGATCTTGGGGTGACGGTCGCCGCCGGCTTTGCCGGTGCCGCCCAGCGTCACGCCATGGAGGATCGACACATCGTCCTCGATCACCGCCGTCTCGCCCACGACGAGGCCGGTGGCGTGGTCGATGAAGATGCCCTTGCCGATGCGAGCGGCCGGGTTGATGTCGGTCTGGAACACCGAGGACGAGCGGCTCTGCAGATAGAGCGCGAAATCCTTGCGGCCCTGATTCCACAGCCAATGGGCCAGCCTGTGCGTCTGGATCGCATGGAAACCCTTGAAATAGAGCACCGGCATGATGAAGCGGTCGCAGGCCGGATCGCGGTCGTAATAGGCCTGGATGTCGACACGCACGATCGACGACCATTCCTTGTCGTCGGCCAGCATCGACTTGAACGTCTGGCGGATGAGGTCGGAGCCGATGTCCTGATGCGCGAGCCGCTCGGCGAGCCGATGGATGACAGCTTCCTCCAGGCTCTCCTGGTTGAGGATGGTCGAATAGAGGAACGCCGCCAGAAGCGGGTCGCGGTTGACCGCTTCCATCGCCTCGTCGCGGACCGAACGCCAGATCGGATCGACCGGCTGGACCATTGTGGGGCGGGAAATGCTGATGCTGTTCATCGACGTCTTGTCCTGCGTCCTGGCCGCTTGCCTATTCTCCGGCGGCACATATAAGCCAGATCATAGCACGATTGAACTCAATTTTCCTTAGTGCTCGGTGAAATGGATTTGGTTCACGGAAATTCAAGCCGCCATGGAAAACGAACCCTTGATCGACGCTCCGCTGAAACGCGCGCTCTCCGCGCTCTATCAAGCTCCGGATCGCCACTATCACAACCTCGCCCATATCGAGGCGTTGCTGGCGCTGGCGGACGAATATCGAGCATCGCTGCATGATTCCGGCGCCGTCGAAGCCGCAATCTGGTTCCATGACGCCATATATGACAGCCGCGCCAAGGACAACGAGGCCAGGAGTGCAGCACTTGCGCAGGACAAACTTGCCGCCCGCACCGATCCGGAGCGCCTCGGCCGCATCGCGGCGATGATCGTCGCCACTGCCACGCATGAACTGCCCAGCCTTCAACCACGGGGCCTTGCCGATCAGAACTCCCTGCGCGACGCAGCGCTTTTCCTCGACATGGACCTGGCGATACTGGGTGCGTCAGCCGACGCTTTCGACGCCTATGAACAAGCGGTCCGACGCGAACATGGCTGGGTCGAGGAGCCTATGTGGCGCGCCGGCCGCGGCGCGATTCTCAAGACTTTCCTCGCGCGCCAGCATATTTTTCACACGCAGGAATTCCGCCACAGGTTCGAGCCCCAGGCCAGGCAAAACCTGGCGCGGTCTCTAGAAACGCTCAAATCCTAATCCGGAAATGTCTCCATGCGCTGCGCATAGGCTTTGAAACCGGCGCGCCTGTAGACCGATTGCGCGGCCGGATGGTCGTATGTGTCGGTATGAAGCCAGACCCTTTGCGGCGCCCGCGACCAGATGGCGCGAAGCGCCTGGTCGAGCAGGAACGGGCCGAGCCTGCGACCCTGGAAGGCGGGAGCCAGCCCGAAATGAACCAGCTCGACCTCAGGCTGGCCGACGCCGTTGAATTCGCACAGACCAGCCGCTTCGCCCTCGACGCGCAGCACATGGACATGTGTCGAGGGCAGCGCCAGCAGGCGCTCGAGGTCTTCCGCCGGCATGCGCAGCCGCTGGTCCCACTGCACCGGCTCGCCGACAGCGCGGTAGAGGTCGATGTAAGCGGCGCTGTCCAGCCTTTCCAGCGCCACCGTGGTCGCTGCTGCAGGGCTGACGCGTGCAGGCGCCAAATCGCGCGGGCGCATGTCCATATAGGTGACGAGAAGGTCAACCAAAGCGGCACCGCCTCCGGCTGCAAGCCAGACGAAGATCGATCACCTGAAGGCGCCAACGGACTTGGTCGCCGCCCAAACAAAGAACAGGCCGGTCACCAACGACAGCCCGTTGAGGATGATACCGACGATGCCGAGGACACGATTGTCGTTTGAACGTCCCAGTGCCATCAAGCCAAAAACCACGCCGGTGATGTGCGCCAGCGGCGCCGCAACGAGAAACACCACCAGAAAAACCCCGCCGAGGACGTTTTGAGCGGCCAGCGACGCCTCGCCTGGCATCAACGCCAGCGTGACCACCGCCGCAAAATCCATTGCGAACGCCAGCAGGGCCAGGATCACCGAGCGTTTGCCCAAGCTGCTCCGCCCCACCACGCCGGGCATTGCTATCGTGCTTCTTCCCCATCCGGCCATTACTCGTCCCCGATCAGGTGAAAGCGCCTATCGTCGATGCCATTGCCACAAGCAGCAGGAAGCCAACCGCCAGGGAGCCGCCGTTGAGCAGGATGCCGACGACCCCAAGCGCGCGGCTATCGTTCGAACGCACCAGCGCCATCAGCCCGAAAATCAATCCGGCAATATGCGCCAACGGCCCTGCCAGCAGGAAAACCGCCATGAAGAAACCCGTGGCGATGTTCTGGGCACGCTCGGATGCGTGGGTCGGCAGCGCCACCATTGTGGTCAGCGCTATCACACCGGCACCGAAGGCGAGCAGCGCCAGGATGACGGAACGCTTGCCGAACTTGCTTGTCACGACGGAGCCCGGCAGAGCGTCGGCGCTTCTTCCCCATTGTGCCATTGTTTGCCACCCCTCGCCGGCCGCCCAATCCATATCGCCCGAAAATCGCTTACCGGTTAAAGCGGATTTTCGGCATAAAACTCCAAAACCCGCTGCTTGAAGGTCTTGTCGCCCACAGCCAGCATATGGTCGCGGCCGTCGATGTGAAATGACTTGGCATTCGGCATCAGCGCGGCGAGCTCGTCGGGCGAGCCGCCGATATCGTCTGTCGTCCCGACCGCAATCAGCGTCGGTTGGGCGATGCGCGTCATGTCGTGTTCGCTGAGCAGTTCGCGCGACGTGGCGATGCA
This sequence comes from Mesorhizobium sp. M0139, assembly GCF_040322455.1. Taxonomy (NCBI): domain Bacteria; kingdom Pseudomonadati; phylum Pseudomonadota; class Alphaproteobacteria; order Hyphomicrobiales; family Phyllobacteriaceae; genus Mesorhizobium; species Mesorhizobium sp. M0139. The sequence goes on from NZ_JAMYTN010000004.1 coordinate 66,762, forward strand.
GGCAGCCAATGCCCGGCGGTCGCTGCGCGTCTGATCGGCAAAGGCGCGAAAGGAGCGACCGCGCGGATGGCTGGTGGCGGCCGGATCGTCGGCCAGCAGCGCCTCGGCGATCGGATCCCAGTCGCCGACCCCGTCGACCATGCCGATCCCGAGCCCGCCGAAGACCAGCGTCGCCACCTTGTCCGGATCCGACAGCGCCAGGAACGCCGAAATGCGCGCGCCCATCGAATAGCCCATGACATGCGCGCGGCCGATGCCAAGATGGTCGAGCAGGGCCGCCGCGTCCGAAGCCATTTTGGCCGGGGTGTAGTCGGCCTCGTCATAGCTTTTCGACGACGAGCCGTGGCCGCGATTGTCGAAGGCGATGGCGCGATAGCCGGCATCGTTCAGCGTCTTGAACCAGCCGGGCGATACCCAGTTGACATAGTGGCTGGAGGCAAAGCCGTGGATCATCAGCACCGGATCGCCCGCCCCCGACGCCGGCCGGCGGTCGAGGAAGGCGAAGTCGAACCCGTCATGGGAGAAGAATTGCATCGGGAGCGGCTCAGCCGGCGCCGGGCGTGGGCGCGTTGCCGTTGTCCGATGGCGGCATGCCGGGGCCGGACACCGTGCCGACGGCCGGATGGCGCAGCAGATCGCCATGGTCGATGCCGTTTTTGGCGGCGGTGCCGGCCTTGAGCTCCAGCACGAAGCGCACTGGCACACCCGGCGAGATGACTGCATCGGACATTGGAGTGCCGTGCTTGACCGCCCGGACCTTGCCGTCCTGTCCAACAAAGATCAGGTCGAGCGGCATCGGCGTGTTGTGCATCCAGAAGCCGACCTGCTTCTGCATCTCGAAGACGAACAGCATGCCATGATTGTCGGCCATATCCTGGCGATACATCAGGCCGGCCTCGCGTTCCGAGTCGGTGTCGGCGACTTCGATCGAAAAGGATTTATCGCCGCCTTTCGTCGCCACGACCAAGGGTGTCGGATCGACGGGAAGGATCATCGCCTGACCGCCGGCGATCGTCTGCTGGGATGCGGTCGGCTGCCCGGAATAGAAGTAAGCGCCTGCGGCTACCGCAACGATGACGCAGAGCGCGCCCGCTGTCAGCCAGTTCCTGTACGCCATTGGAAATCCTCGACCAAAGACCATGATCCCTAAAAGTGGTCTCAGGTATTCGGATAAGATCGTGGTGAAACCAAGAAAAACGCCGTCCTGACTTCCTCAGGAAGGCTCGCGTCCTAATGCGCGACCGGCAAGGTGCCCATATCGGGGTGAATCTCGGCAGCCATGAGGCCCTTGTCACCGCGTCCGAAACGCACCAGCACGACCTGTCCGGGCCTGAGCTCGGTGATGCCATAGCGGCGCAGCGTCTCCATATGGACGAAGATATCCTCGGTGCCCTCCCCGCGCGTCAGAAAGCCGAAGCCCTTGGTGCGGTTGAACCACTTAACCAGCGCCCGCTCGAGCCCGCTTTCCGGCGTCACCGCCACATGGGTGCGCTGTTCCTGCATCTCGGCCGGATGGACCGCCGTAGTGGTGTCCATGGACAGCACCCGGAACGCCTGCAAACCACGGTCGCCGTGCTTGACAAGGCACACGACACGCGCGCCCTCCAATGCAGTCTGAAAACCGTCCTTTCGAAGGCAGGTGACATGGAGGAGGATGTCGCCCGAAGAACCGTCATCGGGAAGTATGAAACCGTAGCCCTTGGCCACGTCGAACCATTTGATGGCGCCGGCGATTTCGACAAGGTCGGCGCTATCGCCGCCACTGTCACTCTTCAGGGCGTCGTCAAGGTTCTCATCCCGCCTCGTGAAAGAGGCCTTATCCCCCATAAGAACGCCCCCTTTTTTTCAAGAAAACCGCAAGTGATTCTTGACATTAGATTAACACCGCCGCTTCCGGGGTGTGCAAGACCTGCCGTGCCTTTTTTCGCGGTTGAATACAGGAATAGCTGACTTGTTGTTTGCCGGCGTCGCTGCCGACAGCAATGACGATCCATCAAGGCGGTCAACCGGTCGGCAATTTGCAAGGGATTTCGCCGCAATCGGCAACCACTTGTGTCCGGCGCTTTTGTCAGAGCCATCTGATTTTTCCAAAACCGGTGACCACTTTCAGTCCGATGCTCGTTGCCCTTCGGCGGGGTGGACCTTATGTTGCCTCGCAACCCAAACATCCCCGAGGAAATCCCATGCGCTACCTCCACACAATGGTCCGTGTCGCCGACGTCGATGTCTCGCTCGATTTCTACTGCAACAAGCTCGGCCTTAAGGAAGTGCGCCGCTACGAAAACGAGCAGGGCCGCTTCACGCTGATCTTCCTCGCCGCCTCCGAGGATGTAGAAAGCGGCATCACTGAGAAGGCGCCGCTGGTCGAACTGACCTACAATTGGGATCCGGAGGAGTACAAGGGCGGCCGCAATTTCGGCCATCTCGCCTATGAGGTCGACGACATCTACGCCACATGTCAGCATCTGATGGACAATGGCGTCGTCATCAACCGGCCGCCGCGCGACGGCAACATGGCCTTCGTCAAGTCGCCGGACGGCATCTCCTTCGAACTGCTGCAGAAGGGCCCGGCCAAACCCAAGGCCGAGCCGTGGGCATCGATGCCGAACACCGGCACCTGGTAGCGATCACGCCATCTTGAGCGAGGCGGCCGCGCCGACAAGCCGGCCGCCTTTGCCATTTCGACCAACGGCACCTATTTACCTGCCTGTCGCGCCAGCCAAGCAAAGCCAGTGCCTCATCCAGGAGAATTCGTTCATGCCGACCAGCCGTGCCGATGTCACCACCGCATATGCCAGCCGCTATTTGCAGCAGCTGTGCAAGCACTGGGCGCACAAATTTCCCGTCGAGTTCGATCCGAACCACGGCACCATCGATCTGTCGCTCGGCCGCACGGTTCTCGATGCCGATGCGGCAGCGCTGCATATCACGGTGTCGACGGATGAAAGCGGATCGCTGGAGCGCATGGAGAGCGTCGTTGCCGATCACATCAAGCGCTTTGCCTTCCGCGAGGAGCTGACTTTCGAGTGGAAGCAGGCTCCGGCGACCTGATCTGCTGTCAGCCGCAACGCCGAACGCCGGAAGCTGCCAGCCCCGGACAACGTTATGGCGTCACTTGGTTGCGACGCCATCTGAACCGTCGGAACAACGGATCGCTCAGAACTTGTAGTTCAGGCCGATCTTGATCGTATGGGCGTCGATCTTCACCTTTGCGTCGTTGCCCTCGATATCTGTCAAACGGACCTTGCCGAAGTCGAAGTACTGGTATTCCAGCTTCGTGGTCCATTTGTCGGCGAAGGCCCATTCGACACCGCCACCGATCGTGTAGCCGAAGCGGCCTCCGCTCCTCGATGCGCTGCTGTCCGGATCGGGCACCCCGTCAAAATCGAAAGTATCGCCATAACTCAATTTGTAGTGAGTCGCCGCCGCCCCGCCCTTGGCGTAGATCAGCAGCCTGTCGGTGGCGTAGCCTAGGCGGGCCGTCAGATCGCCATAGACGCCCAGTTTCGCCGATCCGAAATTGTCGGGCTCTTCGACGATAGTCCTGTCGCCCTCGATGCTGAGATAGCCCAGATCGGCTTCGACGCCATAGACGAATGCTCCGGACTGCCAGTTGTAACCGGCCTGAACGCCGCCGAGGAAGCCGTCGGTATCGACGTCATGGGTCTGACCAAGCTCCTCGTCGAAGAAGGAATCCGTCTGGTCGACCGCGTCACCGCGTCCCCAGGCATAGCCGGCGTTGATGCCGACATAGCCACCCGACCAGACAAACCCTGCCGGTACGGTCTCAACCACGTCGGCGGCGAACGTCGCGCCGCAAGCCGAAATCAGGAAAGTGAATGCCAGAAGCAGACGTTTCACGAAACTCCCCAATGTGTCGGAAAGAGCATAGCACAGACATGCAGTATTCATTAAGCTGCCCAGGCCGGATAATCGAAAATTGTTGCAGAAAAACAACTGTTTAGCCGAGGCTTAATTAGCATCGCGACCGCAACGCAGAAGCGGTTCAAAGCGAACGCGCTATCTGCAGCAGCGCCAGCACCGAGCGCCAGTTGCGCGCGGTGCCCGGCACTTTCAGCATGCGCGGGATCAGCCCGGCGAACACCGATTTGCCGAGCCCGTCCGGCGCCTTGAGGTAGAGCACGTCGCCCTTGACCTCAAAGCTTTCCGGGCCGGTGCATTTTTCGGCAAGCCTGGCGATCTCGTCCGCCGTCGGCTGGCGCTCCAGCGTGTAGGCGTGAAGCTTGGTCGGATCGCCGGCGACTTCCGGATACGGATTCTCCTTCACCAACCGTTCGAACCAGGAGAGATCGCGCACCATGATGCGCGAATGAAAGCCCCATTTCTTCTCGAAAGCGGCTTCGATCTGTTTCGTCAGCGTGGCGGCGTCGCCCTTCCTGGCCCGGAACACGACATTGCCGCTCTGTACATAGCTGGCGACGTCCGAGAAACCGAACTCTTCAAAAAACGCTCGCAACTCCGCCATCTTGACGATGCGGTTGCCGCCGACGTTGATGCCGGAAAACAGCGCGACGAAGACCACCCTTCGCTCTTCGAGCTTCGGGTGGCAGGCTGTACCGCTCATATGATGAACCCGGCCAGGGTCTCGTTGTCGGTGATGTCCTGATAGTGCACGCCCTCGGCCTCGAAATTTGCCCTCAGCAGATCGAAGTTACGCCGGTCTTTGGTTTCGATGCCGATAAGCACAGAGCCGAAATTGCGTGCCGATTTCTTCAGATATTCGAAGCGGGCGATATCATCGTCGGGACCGAGCAGTTCGAGGAAGTCGCGCAGCGCGCCCGGCCGCTGCGGAAAGCGGATGATGAAGTATTTCTTCAGCCCCTCGAAGCGCAGCGCCCGCTCCTTCACGTCGGGCAGCCGCTCGAAATCGAAATTGCCGCCCGACACCACCGCGACGATGGTCTTGCCGCGGATTTCCTTGCGCGAAAAATCCTTCAACGCGTCGATCGCCAAGGCACCGGCCGGCTCCAGCACCACACCTTCGATGTTGAGCATCTCGATCATGGTGGCGCAGAGCCGGTTCTCAGGGATCAGCCGCACCGCCTGAGCGGCGAACTCCTTGAGGTGGCGCAACGGCTCGCGGCCGATCTCGGCCACCGCCGCGCCGTCGACGAAATTGTCGACATTGGCGAGCCGGACGCGCTTGCCGCTGGCGAGGCTCTGATGCAGGCTCGGCGCACCGGCCGGTTCGCAAAAGACGTAGCGCGCGTCACGTTGCTGATCGGCGAAATAGTGCGTCACCCCCGCGGCCAGGCCACCGCCGCCGACCGGCAGCATGATGATGTCGGGCATGCGCGCGCCTGGCATCTGGTCGGCGATCTCATAGGCGACCGTCGCCTGCCCCTCGATAATATCCTTGTGGTCGAAGGGCGGCACCATATGCGCGCCGGAACTTTCGGTGAATTCGAAGGCGGCGCGGTAGCAGTCGTCGAAGAAGTCGCCGACCAGCCTGATCTCGACGAAATCGCCGCCGAACAGCCGCGTCTTGTCGATCTTTTGCTGCGGCGTCGTCACCGGCATGAACACCACGCCTTTTTTGCCGAAATGGCGGCAGACGAAGGCAAAGCCTTGCGCATGGTTGCCGGCGGAGGCGCAGACGAACAGCTCGGCCTCATTGCCGGCGGCAAGCGCCTTGCGGAAAAAGTTGAAGGCGCCGCGGATCTTGTAGGAGCGCACGGGCGAAAGATCCTCGCGCTTCAACAGCACCCGAGCCCCCGTCTTCTTCGACAGATAGTCGTTTTCCTGCAGCGGCGTTTCGGGAAAGATCTCGCGGATCGCGGCTGCGGCGGTGGCGACACGGGAGGAGAAACTGTTCATGGCGCCGTCACCTCTGGATCGAATGGTTCGAAGGCGAAGCCTATTGCACAATTCGCCGTTTGCAGCCACCGATGCGGCGCGGCCGCTTTGACGCGCCAGCAGGAAATCCATTGGAGCCATCTTCATGCCTGTTTCGGCTGTCGCCCTGAAGACCGTAGACCTTCCTGAATTCGGCGAACCAACAGTGATGCCGCTGGTTCAGCGGCGGACCTACGAAGCGCGCATCGAGGCTCTGCTGGCGCGCGGCGCCGAGGCCGGGCTCGACGCCTTTGCCGTCTATGGCGACCGCGAGCACGCGGCCAATGTCGCCTATCTCAGTGGTTACGATCCGCGTTTCGAGGAGACGCTGCTGGTCATCGTTCCCGGCAGCCAGCCAAAACTTCTCGTCGGCAATGAGGGTTGGGGCTATGCCGAAATCTGCGACGGGCCTTACGAGCGCGTCCTCTACCAGACCTTCTCGCTGCCGGCGCAGCCACGCGACCGCTCGGCCTCTCTATCCGACACGCTTGCCGCCTGCGGCCTGAAGGCCGGCCAGAAGATCGGCGCCATCGGCTGGAAGCCGTTCGGCCCCGGCGATGGCGGTTTTGGCGAGACGACGCTCGACCTGCCGTCCTTCATCGCCGATACGCTGCGCACACTGGCCGGCGACAGAGGCGCGGTGGTGAACGCCGCCAATCTTCTGATGAACCCATCCGACGGCTTACGCGCCATCAACGAGGCCGACCAGTTGGCGGCCTTCGAATTCGCCGCCGCCTTCTCCTCGCAGGGCCTGCGCAACGTGCTTGGGAGTATCGAGCCCGGCATGAGCGAATTGCAGGCCACGCGGCTGATGGGGATCAACGGCCTGCCCCTGTGCTGCCACCCGATGCTGTCCGCCGGCAGGCGTGCGCCCTACGGCTTGCCTAGCCCGCGCCTCGACATCATCAAGCGCGGCGATCCCGTCACCATGGCCTATGGCATCCAGGGCTCGCTCAACGCCCGCGCTGGCTTCCTGGTCGAGAGCGCCGCGGAACTGCCGCGCGAGATAGACGATTATGTCGACAAGCTGGTCGCGCCCTATTTCGCCGCCGTCGTCGACTGGTACGAGACCATCGGCATCGGCGTTGCCGGCGGCGTGCTGTGGAAAGCCGTGCACGACCGCATAGGCGACCCGTTCTTCGGCGTCTCGCTCAATCCCGGCCATCTCGTCCACATCGACGAATGGATGCATTCGCCGGTGTTTTCCGGCTCGGACATCAAGCTGCAATCGGGCATGGCGCTGCAGGTCGACATCATTCCGGCGACCGGAACCAGCTATTTCACCACCAACATCGAAGACGGTATCGCGCTTGCCGATGAGTCCCTGCGCGAGGAGATCGCGGCCCGCTATCCCGAGGCATGGCGCCGCATCGAGGCGCGCCGCGCCTTCATGCGCGACGTGCTGGGCATCAGGCTCAAACCCGAGGTATTGCCCTTCTCCAACATTCCGGCGTTCCTGCCGCCATTCTGGCTTTCGCGCAACAGTGCGATGGCTGTGGCCCGACGCTGACCACATTTCGGCTGGACACGACTTACTTCTGCCGCACTCTCACTGTCCGGGAGGTGTCGCGGAGGGTAGACGGGCCGAGGGTAGACAGGCCTTTGGGCCTCAAAGTGAATTCTAAGTGAATTCATCTTTCGATTGGAATTTTTGACGTGCGTTTGAAGACGATTTGCATTCTTGCACTTGCCCTGTTGATCGCCGGCTGCGGCGGCCGCAAAACCGAGGAACTGCTCGGCAGCGCCGTCATGTCCACGCCGGTGACCGAAATCTCGGGCAATCACTCGATCTTCATTGCGACCACACGCAAGAAATCCGACGATCCCAACAAAGTTTTCGACGGCGAACGCTCGGCGACGCTGAACTACGCCCGCGTCACCGTCACCGTTCCCGGCACCCACCAGACCGGCCAGATCGAGCGCCGCTCGCGCGGCAAGTCGAACGACCCGGCGAAATACTTCATGGCTTCCGAGGTCGTCGGCTACGATGCGCAGCCTCAATTCTCAAGCGCGCTCAATGCCGACATTGCCGCGCGCGGCGGCCGCGTCATGGTCTTCGTGCATGGCTACAACACCGGCTTCGACGACGCGGTCTACCGCCTGACCCAGATCGTCCACGATTCCGGCTATCCCGGCACGCCGGTGCTGTTTTCCTGGGCATCGGGCGCCAGAACCACCGACTATGTCTATGACAAGGAAAGCGCCAGCGCCGCCCGCGATCAGCTGGAGGTGACATTGCGCATGCTGCAGCAGTCCGGCGCGCGGCGCATCGACATCGTCGCCCACTCGCTCGGAACCTGGGTGACCATGGAAACGCTGCGCCAGATGGCCATCACCGGCGACCGCGATCTCGGCGGCAAGCTCGGCGATGTCGTGCTGGCCTCTCCCGACATCGACGTCGACGTCTTCAAGAGCCAGATGCGCCGCTACGGCAAGCCGGACAAGCCGTTCATCCTGCTGCTCTCCGACGACGACCGGGCGCTGCGGCTCTCAGGCCTGATCGCCGGCTCGCGGCCACGCGTCGGCGACTACAAGGATGCCGCCGACCTCGCCGCTTATGGCGTCACCGTGGTCGACCTCTCCAAGGTCAAGGGAGGCGACAGCTTCAACCACACCAAATTCGCCGACAATCCCGAACTGGTGAAGATGATCGGCCAGCGGCTGCGCGAGGATGACGGCTTTGCCAGCGACCAGACGGTGACCGACCGTATCAGCGCGCTCGGACAATAAGGCTGTCGCCTTGCGGCGACCGTCGCCGCGTGAGGTCGCGAATGCCGCTCGGCCCGATCACTTTCAACTGGACCGGGCCGGTCTCTGCCTCTACGACATTGAAATCGGCGCCAATGCGCCAGCGGGAGCCCGCGTGAACGAGCGTTGGAAGACTGTCCTGGTCCTTGCGTTCGCGCTCGCTGCCGCCGGCTGCGCCGGCCCGAACACCCATGACCTGTTGAACGAGACGACGGTTTCGGTGCCTGCCTCCGACATCGCGGCCACCCACGAAATCTTCGTCGCCACCACCCGCAAGCAGGCGACCAAGGACCCACGCCAGGTGTTCGATGGCGATCGCTCGCTGACCACCAGCTACGCCCGCGTCGACGTCACCGTGCCGAAGGTACACCAGGTCGGCGCCATCGAGCGCGCCAAGGGCTCGGCCAATTCGAACCCGGCCAAGCAATTCACCGCCACCGACGTCGTCCACTATGGCGACGCCTCGCAATTCGCCAAGGCCGTCGGCGCCAACATCACCATGAATGGCGACCGCGCGCTGGTCTTCGTCCACGGCTTCAACAACGGCTTCGACGATGGGGTCTACCGGCTGACGCAGATCGCCCACGACACCGAATATCCGGGTACGCCGATCTTGTTTTCGTGGGCTTCGAGCGGCAAGACCACGGGCTATATCTACGACAAGGACAGCGCCAACGCCGCGCGCGACGACCTCGAGGCGACGCTCAGGATGCTCGCCAAGACAAAGGTCAAGAGCATCGACATCATCGCGCATTCGATGGGAACCTGGGTGACGATGGAAGCGCTGCGCCAGCTCGCCATCACCGGCGACCGCGATCTCGACGGCAAGCTCGGCCGTGTCGTCCTGGCATCGCCCGATATCGATGTCGACGTCTTCAAGAAGCAGATGATCCGCTACGGCAAGCCCGACAGGCCGTTCGTCATCCTGCTTTCCGCCGACGACCGTGCTCTGCGATTGTCCAGCCTGATATCCGGCGACAAGCCGCGCGTCGGCGACTACGGCAACGCCGCCGACATTGCCAGCTACGGCGTGGTCGTGGCCGACCTCAGCCAGATCAAGGGCGGCGACCGCCTGAACCACGCCAAATTCGCCGACAACCCGTTCCTGGTGCAATTGCTCGGCGACCGTCTGCGCGCTCCAGCCGGCCTGGCATCGGACGAACCCACGCAGGGCCAGATCGACAATCTCGGCCGAGGCCTCGGCAAGGCAGTCGGATCCGTCGCCGAGATCATCATCACGACGCCATTCAAGGTGCTGACCATCGCCACCGGCGGATGAGAGCCAAGCAGCGGGCTGATCTCAGATAAAAAGATCGACCTTCTGGAACGTCGTCACGTCGATCAGGCCGACATCGGAAATCCTGAGCTCCGGAATGACGACCAGCGCCAGCAGCGAGTGCTGCATGTAGGCGTTGTTGAGCGAGCAGCCCATCTTGCGCATCGCCTCGGTCAGTTTCTCCGCCTTGGCCGCCACGATTTCCGCCCGCTCGTCCGACATCAGCCCGGCGATCGGCATTTCGACCAGCGCAAGCTCCTTGCCCTTCGAAAACAGCACCACGCCCCCGCCGACCTCGCCCAGCCGGTTGACGGCCAGCGCCATGTCTTCCTTGTTGGTGCCGACGCAGATGATGTGGTGGGCATCATGTGCGACGCTCGACGCAATGGCGCAGTCGCCCATATAGCCGAAGCCTGAGACGAAGGCATTGGTGACGCCGCCGGTGCCGCGGTGGCGCTCGACCAGCGCGATCTGGCAGATGTCGTTGCGGCGGTCCATGGCGACCAGCCCGTCCTCGACCGGCAGGTCGGCCTCCAGCGCCCGCGTCGGCGCCTGGTTTTCGATCACGCCGATGACCCGCACCCGCACCTCGTTGGCGCCCTTGGGCGCCGCAATGTCGAAGTCGCCTGGCTTCAGCTTCTTGCCGAGCTTGACGGTGTTCTTCGCCGATTTGGGGTAATCATAGGCCGGGATGTCGATCTCGAGCTTGCCGCCCTTGGCCAGCCTGATACCGCGGCCATAGACCTCGTCGATGGTCATGGCGGCAAGATCGGAGACGATCAGCAGATCGGCCAGCCGTCCCGGCGCGATCGAGCCGATCTCGCGCTCCAGCTTGAAATGCTGGGCGGTATTCAGCGTCGCCATCTGGATCGCCGTCACCGGCTTCAATCCCTGTTGGATGGCGTGGCGGACCACCCGGTCCATATGGCCTTCATGCACCAGCGTGCCGGAATGGCTGTCGTCGGTGCACAGGATGAAGTTGCGCGGGTCGAGACCGCTCTCGGTCACCGCCTTGATCTGCGAGGCAACATCGTACCAGGCCGAGCCCAGCCGCAGCATTGCCTTCATGCCCTGGCGCACGCGGGCGATCGCGTCCTCGGCGCGCGTGCCTTCATGGTCGTCCTCCGGCCCGCCGGCGACATAGCCATGGAACGGCAGGCCGAGGTCGCGCGACGCATAGTGGCCGCCAACCGTCTTGCCCGCTCTCACAGTGGCGGCTATCTCGCCCGACATGACCGGATCGTTGGCCACGACACCGGGAAAATTCATGACTTCGCCGAGCCCGATGATGTTTTCCCAGGTCATCGCCTCGGCGACATCGGCGACCGTCAGTTCGGCCCCGGCATGCTCCAGCCCCGGCGCGGACGGCACGCAGGACGGCATCTGGACATGGACGTTGATCGGCATGGCGACGGCCTCGTCATGCATCAGCCGCACGCCGGGCAGACCCAGCACATTGGCGATCTCGTGCGGATCGATGAACATCGAGGTGGTGCCGTGCGGGATGACGGCGCGGCAGAACTCGGTCACCGTCACCATGCCGCTCTCGACATGCATGTGCGCGTCGCACAGGCCGGGCACGAGATAGCGGCCGCCGGCATCGACCACCTTGGTGCCCTGGCCGATGGCATGGCTGGCATTCGGCCCGCAATAGGCGAAGCGGCCGCCGGCAACGGCGATGTCGGTGCCGGCTATGATTTCGCCGGAGTGCACGTTCACCCAGCGGCCGTTGCGAATGACGAGATCGGCAGGCTTGCGCCCCGTCGCGACGTCGACCAGATGCGTCGCCATCTCGGTCCAGGGCCTGGGTTTCGTCGCCGACGGTTGCTTGGCCATGAAAGACTCCTGTTTGCCCGACTGTGCCAAGCCGGCAAGGTTTTGGCCAGCGATCACGGACGAAATCCGCTCGATGAGAACTCGCCCTGGCGGATGCGCCGCACCTGTTCACACCGACGGCAGGCATCAACGGTGCGGTCATTCAGTTTGGCTTGTGCCGGCACTTATGCTACCATTCTGGCGATGGTGCTGATTTGCGCCGACGACCCGCCGCGAGGCGGGTTTTTGTTGTGATGAGGCCGAAACCTCCTGAGGTAAGTCATGACCCGGATCCTGCAAGCACTCGCCTTCGTCACCCTGTTCCTGATCTCGGCCGGCTTTGCATCCGCCGAGGAGCGCTGGCTGACGCTGCCCGAACCGGCGGCCATGCCCAAGCCTGAACAGAGCGGATATGCGCCGGTCAACGGCATTCAGATGTACTATGCCGTTTTCGGCGCCGGTGATCCGATTCTCCTGATCCATGGCGGCCTTGGCCATGGCGACATCTGGGCAAGCCAGGTGGCGACGATGTCCAAGACGCACAAGGTTATCATCGCCGACAGCCGCGGCCATGGCCGCTCTACCCGCACCGAGCAAGCTTACGGCTATGACCTCATGGCGTCGGACTATCTTGCGCTGCTCGACTATCTCAAGATCGACAAGACCGCTCTTGTCGGCTGGAGCGACGGCGGCATTATCGGCATCGACATCGCGCTGCATCATCCGGAGCGGCTGACAAGGCTCTTTGCGCAGGCCGCCAACGTCACCACCGATGGCGTCGATCCGGGTGTGCTGACCAACAAGACCTTTGCCGCCTATATCGACCGCTCGGGACGCGACTACAAGAGACTGTCGAAGACTCCCGACCAGTACGATGCCTTCGTGGCGCAGATCAGCCACATGTGGGAGTCGGAGCCGGCCTGGACCAAGGAACAGCTCGGCAAGATAACCACGCCGACCGCGATCGTTGCCGGCGACCATGACGAGGCGATCAAGCGCGAACACACCGAATACATGGCCTCCGTCATTCCGGGCGCCAAGCTCATCATCCTGCCCAACGCCAGTCATTTCGCCATGCTGCAGGCGCCGGACGAATATAGCCAGGCGGCGCTGGACTTCATTGACGCCAAATAGCGCCCCCAGCTAGAGCACCCCAGCGCAGCAACGGGTGCATTCCGATTGTTGAACAATGGGTTCCGTTTTGCGGCGAATAGGATTACCTTCCGGCAAGGCGCCTTCTGAACCGCCTTTCGGAGAACTCGATGCGCTGTCTGACCATTGCCAGTGCCGGATTTCTGATTGCTCTGGCCGCACCGGCATTCGCCGCCGACCCGATGGCGGTGCCGATGACCGAACCAGGCTTCGACTGGACCGGCTACTATGCCGGCCTGCAGGCCGGCTACGGCTGGGGCCAGTCCGACATATCAGTGACGGAAGGCGCGCCGTTTTCCATCTCGCCCGACATTGACGGCGGTTTCGTCGGCGGCCATGTCGCCGGCCTGTGGCAGTTCGATCAGGCGGTGCTCGGCGCCGAGGCGGAGCTCAGTTATTCCGCCATCGACGGTACGGCCGTATCAGGCCTTGGCAGCACGTTCCGCACGGACATCAAGTGGTTCGGATCTGTCGACGCCAAAGCGGGCTTCGCCATGGACCGCTTGCTGGTCTACGGCGTCGGCGGCGTCGCCTTTGCCGGCATCGAAACGTCGCAAGTCGCAGGCGCGTCGTTCGCCGGCACACGCACGAATGTCGGCTGGACCTTGGGTGCCGGCGTCGACTATGCGCTGACCGACAAATTCATCGTCGGCGCGCAATATCGCTATTATGATTTCGGCTCCGAGCACTATGACGTGGCGGAACCCTTCAACGATCGCGATCAGGACGTGAAGCTGAACGCGGTTGGTATCAATCTCAGCTACAAATTCTGAGCCTTCTCGGCGATTGAGATTTCGCGACAACCAATTGTTTTTGAAATCACGAACCATCTTTCATGAGTTCGACACTCGGCAAAAGATGGCTTGACGGGTTTTCGCTGGCGTTTGAAAAGGGCTCGCCTGCGGACGTGGCGGAATTGGTAGACGCAAGGGACTTAAAATCCCTCGATCTCTGATCGTACGGGTTCGATTCCCGTCGTCCGCACCAAATTGAAATGCTTAGGATTCGTTCTGTAAGAACTCACTGGCTACCATAGAAAAGGCTGACGCGGGTAGCCGTAGAGCCGGGATACAAAGCCGGGAACTGCCATGCTGGAGTTTTGGTGTTCGGTATTGGCTGCCGTAAGAACAGTGACGGGGCTGAGGGCGCAACTGCGCTTGAGCCAAATCCCGAACCTGTAGCCCTTTCGGTCGTAAGCTCGGCAGTTGGGGATCTAATGCAGCCGAAAAACGACGGTATCCGTGTCGCCGGACTTGCATCGAATGCCGACCAAAATGCCGGTTTCATAGTCATTGACGTGCCACGGTCGGAACGTCGACCACACCGCAGCGATCAAAAGCTATATTACAAGCGTGCTAGTAGCTCTTCATACGCTATGGAGCATGTCGGCATAGAGGATGTGGCTGCAGAACGTCTCAAAGACCTTTGCGAGCCGGCCACGTATTGGCCAGGGCAATCCTCTTCGAGTGTAAGCCGCAACTCACAGACCTTATCATGCCGATGCCACTGGGGCTTGGCTTTGATAAAAGCGCATTGGCAGAGGAGAGGGACAAAACTGAAGAGGTTTAACACTCTTGCTGGAATACCTGCTGCAACACTCCTGTCGGTAGCGACCGACCGCGCGGGCCAGGTCAAGCACTCCCTTGGGAGCCGGCTGGGGCCGCAGCGGCCTCAACCCGGTGGGCATGCTCCGTCGCGATTTTAAGAAGAGTTGCAGCCGTTTCCTGTGGCGTCCAACCTTGCGCTTCTGACGCAGTCACCAAGGCCGCAAACGCGGCTTCTAATGCGACTTCACAGTTCACCTCACGGTCTGGGCTATCCTCTGGTAATATCGGGGGTTCGACGGATTGGGACATCGTGACTTCTTTCAAAGGGGAAAAACCCGCCGCCCCAGCCTTTTGCCACTCAAACATTTCAGCAAAGGATCATTCCAGCTATCAGCAGCGTGATTAGAACTGACAACGGCACGGCCAGAAGACCGACCAACTCAACATTTCTTGTGTTTTGTCGCTTGTCCATCTTCGTCGCCCGCATGTCGTTGGCTTTGGCATCTTGCCGTCAACGTGCAGCTGTTGGAACCAACCACAAGTGCCGCTGATCGGAGATTCAGTCGGTGCTGCATATTAGCAACACATTGTGGAACGATCGGGCGGCATCAGCCAATTGCTTTTGAATGCCCTTGCACTTGCTTCGTACGATTCCGTACAGTTTCCCCCATTGGGGGAGCTGCCGATGGACCATGACGAGGAAGGCTACAGCATTGACGCCTTCGATTTCGATGTGGTGTGCGAGACCTTCAGGAGGTCCGTTCGGGAGCTGAACCTGGCTGAAGAGCATTGGGTAGACCACGCGAAGGCGCTGCTACGGGAATTCACCGACAGCGCACCTGATGACGACATGATTAGCCGGATCGTCGGGCGCTAGTGGCCTATACAGCGGTAGTTGGTTAGAATCGTACCCCGGTCCTGCCACGGAAACCTTTTCCAAGGTTTGCCGCGTCATAGAGGCATCACAGAAGCTCCTGGAACAGATTGCCCAGCGCGGAGGGCCCTATAACGAAAAAGCTCGCCACCGTGAGGCAGCGGGCAGTTTTGGGAGAAACAGAAATGGGAACAATGGACCCCCGAATTGCCAACGGGCCATCGCCAATGCCGTCAGAGAGCCCTGCCTGGACGTGTGGCGTCCTGTCCGGCCCTCGCCATTGATTTCGTCGGCAAGCTTGTCTTTGGCCTCGTGATAGGTCTTGAAGTTGGCATCGGGATGGCAATCGCCGGCTGCCAAGGAGGCCGGCCGCTGGCCGACCCATCAGTTAGGCGTCCGTAGCCAGAGCGTTATAAAGCAGCAAACACGCCAGGATAGGAACGGCGCTGCCTAGCAGCTGGTCTGCCGTGAGGCCGGAAAAATAGACAAGATGAAACGTCACCATCGCTCTACCAATCACGGTTCGGAACACTGCCGAATTAACCGTTGGCCGACGCTAATGTTCCGCTCTGGACTCACTACCGCTTTGGAAGAATCCTGCATCAGCGCCCCGCCGACCTTGATCTCAACGTCCGTGCCACAAGGCTTTCCTTCGTTCGCATGGTTCGCAGAGATTAGCACGATCGCATACTCTCATCTCATCCGGCGTCGTCTCCCTCACAAAGCAGCGCCGGTAAGGCTCGGCGACCTTCTTGTTTGTCCCGTGTGCCAAAGGAGGTCGCCGGGCCTGCCGTTGCTCATCTTTGCTGGTGGTTGCTCCTGATGGCTGCGCTTGACGCCGTCGCCCTACTGCTACCTGCGGGGTAAGGCCGGCGAGCCCTCTTGTCAGGCAGTCCGGCATGTAGGATTATAGTCCTCGTTGCGGCGACCCCTCAATGGAGAGCGCCAATGGCCAGAACCAAACCTTCGGAACAACTTTCCCGGGCTGAAATCGAGCGCTTCCTGGCGGCAGCCGAAGCGCTGCACAAGAGCATCGTCGGGCCGCTCCTTGCGTACCACGGCCAGCACTACCAAGCTCTACGTAAGGTCCATGGACCCCTGTTGAAGTCGATCGAGACCATCACCGGCCAGAAGGCGAAGTTCATCCAGTGGAACGGGACAGGACCGGCACAGCCCCGGGACAAGCCTCCGGGCTAAGTCTCCTCCCGGAAATCCAGCAGCTTGGCATGGCGAAGCTTCTCCTCGCCCTTTAGGAACCGCACGCGGCCGACCAGGCCCGGCTTTAGCCATTCGGCCTTGTCACTCTTGAGCCCTTTCGGCGCCGTCCCGCCAATCTTGCCTTGCACGCGGTCCCATAGGCGCTGGCGCTTGTCCGCCTTGAAGGTGACGAAGGCGCCGCCGGCATAGTGGCCTTTGTCGGCCATCAGCACCATGGCAGGCTTGCCGGCCTCGCGCTGCACGCCGATGATGTCCATCTCCTTTTCGGCATAGCACTTGATCTTGCGCCAGTTCGTCGTCGGACCCGACCGATACTTGCTGCCCTTCCGCTTTGAAACGATACCTTCAAGCCCAGCCTGGTCGACCAGATGAAAGACGGCGTCGCCAGTGCCCGGCATCGCTTCGCTGAACTGGATTCGGCCGCCGTCCGGGATCAACGCCCGGAGGATCTCGCGACGGTCTTCCACCGGCGTGTTCCGCAAGTCATGCCCGTTCAGATGCAAGAGGTCGAATGCTAGCAGATACAGATCGCGCGACGGCTTGCGGCTGGTCGCGGCTGATTGATGCGCATGGAAGTCGGATAGGCCAGCCTCATTGATCGTAATGGTCTCGCCGTCGATGATGAAGTCTTTCGCCTCGATCGCTTCCGCCTCACCGGCAAGTTGGATGTAGCGGCCCGTCCAATCATAACCGTTCTTGGTGATCAGCCGAATCCCGTCATCATCCTTGATGACCTGGGTGCGGTAGCCATCGAATTTGATCTCATGAATCCAATCATCGCCCATCGGCGGCGTGTCGACCAGTTCGGGTTCCATAGGCTTGATGAATTTCAGACGCATGCACTGACTCGCAGAACCACGACTTCAATTAGCTATCGCTAAATTAGTTCCGGAACATTTTAGACGAATTGGATGTTTGAAGGGCTATGAAGATCGAAGCCGACCAATGCCGGGCAGCGCTGACGCTCATCCGGCGCACAATGGAAGAGCACTGTCCTCCTGGCGTGCTGCCGAGCGAAGAGGTGGTCAATGGGCTCTATGGTCCGGAACTGATCCATGAGGCGGAAGCCATTGCCGCCGGCATCGTCGCAACCATTGACCAGCTGCAATTGCCCGTGATGAAACCGCCGTCCCCTAGTATCAAATAGAGACCGACACAGGGAAGGTCGCTTGGCCGCGCGATCGTGGGCTCGCAACGACCGGCGAGGCGATGCCGGCCTCACCAAGGGTTACAGCCCCTCGACCAGCAGCGAAGGCGGCTCGCGGCAGTGCAACGCCCGAAGTGTTTCGAGACGACGATGTCCACCGAGCGTAGCCAGCGCGCGTTGTGCTGCACAAGGACCGAGGCAGCGGCACGGCCGCCCGGGCTACTCCAAAGGCGGCTCTTCGCTCTGTGGAGCCAAAACGGTGATATCCATCCTGGCGATTGTCGATGCGGCGCGCCCCTGGGCGCCAGAATCCGTGTCGCCACTTTCTGCCGCCATTGCCTTGGCGCGATGTCCTACGCTGTCTGCGCTTTTGCCTGGCGCAAATCCTTCGCCCGGTTCTGTCTTTGCGGGTTTCGGTCGAGTTTCAGCTGCCTGCCGATGTTGGTTTCCAATCGCCGAGACCATTGATACCTCCCCTTGATGAGGCCGCGACTGTACCTGTCAAGGCTGTAGCGAGGCTGATCACTTAAGTGGTCGGGTTGCGCCCGCTCGTAGTGGCCCTCCGATCACTGGGCTCTCGATGCCTTGGCGCTCGCGGACGTCTGGTCGGGTGGGAAGTTCAAACTCAGCCGCCCTTTGCGGCACCGGTTTCGCCCGACAACTAGGAACGATTTCGGCCGCCATGTGTTACGCAATCATGAATCTCGCGGATCCCGGATCAACAATGGCAACCGATCTTTTCACGATGCAACTCGCTGATGCTCAGCAGCGCATCAAACAGACCGAGTTCGCGCTGGTACTCAGCGAGAAAATGGTGGCTGAGAACCTCGCTTTATCCAGCAGGATACGATCGGCGAGGCGCCGAGTCCTGAAGACCGGAGGGCCTCTGGCGACAGTCGACTCAACAAGCTGAAAGAGTTCTTCAAATGATCTCGACCCAGTCCGGACGTGGGAGAGCTTGCCGGTAACCTTAGCGGTAATCGGCCGAGTCGCAGCAGGAAGCGCGCTGAAAACTTGCTCCATGAAGACTGCGGCGTCGCTATGAATCTCGCCTTTGTGTTGCCGAATCCGATCTGCGCAAAGGCGCGTGGTCGAGACCAGGCAGCGGCTCACGAAGATTGATCCCAGCAGGGCAAATTGACCGCTACGGCTCAGTTGAGGCAGCACTTCGAAATCACGGCTATTGACCTGCTGAGCTATCAGTTTCCCTCGATCTCTAATCGTATGGGTTCTCCGCACCATCCTTCGCTCTTCGAGCTTCGGGGTGGCAGGCCACCCAGTAGCCGTCAAACGTCGAGATAGCCGGCGGCGACCAGCGTTGCCTTATATCGCCGGGCAAATCGGCTGGGCAAACGACTGAGGTAAGCTGACGCGCCAATATCCCAATGCGCGCCCAGTTCGCGGTCGAAGGCAGCCGGGTCGAATTGCAGCAAGCCGCTGCGTGGGTAGACCGTGAATTCTCCGAAGATCGGCTCCCCCTCCTCCTCGTAGAAATCGACACGCACCATGTCGAACTCGCTGCCGAGCGCCTCGGCTGCCTCGATCATCCGCGCCAGGCTCTTGGGAGGGGGAATTTCCAGGCTCGAGTCGATCGCGCCCTGGGCAATGTTCAGCGGGCGCCAATCGCGATCCAGGTGGGCGGTATTCTTGACCGTGGAACGGAAGGCGACGACGACGATGTAGGCGACGCGGCCAGCCAGCACACAGAATTTGTAGTCGACCGGGTCATAGCCCTGGTCCTTGCCCACAAGTGCTTCGACGAAAACCCGCCGCTCTATGTGCGCATAGCTGCGCTCCAGCTTCCGGGCGCCATAGGTTTGGCCAAGGTATTCCGTCATCTCGGCAATGATCGCCTCCCGGTCGGCGTTGGCCGGATCGCGAACGATGACATTCATGGCGCAACCGTGGTTGCATTTGACGGCGTAGGGGATTTTTAGGTCATCGAAGGGGATCTGGCGCGGATCGTCGCCCTGCCACAGCACCTCAGGGATGGCGAGCCCGGGAAGCCGCTCCCTGACGATTTCCTTGGACTTGAGCTTGTCGAGAAGACCGGTAAAGCGAGGATCGTCATCGAAAATCTTGCGCCAGTGGATCTTTTCCGTGAACGTCACCGGGGCTGCAAAATTCGGCAGATGCCGCATCCGCTCAAGGAAACGCTGGGTCAACCGGCGGTAGCGGACAAGCAGCGCGGCGTTCAGCAACAGGAGAGATGCCCGCGCGCTGTTTCGCTTCAGCCATGCCTTTGCGCCACGCGCCATTCCGGTGTCCTTGCAACCTGCGCAACTTCATCCGCGAAGTGGACGTGCCACCCTGCCCGCAGCAGTGAGGCACGTCGAGCTTCGCCGAGCTAGCCCTTCATCGGGTACAGTTTCAAATGCTGGATCAGGATGATCGTCTTGGCGTCGATGATGCGGCCGTCTGAAATGCCGGCCAGCGCTTCATCAAGAGGCATTTCCAGAACCTCGATGTCCTCGCCCTCGTCGGCCGCGCCGCCGCCGGCCGAGATGCGGTCGGCGGGTGAATAGCGCGCCACAAAGAACCACAGCCGTTCGGTGACGCTGCCTGGGCTCATATAGGGGGAAAACAGCCGCTCGATGTTCTGTAAGCGATAGCCGAGCTCTTCCTCGGCCTCCTTGAGGATGGCGGTTTCGGGATCGTTTTTGTCGAGCAGGCCGGCGCAGGCCTCGATCAGCGGTTCGCGGTGGCCGGTGACGTAGGCGGGGTAGCGGAACTGCCGCACCAGAAGCACCGTCTGACGCTCGGGATCGAAAGGCAGGATCACCGCGCCGTCGCCACGGTCGTAGGTCTGGCGAATCTGCGTCTCCCACTGCCCGTCGCGCCGGCGATAATCGAGGACGGTCTTCTTCAGAACCGCCCAGTCGTCGGACAGGACTTCCTCCGAGCGGATGCGGATACGATCTTCCATGATGAGCTCCAAGCTGTCGGCGCCATGGCGTAACCGCGAACGGTTTTGCGCGCAACCGAAACGGCGAAGCTTTCACCGCCTCGTGTCTGGTGCCGGCAACTGCCATCGCCTAAATAGCTGCAGTCCCTCTCCGGAGTTTTTTGATGACCGCAGCGCTTTTCCAGCCGATCGCCCTCGATGGCCTGACCTTTCCGAATCGTATCGCGGTGGCGCCGATGTGCCAGTATTCCGCCGAAGACGGCTCGGCCAGCGACTGGCATCTCTATCACTGGATGAACCTGGCGATGTCGGGCGCCGGCATGGTCACCGTCGAGATGACCGACGTCGAACGGCGCGGCCGCATCACCCATGGCTGCCTCGGCCTCTATTCCGACGACAACGAGGCGGCCGCCCGGCGCACGCTGGATGCAGCAAGGCGCGTCGCCGCGCCGGAAACGAAATTCGGTATTCAGCTTGCCCATGCCGGCCGCAAGGCATCCAACCGAAAGCCCTGGGAGGGCGGCGGCCCATTGCAGCCGGGCGAGGATCCCTGGCAGACCGTCTCAGCCTCGGCCATCGCCTATGACACCGGCTGGAATGTGCCGCATGCGCTGGAGGAAGATGAAATCCTGCAGCTTGTCGAGCGCTTCACTCAAGCCGCGAGGCGGGCCGAGCGCGCCGGCTTCGACTTCCTCGAGCTGCACGCCGCGCACGGCTATCTGATCTTCCAGTTCCTGTCGCCGCTTTCCAACCAGCGCACCGACCGCTGGGGCGGCTCGCTGGAAAACCGCATGCGTTTCCTCATCGAGATCGCCAAATCGGTGAGGAAGGCAGTTCCAAACCTGATGCTTGGCGCCCGCCTGTCGGTGAAGGACTGGGTCGATGGCGGTTTCGAGGTCGACGAGGCGATCGAGGTGGCCAAAGCCTTGAAGGCGCTTAATGTTGCCTATATCTGCTGTTCGAGCGGCGGCAATTCGCCGTTGCAGAAGCTGCCGACCGGCGCCGGCTATCAGGTGCATCTGGCCGAAGCGGTGCGCAAGGGCGCCGGCATCCCGACACGGGCTGTCGGCCTGATCGACGATCCCTCGCAGGCAGAGGCGATCGTCGCCGACGGCCGCGCCGACATGGTGGCGCTGGCCCGCGCCTTCCTCGCCGATCCGCGCTGGGGCTGGCGCGCCGCCGCCACCTTCAGCGAAAAAATCCATCCCGCGCCGCAGCTTGCCCGCTCGGTGACGACGATGCAGCATTGGACGAAGGGCTGAACAGGCAGCGCCGACGGATGCGCCAAACGCATCTGCTGGACAGATTGCCGCAGCTTCGCTTTAATCCGCCCGCTATAGTCCCTGGGGGCAGGCCGCCTTGGCGGCCGGATTGGGAGCAAAGTCCATGGCATCAAGGGCAATCTATCCGGCGGCAGCCGCTCTGGTGGTCGCACTGTCGTTCGCCGCGTCGTCTCCGGTCGGCGCGCAATATTGCGAAGGCACGGTGCACGGCCTGTCCAGGCACTACGATCTGGATTCCGGCAGCGGGTTTCTCGCCGTGCGCGCACGGCCGAACTCGTCGTCGCGCATGATCGGGCAGTTGTTCAACGGCGACCACACGGAGATTTTCGACCGCCGGGGCAACTGGTACCAGGTCGAAATCGGCGGACGGACCGGCTGGGCCAACGCCCACTGGCTGCGCAACGACTGCGGTTACTGAGACCAACGATTGCGGTTGGTGAGACGTTTGGGCGCAGGCTGACGGCCACTTTTGCAACCCTATTGGCTGCTTTGCGTTGCGGCCATCATGGATAACAAACCTTTTGAAACCCCGGTCGTGGTCGAACTCGGCCATGTCGGCAAATATCGCCAGATCCGCAGCACCCAGGAAGCGGCGGAGTGTCTGATGACGGTGTGGCCGCTCAATCGCGGCCCGCGCCATCGTGATGCTCTCGACACTTGCCTCAAAGTGCTGGAAGGTTATCGTTCGACGGCCGATGCACGCAGGGCCTTGATCGAAGCGGCCAAGGAATCGGAAGTGCTGGTTCCCGAAGACCGGCTGCCAGACGCCAAGTTGCATTGAAGCCCAAATTGCAATGAAAAACGGGCCGCATTGAGCGGACGGACGAACCGGAGGATTTCATGGCGAAGCTGACTTACAAGATCGTCGAGCATGACGGGGGCTGGGCCTACAAGGTCGGTTCGACATTCTCGGAGACATTCCCGACCCACCAGGATGCGCTGCGCGCCGCCGAGATCGCCTCGGCCGAACAGCAGATCGCCGGCGCCACGGACGGCATCCAGTATGAGGATGCCGAAGGCAAGTGGCACGACGAACTGGCCGACGGCCGCGACCGGCCGCAGACTGAAGTTTCCGACTGATCCTTGCCCCTCAGCTTTCGCTGCCGGCCGTGGATGCTCGCCTAAGCAATTCCCTTGGGAATTGCGTCAAAACAAACAGGCGGGACATCCTGCCGGTCAGTCGAAGCCGTGGCTTGATCACTTGCCGCAATATTGATCGTTCACGTTGGGCCTCACATTTCCGAAGGGTCCTGACGGGTCGGAGGCGCACGGCCCCGTAGCGCCGCCATAGCCTTGGCTGCCGTCGGCATTGATGCTGCCGGTGGTGGTCTGGTCGACGGTCGATGACTGGTCGTTCCCGAACGGCCACCAGCTGTGATGGTTGGAATACGTGCCGTCCGATGACTGCGCCATCGCCGATGTGGCAAGACCGATCGTCAGCACGGATGCTGCAAAGACTTTCCTGTACATTGAATTACTCCGTATCCGCCGCCTTGGGTGCGACACGGGGTAAACCGGATATCAGCCGAATGGTTCAGTGAAATTGTTGTGAGGCTGTGGTGAGGTCTTGGCGGCGAATGCCCGCTCGGCAATGCGCTTGATGAAGGCGATGACGCGGTCCGGCTCGACGAATTGCGGCATGTGGCCGAGGCCTTCGACCGCCTCGAAATCGAGGCCTTCGATCCTGTCCTTCATCGGCTCCCCATGTATGCGCATGGCGATGACGCGATCGGCTGTCCCGAAGAAAATCCCGGCCGGCATGGCGATCTCTCCATAGCGCTCTTCGATGCGGCCAAGATCCTCTTCGACCGCCACGAAATCGGTGGAGGTTGCATGGAAATGGCTTGGCCTCAGCCCGAGCCATCCGCCGCCATCGATCATGTAGTCGGCGGGAACGGCCTGCGGCGAGAAGATGAACTCCAGTGTCTGCCGCGCATATCTGAGGCTTGTCGGTATCGCGACGGTGTAGGCCATGATCCAGCGCCAAAGCCGCGAACGGATATAGAGCAGGCCCGCTTTCTCGCGGACGCCGGCTTCCAGATGCGTCAGCGGCGCCAGCAAAGCGATGCCGGAAATCGCGCCGGGATGTTCCACGGCCAGGGTCAGCGCGACGGCGCCGCCCAGGGAATGCCCGACCACAAGCGGCCTTTCCAGCGCGAGCGTTTCGATGAAGCGCCTTATGATCTCGGCCTGCTCAGGCAAGCGGCCGGTGGCTCCTTTGGCCCGCACCGAATAGCCCGATCCCGGCCGGTCGAGCGCGATCAGCCGGCAACCGGGGCCGAAGCGGTTGAACAGCGTGTGCCGGAACTGATGAAGCTGGGCGCCAAGTCCGTGCACGAACAGGATCGGCCGTCCCTCGCCCGTTTCGACATAATGGATGCGGCTGCCGTCGATCTCGACGAAGTTTCCGCTGGCCGGCACCAGCCTTTCGGCCTTGGCGGCAATCCAGAGCGTTGCCGCGACCAGGCAGGCCACGATGACGAGAGCCAGCACGGACAGGCCGGCAACAAGCCACAGCAGAATCGATACCAGCATGTTTCACCCGGGAGCGGACCGGCGCGCACCATCACCCACTGACGAACGCTCGGCAAGGCAGATGGCGGCTTGTGTCGGCATTGCCGCCAGTTCGATGTCGCGCTATCTCAGGCGACCTTCTTTCTGCCTCAGGCGACCTTGTCTGCCAACGGGCCTGTTTGCCGGAGCCTTCCATGCCTGAAATCGTCACTGCCGCCATGCTTGTCATCGGCGACGAGATTCTGTCCGGCCGCACCAAGGATAAAAATATCGGCCACCTCGCCGACGTCATGACGGCCATCGGCATCGACCTGAAGGAAGTGCGGATCGTTCCCGACGAGGAGGACGAGATTGTCGCTGCGGTGAATGCCGTGCGCGCCCGCTACACCTATGTCTTCACCACCGGCGGCATTGGCCCAACGCATGACGACATCACCGCCGATTCGATTTCCAAGGCTTTTGGGGTGCCGTGCGAATACGACGCCAAGGCCTATGCCATGCTGGGCGAGAGCTATGCCGCGCGCGGCATCGAATACACCGAGGCCCGCAAGCGCATGGCGCGCATGCCGCGCGGCGCCGACCATATCGACAATCCGGTCTCCGTCGCGCCCGGCTTTCGCATCGGCAACGTCCATGTCATGGCCGGCGTGCCGGCGATTTTCCAGGCCATGCTCGACAATGTCGTGCCGACGCTGAAGGCCGGCACCAAGATGCTGTCGGCCACCGTCCATTGCCCGTTCGGCGAAGGCCTGATCGGTGGTCCCTTGGGCGATATCCAGAAGGCGCATCCCGACGCCATCATCGGCTCGTATCCGAAATATGGCGACGGCAAGTTCTGGACGGAGCTGGTCGTCCGCGCCCGCAGCCAGAAGGCGCTGGATTCGGCACGCAGGGACGTCGAGGCGATGGTGGCCGGCTTCACCGCCGCCAATTGACCCTGGGTTCGCGGCCCATCGCCGGGCCGGAACCAAGCACCGCACTCCCACGTTTTCCCTCGCGCGGAGCACGCGCGGCAGATTTGAGGGATTTCGCATGCGCTTCAAGACCATCGTCGCCATATTGCAGAACGAACAGGACGCCGAACGCGTGCTCGACTGCGCCATCCCGCTTGCCGATCGGTTCGAGAGCCATCTGATCGGCATCCATGCCGAAGCGCTGCCCGTTCCCTACACCTCGGCAACCGGCTTCCCCGACACTGAGTTCCTGCAGGTCTCCGCCGACATGAACCGCGAGCGCGCCGAGAAATTGCAGACGCTTTTCGTTCGGCGGATCGAGAATTCCGGCCTTTCCTTCGAATGGCGCAGCCTCGAGAGCTTTTCCGGCGACAGCGCGCTGACGGGTATTTCCAGCGTGCGCGCCGCCGATCTGATTATTGCCGCGCAGCGCGAGACCGGGGGCGACACGAGCGCCGATGTCGACACGCTGGTTTACGATGCCGGCCGGCCAGTGCTGGTGGTGCCGCATGAGGGGCCGTTGGTCACCACATTCAAACATGTGCTGCTGGCCTGGAACGGCAGCAAGGAGGCGGCGCGTGCCGCCTTCGACGCGCTGCCCTTCATCATCGAGGCCGAAAAGACCGACATTCTGGTCATCGATCCGCCGGATACGCTGGATGACAACCCGGAAGCCGCCGGCGCCGAGATCGCCGCGGCACTCTCCAGGCATGGCGCAACGGTCAGCGTGTCGGTGCAGAAATCGGGTAATGCTTCGGTCGATGACGTCATCCAGACCCGGATCGCCGAGACCGGAGCCGACCTTCTGGTGCTCGGCGCCTACAGCCATTCCTGGCTGCGTCAGCTTTTGTTCGGCGGCGTCACGCGCACCGTGTTGCGCAGCGTGCCGGTTGCGGCCTTTTTGTCGCGGTAACTCCACAGACTGGCCCCGCCCTTGCCAATGCCCTGACTTTCCAGTTAATTCCGCGCGCATTCCACAATGGTGCGCGCGGAGTGCAGAATGTCCCTTCCCGAAAAAGCCTTTCCGGTCTCCTGGGACCAGTTCCACCGCGATGCCCGGGCGCTCGCCTGGCGGCTTGCCGGCGCCAACAAGGGACAGTGGAAGGCCATCGTCTGCATCACCCGTGGCGGCCTGGTTCCCGCCGCCATCATCTCGCGCGAACTCGGAATACGCGTCATCGAGACGGTCTGCGTCGCCTCTTATCACGACTACACCAGCCAAGGGCAGTTGCAGGTGCTGAAGGAGATCACCCCGGCGCTGCTCGCCGATGATGGCGCGGGCGTGCTGATCATCGACGACCTCACCGACACCGGCAAGACGGCAGGCATCGTGCGCGCCATGATGCCCAAGGCGCATTTCGCCACCGTCTACGCCAAGCCGAAAGGCAGGCCGCTGGTCGACACCTTTATCACCGAAGTCAGTCAGGACACCTGGATCTACTTTCCCTGGGACATGGGTTTTACCTACCAGAAGCCGATCGCCGACGATCACGCAGGCTGATTCGCGCCAGCCCCCATTTCTGCCCAGACGGCCAAACCCGCCCGTCTGCTATGAAAACAGGCACTGGAAGGGACAATATTCTGTCGAATCGACAGCTGTTGGCGGAGTTTGACGGGTCGGTGTGATGTTTTTTACTTTTAAGACTTACACTTGTCGGTAAGATTCATACGGCGGCTAACGATTCTGAGGGCTGGGGTAGCTTTCACTGATGCTGACGACACCGGCGACACACGACCATCTGGCTGAAAGGGTCCGCAAGCTCTTCGGCACTTCGCCTTGTCGCCTGCAGGTTGCCGCTTTGCCATGGCGCAATAACGAAGACGGCGTCGAGATCATGCTGATCACCAGCCGAGACACCGGGCGTTGGGTGCTGCCGAAGGGCTGGCCCGAGGCCAGGGAGCCGCTCTGCGAGGCAGCGGCGCGCGAGGCGGGCGAGGAAGCCGGATTGCGTGGCAAGATTTCGCTTTTCGAGGCCGGTCGTTACTTCTACGCCAAGGCCCTCGCGTCCGGCGAGGAAGTCCCTTGCGAAGTGCTGGTGTTTCCGCTGCAGGTCGAGCACGTTGCCGACCGCTGGAAGGAAAAGCGCGCGCGCACCCGCAAATGGGTCAATGGGGCCGAGGCCGTACGCATGGTCAACGAGCCGGACCTCTGCCAGATCATCGCCCATTTCTGCGCCGATCCCGACAAGTTCGTCGTTAGAGCCTAGCTCACAGCCACCGCTGCATAGTCCTGCGCGCCCGCACCGGTTCTTGCCCCGATTCCGGGCTCGGTGCTTCGCTCCGCGCGCCAGCAATCCGACACTATAAATCCCTCCCCTTCAGGCCAAGCTTAGCCACAGCTTGACATGCAGGTATTTACCTGCATATTGTGTCTTCAAGATGAGTGAGACCGATGGACGCCGACAAGGTTTTCAAAGCGCTGGGCGACCCGACCCGCAGAAGGCTGCTCGATCTTCTGTGTGAGAAGAACGGCCAGACGCTCGGCGAGCTTTGCCAAAACCTCGACATGGCAAGGCAATCCGCGACCCAGCACATCGATCTTCTGGAGGCGGCCAATCTGATCAGCACGGTCAAGCGTGGCCGAGAGAAGCTGCATTTCATCAACCCCGTGCCGCTGCACGAAGTCTACGAGCGGTGGGTGCGCAAATTCGAACGGCAGCGGCTGAACCTGCTGCACGACCTGAAACAAGAACTCGAAGGAGACGACCAATGACCCGGGAAACCACCAGTTTTGTCTACGTGACCTACATCAGATCGACGCCACAAAAGGTGTTCGAAGCCATCACCAGGCCCGATATCGCCAAGCGCTACTGGGGCCACGAAAACGTCTCCGACTGGAAGCCCGGCTCGAAATGGGAACACATCCGCGCCAATGACGAACGGACCGTCGAACTCGTTGGCAAGGTCGTCGAAATCTCGCCGCCAACCCGGCTGGTCATGAGCTGGGCCAACGCCTCGCAGGCCGACGATCCGACCAAGCACAGCCAGGTGACGTTCGCCATCGAGGAATACGACACCATGGTCAAGCTGACCGTCAGCCATGACGAGCTCGAAGCCGGCAGCGGCATGGCCAAGGGCATCAGCCAAGGTTGGCCGGCCGTGCTGTCCAGCATGAAATCCTTCCTCGAAACCGGCACAGGCATCGACCTGTTCGCCAAGCCGAAATCGGCCTGAAGCAACCGCGGAGAACGATGATGACCAGGCACTTTACCGGCGGCTGCGCCTGCGGCGCGATCCGCTATGAGGCCAGCGGCGAGCCGATCTTTCAGAACCACTGCCAATGCCTCGATTGCCAAAAGCGCAGCGGTACTGGCCATTGTTCCTATGTGACCTTCGGCCGGCGCGCTGACGTAAAGATCACCGGCGAGCCGAGCACGTGGCGGATGATCGCCGACAGCGGCAATGAAAAAGCCCAGGCCTTTTGCCCGACCTGCGGCACGCCGGTCTACGTAACGTTCGTCGCCATGCCGGAGGTGACGGCTATCCAGGCCACGAGCCTCGATGATCCCGGCCAGTTCGACCCGCAGGCGGTCACCTACACCGTGCGCGGCCACGCCTGGGACACGATCGACCCAGCGCTTCAGCCATTCGAGCGAATGCCTGGATGAACCAGGCAGAGCCCTATCCCTCGGATAGGGCTCTGCGTTCAGCTCAGATCACCAGGCCCTTGGTCAGTTCCAGCGCCTGCCGCTCGAACAGGCGGCGGTAGATGCCGCCCTTCAGCCGGATCAGCTCGTCATGCGAGCCTTCCTCGACGATCTTGCCACGGTCGAACACGAGCAGCCTGTCCAGCGCCCGCACCGTCGACAGACGGTGCGCGATGACCAGCGTCGTGCGGCCAACCATCAGCCGCTCCATCGCCTGCTGGATCAGCACTTCCGATTCCGAATCGAGGCTCGATGTCGCCTCGTCCAGGATCAGGATGCGCGCATCCGCCAGGAAGGCGCGCGCGATCGCCACCCGCTGGCGCTCGCCGCCCGACAGTTTCACGCCGCGTTCACCGACCAGCGTGCCGTAGCCCTTCGGCAGGCCGGTGATGAAGTCGTGCGCGCTGGCGAGCTTGGCGGCATGCTCGATCTCGGCCTGCGTGGCGTCCGGACGGGCATAGGCGATGTTTTCCGCCAGCGAGCGGTGGAACAGGATGGGCTCCTGCTGGACGATGGCAATCTGCGCGCGCAGCGACGCCTGTGCAACCTGGGAGATGTCTTGGCCATCGATCAGGATCCTGCCGCCGCTGACATCATAGAGACGCTGGATCAGCTTCACGAAGGTCGTCTTGCCCGAGCCGGAATGGCCGACCAGTCCGACCCGCTCGCCCGCCGCTATCTCCACCGAAAAGTCGCGGTAGAGCGGCAAGCGATGGCTACCATAGTGGAAGGTGACGTTATCGAAGGCGATGTGGCCATGCGTGATCCGGATCGGCTTGGCGCCGGGCCGGTCCTCGACGCCGAGCGGTTGCGACTGGAAATCGACCAGTTCCTCCATGTCGTTGACCGAACGCTGCAAATTGCGGATATGCGTGCCGATGTCCCTGAGGTAGCCCTGCAGCACGAAGAACGAGGTCAGCACGAAGGCGACATCGCCCGCACTTGCCTGGCCCCAGGCCCACAGCATCAGCGACAGGCCGATTACTGCCGTCCGCAGCACCAGCAGCATGGCGCCTTGCGTCGTGCCGTTGATGGTGCCGCGCGCCCAGGTGCGGCTGGTCCGCGCGCGCCATTTGGCGACGACCTTGGCAAGCCGCGTTTCCTCGCGCGTCTCGGCGCCGAAACCCTTGACCACGGCATTGCAGCTCACGGCATCGGCAAGCGAGCCGCCAAGCCGCGTATCCCAGCTGTTGGCGAGCCGTGCCGCGGGCGCGACATAGCCGAGCGACAGCAGCGCCGTCACGGTGATGAACAGCAGCGAGCCGACTGCCACGACCAGCCCCATCAGCGGCCAGAACCAGCCGAGCAGCAACGTCGAGCCGACCAGCATGGCGACCGACGGCAGCAACGCAATCAGGATGGTGTCGTTGAGCACGTCGAGAGCCCACATGCCGCGCGTAACCTTGCGCACCGTCGATCCGGCAAAGCTATTGGCGTGCCAGTCGGTTGAGAAGCGCTGCACGCGATAGAACGCGTCGGCGGCGATGTCGGCCATTATCTTCAGCGTCAGCTCGACAATGCCCATGAAGGCGAGGTTGCGCAGCACCACGCCGGTCAGCGCCAAAGCGATGAGCGCGAAGAACGCCGCCATTGCCGCGTTCCACGCGACATCGTCAGCCAACGCACTGCTGGCGACGGCGTCGACCAGCCGGCCGGAATAGAGCGGCGTCAAGACGTCGGCCAGGGTCGACAGCAGGAAGCTGCCCATGATCAGCGAAAGCCGCCACGGCTGGCGCCGCCAGTGGCTGAGCGTGAAGCCAAGAACGCTGCGAAAGGCGCTTGCACGCAGATCGATTCGGAAACGAGCCATGTTGTCATCCGGGCGCAAATCTGCCCGGTCCCGGTAAGGTCTGAAATTGAAAACCGCGCTGGGCAATTCGCCCGGGGCTGCGGAGGTTCGGCATAGGTGGCGGCGCGCCCGATTCGTCGGGTGGCGACCGGCATCGGCAGAAGCCTGTACTCGACCCGGCATCGGCGCGAAGGACAAACCTTCGCCGGACGCCAGGTGAGACCTAGGCTTCGCGGCCTCGCATTACCATGTGAAATACTGCCATTCGGACCTCCCGCACGACACTTGCGGAGCGGTCCTTATAGAGACGCCATGAAGGATCGCCAAGGCCGGGCACGTGGCAAAGCGTAACTGGTCCAACCAGTGAGGTTATTTTGCAACAACAGCCGGTCAACCCCCTCGCTATGCCTCATTCCGGGTTGCGATCGAGGCGCATGTAGCGGCCGTCGGTCGATGCCTTGAAGCCCAGCTTCTCATAAAGGCCATGCGCGTCACTGGTCGACAGGCTCCAGTGCGAGACCGTGCTGAGTTCAGGGTGGTCGATGAGCGCCTGCACCAGTTGCAAGCCAATGCCTTGGCTGCGATGCTGCGGCCAGATGATGATGTCGGCGAGATAGGCAAACACCGTACGGTCGGTGATGGCCCGGCCAAAACGACTTGGTTCCCGTCGAGATAGGCCGCGGTGCAGAACGAGTTGGCAAAGGCGCGGCGATGAAACTCATCGCTGCGGCCGGCGCCCCAATAACTTGCCATCAACAGGTCGGAGGTCGCCCGGAAATCGATCCGTGACATGTCGAAGCTGATCTCACAGTCGGGCATGGTGCCTCGCAAAGAATGGAGGGCGGCCGAATTCAGTCCGGCCGGTGATTTGGCTGCCCACGTGGCGCGCTTATGGCACCACGAGATAGGCCTTCTGGTCGGCGATCGCGATGGTCACGTCGGTGCCGGAATTGAACTCGACGAAATCGAGCTCCATCCCGTCGCTGAAGATGACGCCGCCCCTGCTCTGCCGCGAAGAAACCACCAGCGGCCGGTCGCGGGTGATGACGCCATGCACAAGCGACACGCCGGTCGTGTTGCTCGGAAACGGTTCGCGCACCGAAAAGAACAGCTGTTCGCCTTCGCGGTCATAGCCTTGCGGCGGCACGGTCGGCACGGAGTTGTCACCATAGGCCGCGGCCAGTCCCGCGGCGCCCGCCATCACGGAGCGCAGCCAGCCGGTAGAGCCGGCGCCCGTGGAGATGATAATGCCGCTCGACGACTGGCGCTCGGTCCTGCCGCCATAGGTCAATTCGTAGCGCGCCGAGATATGCGTCGAGGCGCCAACGAACAGATCGTTGAAGGCGATTAGCCGGCGTCCGTCATTGGAGCGCGCTTCGGCCATCACCACCGCCTGGCGCTTCGCCTTGCCGGCGATCGTCAGGCCGAGGACCTTTTCGGTATCGTCGGCATTCCACGGCAGCAACACGCCGTCGAAAAGCGCCGGGTTCGGGTTGATGCCGATCAGCGGCTGGTACGGGAGGTACTTCGCGGTGTTGGACACCAGCCCGTCCTGACCGAGCGCGATCACCGCGTCGGAGCCGAATTCGAACTGCGGGACCAGTTCTCGGTCGAGCCGCAACTGCTTGAGGCCTTGGGGAAGCGAACCCATCACCCGGTCGAGCGCTTGGTGATAGGCGTCATGCGCTGCCTTGACCGGGTCGAAATTCATGCCGGCCTGCCGGAGATAAAAGCGCGCCTGTCCCTGCGTGTTGAAGCGCGTCGTCAGCTCATCCAGCTCGGTCTT
Source organism: Mesorhizobium sp. M0139 (assembly GCF_040322455.1). Classification (NCBI taxonomy): domain Bacteria; kingdom Pseudomonadati; phylum Pseudomonadota; class Alphaproteobacteria; order Hyphomicrobiales; family Phyllobacteriaceae; genus Mesorhizobium; species Mesorhizobium sp. M0139. The sequence goes on from NZ_JAMYTN010000004.1 coordinate 99,272, forward strand.
GCGGGTGACGACGATCACCCGGTCGATCGGCCTGCCGCTCTGGTCGCTTGCCACCCGAGCTTGCCTTTCAGGACCCGGCTTTCGGCGTGGAAAGCTGGCTGAGCGCGCTGGTGAGCATATCAGGCGTGATCGACAGATTGCCGACCGAACCGCCCTTTTCCGCCCAGGCTTTGAAGGCCATCGCCGTCAGCACGTGGGCGGGCGCCGACGAATAGACGGTGAGTTCGAGCTGCTGCGCCTTGGCTTGCGCCTCGGCAAGCGTCAGCTTGTTGCGCGCTTCGGTGTCGACCAGCAGCTTGTTGCGTTCGGCAAGCTCGATTTCGGTCGCCAGTTCGCTCTGCTTGATCTCGCGCTCCTTCTCCACGCCCCAGGCACGGCGCCCATAGATCGCGGCATCGGCCTGGCGCTGCAGCGCCTCGCGATATTCGGTCTGGAGCGCCTTGCGGATCTCCGGCGTCGGCTGGACCGCGGTGATGTGGACCTCCTCGATCGACAGGCCGGCGGTTGCCGCAATCGGATCGTTGCGCAGGAGTTCGGCGAGATTGCCGCCGAGCTTGGTCACCTCGGCCAGCGCCTGCTCCAGCGTCATGCTCGAAACCACCGCGCGGGCGCGGCTCTGTATCGCCAGCACCAGGCGTTCGGCGATCTTCTCACGGCCGTCGCCAACAACGTCGGAACGGCTGAGCTTGGCGCTGAAATCAAAACCTTCGGCTGCCTTGAGCGGATCGATGATGCGGTAGCTGACCGACCCCTGGATTGCCAGATCCTGGAAATTCGCCGTCGTCTCGGTGAAGATGAAGGGGTTATCGAGCGACGTCACCGGCACGATCGCTATCGTGGTGCCGAACGTGCCGTACCAGAAGGAGATGCCGCGCCCCTGCTCACGGACCTTGCCGTTCTTGAAGCGCAGGATGTGATATTCAGGCGTTCCCTTGAAATAGCTGAAAAACATGAAAGCCCCAAGGTTCTCTAATTAAACGAAGTTCAGCCGCGATCCCTGAAACGGTTGGTGATGGGATAGCGGCGGTCGCGGCCAAAATTCTTCCGGGTGATCTTCACACCCGGCGCCGCTTGCCGGCGTTTGTACTCGGCAATGTAGAGCAAATGTTCGACGCGCGTCACCGTCGCCCGGTCGTGGCCGCGCGCGACGATGTCGTCGACGCCCATTTCGTTCTCGACCAGGCATTCCAGAATGTCGTCCAGCACCGGATAGGGCGGCAGCGAATCCTGGTCGGTCTGGTTCTCGCGCAATTCCGCCGACGGCGCCTTGTCGATGATATTCCTGGGGATCACCTCGCCTGAGGGACCGAGCGCGCCCGGCGGCACATGGCTGTTGCGCCAGCGCGACAGCGCATAGACCTGCATCTTGTAGAGGTCTTTTATCGGGTTGAAGCCGCCATTCATGTCGCCATAAAGCGTGGCGTAGCCCACCGACATCTCGCTCTTGTTGCCCGTGGTGACGACCATCGAGCCGAACTTGTTGGAGATCGCCATCAGGATCGTGCCGCGCGCGCGGCTCTGCAAATTTTCCTCGGTAATGCCTTCCTTGGTGCCCTCGAAAAGCTGCGTCAGCGTATGCAGAAAACCCTCGACCGGTTCGAAGATCGGCACGATGTCGTAGCGGCAGCCAAGCGCACGGGCGCAATCCTCGGCATCCTTCAGCGAATCCTCCGAGGTATAGCGGTAGGGCATCATCACCGCCCGCAGCCGCTCCTCGCCGAGCGCATCGACGGCCAATGCGGCGCAGATCGCCGAATCGATGCCGCCGGAGAGACCCAGCACGACGTTCTTGAAGCCGTTCTTGTTGACGTAGTCGCGCAGGCCGAGCATGCAGGCGCGGTAGTCCGCCTCTTCGCGCTCGGGGATTTTCGACATCGGCCCTTCCGAGCAGACCCAGCCGTCGAACTCTTCTGCGTTTTGCGCGCCTGCGGCGACGCGGTTGCGCTTCCAGGTGGTGACGTCGACAGTTTCCTCGAACTGGCTCATCTGGAAGGCAAGCGTCTTGTCGGCGCCTATGGCAAAAGAGGCGCCGTCGAAGATCAGCTCATCCTGGCCGCCGATCTGATTGGCATAGATCATCGGCAAACCGGTCTCGATGACCTGGCGGATAACGACCTGATGGCGCACGTCCATCTTGGCGCGGTAGTAGGGCGAGCCGTTCGGCACCAGCAGGATTTCCGCGCCGCTTTCGGCCAGGGTTTCACAGATGCCGACGTCGCCCCAGATGTCCTCGCAGATCGGAATTCCGATGCGCACACCGCGGAAGTTGACGGGTCCCTGAGCCTCGGGTCCGGCCTGAAAGACGCGCTTCTCGTCGAACTCGCCATAGTTTGGCAAATCGAGCTTGTAGCGCTCGGCGAGGATCTTGCCGCCATCGGCGATGATGATCGAATTGTGGGTGCCGCTCTTGCGCTTCAGCGGCGTGCCGATGATGACGCCCGGCCCGCCATCGGCGGTATCTCCGGCGAAGTCTTGCGCGGCCTTCTCGCAAACCTTGAGGAAGGCCGGCTTCAGCACCAGGTCCTCCGGCGGGTAACCGGCAAGGAAAAGCTCGGTGTAGAGCACGATGTCGGCGCCCTGGCGGGCGGCATCGGCCCTCGCCTCGCGCGCCTTGGCAAGGTTGCCGGCGACATCGCCGACCGTCGGGTTGAGCTGGGCAACGGCGATGCGCAGAATATCGGGTGCGGTCTTCTGGGTCATGCCTGCGGTTTAGCGCGGCAAATTTGCCCGGGCAATGGCGTTCGTTTGGACCAATTCGGTGATCAGTCATCGCCCATATATTCGCGCAGCGATTGCGGCGAATGGTTCTCTCCGATCGACATCGCCAGAATGCGCGAAATGTGCCGGCGCGGCAGGCCGGTTTCCTGCGCCCATTTGTTGATCTGCGCCTGAATCCTGTCGAGATCCCTCTTCGACGTCGGACTTTCGGCGATGTCGAGGCCGGCGTCACGCAAAGCCGCGACCATATCGGCCGAGATGACGAAGGCGTCCCATTGCAGCCAGCGCAGGAAATACTGGCCGGTGTTGCCGCCAAGCCGGCTGCCATGCTTGCCGAGATACGCCATCAGCCCGACCTGGTCGTCGTCAGGCCACTCCGCGAGGAATTTGCCGAAACCGCCATGTTCCTTCGACACACGCTCAACGAAGGCGGCGTTGTCGCGGACGGATTTGATCTTCTGCGGGTTGCGCACAATGCGTTGATCAGCCGTCAGGTCGTGCCAGAAGTCATCAGGCTGAAACAACAGCCGTTTCGGCTGGAAATGGAGAAACGCGTCCTCGAACCCGGGCCATTTCTGTTCAATAACGCGCCAGACGAAGCCGGCGGCAAACACCCGCTCGGCCATTGTCGAGAGGATACGATCGTCCGTAATGTCAGCCACGGCGGCATTGTCAGGCGCCGGCCCGAGCAGCGAGGTCAGCACCGCGTCGCCGCCTTTGCGTTTTGCAGCACGGGCGCGAATCTTCGCGAAATCGGGCATCCTGCATCCTCGCGCCGCGCTTTTGACGAAACGCCATCTTCCTATATGCAAACGAGGCTGCCAAGCCGACGCTTTTCCTATGGAGACATCCATGCACAAGACCGTGCCAGAACTGGCCAACCGCTGGCTGAAGCGAACGCCGGAGGGCCTCAGCGAGCTCGAGCGGCGGGTGTTGCAGAGCACTGTCGATCGCAAGCCCATCTCGCAGGATATCAACGACAGCCTCACCGGCCTTCAGGGCGCCGGCGACCGGATCGCCGATGCCATTGCCCGCATCGGCGGCTCGTGGACGTTCATCCTGTCCTTCATTGCTTTCCTGGTGCTGTGGATCGGCGCCAATTGGTGGCTGCTCGGGCGAGACTCGTTCGACCCCTACCCCTTCATCTTCCTCAACCTGGTGCTGTCGATGATCGCCGCCTTGCAGGCGCCGGTGATCATGATGTCGCAGAACCGCCAGGCCGCGCGCGACCGCATCGACGCCGCGCATGACTATGAGGTCAACCTCAAGGCCGAGATCGAGATCATGGCTCTGCATGAAAAGCTGGACGAACTGCGCCACAGCCAGATCATCTGCGTGCGCGAGGACATCGCGCGCCTGGCCGAACAGGTGAACCGCATAGACGAAAAACTGTCGGGCCGGCAAACCTCTCAATGACCGGGATCGTCCATCACCTCATCGAGCAATATGGGTTGATCGCGGTTTTCCTGGGCTGTGTCGCCGAAGGCGAAAGTGCGGCCATCCTCGGCGGCTTCTTCGCCCATCAGCATGTCTTCATCCTCTGGAAGGCTTTCCTCACGGCCGCCATTGGCGCCTTCGTCGGCGACACGTTTTTCTTCATTCTCGGCCGCAGCTTTGCCGACCATCCCAGGGTGCTGAAACTGAAGGCGAGGCCCGGCTTCAACCACGCCTACCGTCTCGTCTCGTCCCATCCCAACATATTCGTCCTGTCCAACCGCTACATCTATGGCCTGCGCCTGGTCGGCGGCATCGCGGCCGGTTTCGCCAGCATTTCGGTAGCGCGCTTCGTTATCCTCAACGCGGTGTCGTCGCTGGTCTGGGCGGCTTTGTTCTGCGGCATCGGCTACGTCTTCGGCCTCGGCGCCGAGCAGATGATAGGCAAGGCACTGCTCCATCACGAACGGCTGCTGATCGCGCTTGCCATAGGTCTGGGTGTCGCCATCCTTGCCTGGCTCATCGCCCGCACCGTCGCCGGCAAGGAGCGCGCCAAGGACGCCCGCGACAGCGAAACCACATCGTAAGGTTCAGTCGTCGTCCTCGACCAGAGCCCGGTCGCCGCGATCGAGGATCAGCGGGATGATGAGATCTTCCTCGTCGGCCAGATGCCGCTTCAGCATGGCGATCAGCCGGCTGTTCTCGTCCGCATAGGCGTCGGCGGCGAAGCGCTGCCTGTCCTCGCTCTCCTCGAGCGTGCGGATGAAGGCGTTCGCCGTCTCGGCGTTGCGCTCCAGCCCCTCATGAATGGTGTGATGGTCGGCATCGAGGATTTCGAAGCCGCGCTTCAGGCGCGGCTCCGCCTTGGCGAAAGCCGGGAAATATTGGTAGTCCTCGACATTGTGGTGGCCGTCGAGATTGCCGAGAAAGTGGTTCAGCCGCGGCGCGAACCAGCGCGCGAAATCCGGCGCCGTCAGCCTGCCTTCGCGATAGTCGCCAATGCCGTTGGTGAGCATGCCGCCCAGCTCTCGGAACATGTCGTGCCGCTGCAGCCACATGTTTGCCATGCCGTGGATGTTGGCGTGGCCCTGCCATGTCTCGCGCGGATATTTTTCCGCCAGCCAGCGCAGGTCTTCCGGCAGGCCGGCTCTTTCAAGCAGCAGAAAATTGGCTTCCACGACGTCAGTCTCCTTTGGTGACTAACATATGGGAGCGTTCAGATCAGATCGGTAGTCCCGTGATGCGCTCGATGAGGGCGATTCCCCAGACGCCGGCGACGATAATAACCGAAATCAGCACCGCCAGCGAGCCGCAGTCCTTGGCGAGCTGGATGTCGACGTTGAACTCGCGACTGAAGGCATCGCAGGCTGCCTCGATGCCGGTGTTCAGCACTTCGACCATGATGAGCAGCAGCACCGCGCCGATCAACAGCGCGTAGCCGCGCCACGAGACCGAGACGAACCAGCCGAGCGGCAGCGCCAGCACCAGCAGCATCAGTTCCTGCTGAAATGCCCTTTCGCTGGCGGCGAGCTTGCGAAAGGCTCGCACAGAATTGAAGTAAGCACCGATCAGCCGCTGCATGCCGCATCCCCTTCGAATCACCGGCAGGGGATATCGCAATGGCTGGATCAAGGGAATAAGGCAGCCGCCGCAAAATCACTCCTCCGCAACCTTGATCGTCGGCGTCGACTTCTCGAACTGCGGCAGTCCATCGTCGATCGTATAGTAATCGCCCTTGTCGCCGACAAAGATGTGGCATTGGCCTTCGAGCCCGGTCGGGTTGTCGAACGATCCGGCCAGAACTGAGACATAGGCATCCTGACCCGGCTTCCAGAACAGCACCGAGCCGCAGATCTTGCAAAAGCCGCGCTTGGCAAAGGAAGACGATTCGTACCAGCTGATGTTGTCGGCGCCGGTTATCGTGATGTCGCCGTCGGCGACGTTGGTCGCGGCGTAAAAATGCCCGCTCTGCTTGCGGCACTGCGAACAGTGGCAATAAATGACGCCGCGCAACGGCCCTCGCGTCTGGAAACGCACGGCTCCACACAGGCAAGATCCGCTGTGGTTGTTGCTCATCCCTACCTCCACCAGCCATCGTCCACGGCTTCGCCGCTGGCCGAGAGGATTTCAGTTTTGCCGCAGCCGGGCACCGGCAAATGCGACATGGGGTGGGCGTGTTCGGACCTGACCTCAGGATCTTTGCAAACCATTTCTGCAGCCTGCGGTAGAACGGACGCGTTACCTGGCGGCAAATTAAGGAAACTTTAGCGCCGGCGCATCTATGGTCGTTGCCAAGCGAATGTCGCGATTGGGGACGTGTCTTTCGCAGGATGATCCGAAATACGGCTGGCACTCTCCGGTCGGCGGCATCTCGCACGGTCTGCGATGGTTCCCAGAGGCAGAGTGAACAGAACATGCAGCCGGCAGCCGTCCAGACCGACCGAAACAGCGACATTGCAACAGCCGTTGTGGCGACCATGCGTCAGCTCGGCGTGCTTGGCCTGCCGCGCAATTACGAAATCTTCTACGAAGCACTGAAAGGCACCAATCGCGAACTCGGCCTGGCCGTCGTCGCGCTGGGCAACCAGCCGACGCAGGACGATCTCGACCGCATCGGCCGCGCTTTCTTTGCCCAGCATCACGGTCCCGGCATTGTCGAGCAGGCGCGCGACGTGCTGGCCAGGGAACTCGAGGACATCGCCTTGCTGCTGCGCAGCGAACGTAGCCATATCGAGAAATACGGCAAGATCCTCGATGAGACGTCAAGCGGCCTCGCCAACCGCAGCCTGCTTTCGCAGGATCTGCTGCAGAAGGTCGCCAGCGCCATGGCGGCGGCCACCAACTCGACCCTCGACCACGGCAAGCAGGTTGCAACCACGCTGAGCGACAAGACGGCGGAACTGGAGAGCGTCAAGTCGAAGCTTGAGGAGTACAAGCGGCTCGCCGACACCGACCCCTTGACCCATATCTGGAACCGCCGCGCCTTCGACAAGCAAATCACGGCGATTTACACCTCCAACAAGGGGATCCTGTTCAACGCCCTGATCCTTGCCGACATCGACCATTTCAAGGGTGTCAACGATCGCTACGGCCACCCGGTCGGCGACAAGATCATCCAGATCGTCGCTGAAATCTTCCAGACCAGCATCCGTGAAGACATGTTCGTAGCCCGCACCGGCGGCGAGGAATTCGCGCTGATCGTCGAGGGCGCCAGCGAGGATACCACTTACGAGATCGCCGAACGCATCCGCGTGCTGATCGAACAGACGCCGTTCACCAGCAGCCAGACCGGCGCCAATTACGGCACAGTGACCGTTTCCATGGGCATCTGCATGGCTTCCGAAGCGGAAAGCCCGGAGGATCTTTACACCAAGGCGGACCGGGCGCTCTACCGCTCCAAGGTTGGCGGGCGCAACCGCGTCACCCGGCACTCGACAATGGCCGGCCGCACCGGCAAGAACTGGCTGCTATACAAGAAAGACTGACGCTTCGGCGTGCAGCCAATTCCCGGGCACAGGCAAATTTATCGGATCTCGCTTCTTTCCATATGAATTTCCGTGGACTATATTTTCCATGGAAAGAGAGAGGCCATGTCTGTTACACAACCCAATGCTGCCGCCCCTGATCTGACCGCGAAGGCGGCCGAAAACGCGGTTCTGACCAAGGCCACGCTGCGCGCCGCCGAACTCTTGGATATAACCGCCAGGGTGCTTGCGTCGATCATCGGCGTCTCGGAAGCCACGGTTTCACGCATGCGCAGGCAGGAATTCCTGCTGGAGCGCGGCACCAAGCCGTTCGAACTCGCGGTGCTGTTCGTGCGGCTGTTCCGTTCGCTCGATGCCATTGTCGGCGGTGACGAGACGATAGCCCGGGCATGGCTGAAGAACGCCAACACGGCTTTCGATGGCAGCCCGCTTGAAAAGATCCTCACCATTACCGGGCTTGTCGATGTCATTGCCTATCTGGACTCCCGACGCGCTCTCGTCTGAAGCCGTCCGGCTCGACGGCAAATACTGGCGCATGGTCGAGGCGCAGCACAGGGTCTCGACGCTGAAAGTCGTCGACACGCTGGATGAACAGGCGCTGCTTGAGGATCTGATCGAGGAAACCAAGCCGCAAATCCCCATGGAGTGCCGGCATCTCCACTACCTCCTGGCGACGCCGTTCCGCTACGGGTCGATCTATCCGTACGGCTCGCGCTTCCGCCGCGCTGGCCGCACCCTGGGTGTCTACTATGCCGCGGAGACGATCATGGCGGCGGTCGCCGAAATGACCTTCTACCGCTTGTTGTTCTTCGCCGATTCGCCCGACACGCCATGGCCGCATGACGCCGCGGAATACACCGCTTTCGCTGCAGCGATCCGCACCGACAAAGCTGTCGACCTGACGCGGCCGCCGCTCGACCGCGATGAGGCTGAGTGGACGCATCCGACCGACTACGCCGCCTGCCAGGCGATTGCCGATGTCGCTCGCGAGGTCGGGCTGGCGGCGATCCGTTACCGTTCGGCGCGCGACCCGAAGGGCGTCAATGTGGCGCTGCTGACATGCCGCGGCTTTACCAAGGCCAAGCCGCTGGAGCCGCACACATGGCGCATCCGGCTGGGCTCCCTCGGCGTCCAGGCGATCTGCGAATTTCCGGAAAGGCGCATCGAGTTTTCCAGAACCGCCTTCGCCAATGATCCCCGGCTCAACGGATTGCGCTGGGAACGCGGGCGTTGATCACACGAAAAAGCGCCGGATTTCTCCGGCGCTTTTCCACTTCAATCTGAAAACAGGTTCAGCCGTTAGCCACCTGCTTGTGCTGGACCGGATGGCTCTTCTTCAACAGGTCCGACACCAGGAATGCCAGCTCGATCGCCTGGTCGGCGTTGAGGCGCGGGTCGCAATGGGTGTGGTAGCGGTCCTGCAGCTCCTCGGCGGTGATGGCGCGGGCGCCGCCGGTGCATTCGGTGACGTTCTTGCCGGTCATCTCGACATGAATGCCGCCGGGGTGCGTGCCTTCGGCGCGATGCACCTCGAAGAAGGTCTGCACTTCCTTGAGGATGCGGTCGAACGGCCGCGTCTTGTAGCCGGCTGCCTCGATGGTGTTGCCGTGCATCGGATCGGACGACCATACCACGCTGCGGCCTTCCTTCTGCACCGCGCGCACCAGCTTCGGCAAATGGTCGGCGACCTTGTCGGAGCCGAAGCGGGCGATCAGCGTCAGCCGGCCCGGCTCGTTCTCCGGATTGAGCAGGTCGATGAGCTCCAGCAGGCCGTCAGTCGTCAGCGACGGGCCGCATTTGAGGCCGAGCGGGTTCTTGATACCGCGGCAATATTCGACATGCGCATGGTCGGGCTGGCGGGTACGGTCCCCGATCCAGATCATGTGGCCCGACGTTGCGTACCAGTCGCCGGAGGTCGAATCGACGCGGGTCAGCGCCTCTTCATAGCCGAGCAGCAGCGCCTCGTGACTGGTGTAAAAGTCGGTCTCGCGCAGCGCGTAATTGGTCTCCGAGGTGATGCCGACGGCTTTCATGAAGTCCATCGTCTCGGTGATACGGTTGGCGAGCATGCCATACTTCTCGCCCTGCGGGCTGTCGGACACGAAGCCGAGCATCCAGCGATGCACGTTCTCCAGGCTGGCATAGCCGCCCTGGGCGAAGGCACGCAGCAGGTTAAGCGTCGCCGCCGATTGCCGGTAGGCCATCTCCTGGCGGGCTGGGTCGGGAATACGCGACTTCGGGTCGAACTCGATGCCGTTGATGATGTCGCCGCGATAGCTCGGCAGCGTCACCTCGCCCTTGGTCTCATTGTCGGAGGAGCGCGGCTTGGCGAACTGGCCGGCAACGCGGCCGACCTTCACCACCGGCTGCGCGCCGGCAAAGGTCAGCACCACTGACATTTGCAAAAATACACGGAAGAAGTCGCGGATGTTGTCCGCGCCATGCTCGGCGAAGCTCTCGGCGCAATCGCCGCCCTGGAGAAGGAATGCATCACCCGCAGCGACAGCCGCAAGCTGCTTCTTCAGCTTGCGCGCCTCACCGGCAAAAACCAGCGGCGGAAAGGTGGCGAGCTGGGCTTCCGTGCTCTTCAGGGAGGCAAGGTCCGGATAGGCAGGAACCTGCTTGATCGGCTTCGCTCTCCAAGAATTCGGCGACCATTTCGTCATCGCTGCACCCAAACGCTCTTTCCAGCAGGCTTTTGCCCGCCATTCCCGCCCCATATGGCAATCGCGGCTCCATACACGAAGCCGATTTCCTATTCTAGACCGGAATTCAAGCGCTGGCGAATGATGGGGAGCGCCATGCCGCGACCCACTTTGGCTTCTTATCTTCGCGACGGCTGTGCAATATCGCTTGGTGCCAGAATCGATCCTCACCGATCTAGTCGCGCCGGTCATCGTCCGCCGCGCAACAATTCGCCATGGAGTCCCTATGTCCGTGTCCGCCTACCTTGACCGCGTGCGCCGCGAGCAAGGCCTGTTGACGATCGACGAGGTGGTTGGCCTGTCCGAGCGCGGCAACGTGATCTACGACCCCTACTCCACGCTGATTTCCGCACGCGCCGTCATCGGGCGAAGCAACGTCTTCTTCCCCGGCGTCTACCTGTTGTGCACCGACAGTGGGACGCTGGAGATCGGCGACGCCAACATTTTCCACGCCAACACGCTGTTCGAAGCATCCGCCGGCGCAATCCGCGTCGGCTCACGCAACCAGTTTGGCGAAGGCGGTTTTACTGCAAAGGCCAACAGGCCGGGAGCCTCGATCGAAATCGGCGACGAAGGCCGTTATCTCAGCGGCGCGGCGGTGTTCGGTGAGACGGTGCTCGGTTCGGGCAGCCAGCTTCTCGGCGCGATCACCGTCGACAGTTGTCGGCTGGAACCGGGCGGCAGTTTTCGTGAGTCCGACCCCGACCGCCGGGCCGGATTGCTGAAAGGCGCCGGCGCCGCGCGCGGCTTCACCGTGCCTGCCGGGCACGTCATCGTCGGCGCCGGCACGTTCTCGGCATCCGACCTGCAGTTGCAGTCGAATTTCCATCCGAAAGTCTAGGTGGCCACCAGCCGCGCCAACTGCGTCATGACGACAGCCGAGCCCGCCAGACGCTTCTCGGCTGTCGGCCAGTCGCGGATGAAGACCACGCTGTGGTCGGCCCTGATCTTGGCCAGCGAGCCCTGTTCGCCGATGTACTTGACCAGCCCGACCGGGTTGGAAAACTCGCGCTTGCGGAAATGGATGACGACGCCCTTGGGGCCGGCATCGAGCTTTTCGACATTGGCCCTGCGGCAGAGCGCCTTGATGAAGACGATCTTGAGCAGATGTTTTACTTCCTCCGGCAGCGGACCGAATCGATCGATCAGCTCGGCGCCAAAGGCGTCGATTTCCTCCGTATTTTCGAGATCGCCAAGGCGCCTGTAAAGCGCCAGCCTGAGCTGCAGGTCCGGCACGTAGCTTTCCGGGATCATGACCGCCGTGCCCACCGCGATCTGCGGCGACCAGCCGCCGTCCTGGACCTCGCCGGAGTCCTTCACCTCGGCCACCGCCTCTTCCAGCATCTGCTGGTAAAGCTCGAAGCCGACCTCCTTGATGTGTCCGGATTGTTCTTCGCCGAGTAGATTGCCGGCGCCCCTGATGTCGAGGTCGTGGCTGGCGAGCTGGAACCCGGCGCCAAGCGTGTCCAGCGACTGCAGCACCTTCAGCCGGCGCTCGGCCGTGTCGGTGAGCTTGCGGTTGGCCGGCAGCGTGAACAACGCATATGCCCGCACCTTGGAACGGCCGACGCGGCCGCGCAGCTGGTAGAGCTGCGACAGGCCGAACATATCGGCGCGATGGATGATCAGCGTGTTGGCGGTCGGAATGTCGAGCCCGGATTCGACGATGGTGGTCGACAACAGCACGTCGTACTGGCCGTCATAGAAGGCGTTCATGATGTCGTCGAGTTCGCCCGGCGGCATCTGGCCATGGGCCACCGCCACCTTCAGCTCGGGGACGGATTCGCGCAGGAAATCATGGATTTCGGCGAGATCGCTGATGCGCGGAACGACATAGAAGGAATGGCCGCCGCGGTAGCGTTCGCGCAGCAGCGTCTCGCGGATGACCAGCGGGTCGAAAGGCGAGATGAAGGTGCGCACCGCCATGCGGTCGACCGGCGGCGTGGCGATCAGCGACAGTTCGCGCACGCCGGTCAAGGCAAGCTGCAGCGTGCGCGGGATCGGCGTCGCCGACAGCGTCAGCACGTGGACGTCGGTCTTGAGGTCCTTCAGCCGTTCCTTGTGCTTGACTCCAAAATGCTGCTCCTCGTCGATGATCAGCAGGCCGAGATTCTTGAACGAGATCGCCGACCCGAGCAGTGCATGGGTGCCGATGACGATGTCGACCTGCCCCTCGGCGATGGCTTTCTTGGTTTCCGCCAGTTCCTTGGCGCCGACCAGCCGCGAGGCCTGGCCGACGCGGATCGGCAGGCCGGAGAAGCGCTGCGAAAAAGTCTTGAAATGCTGGCGCGACAACAGCGTCGTCGGCACCACGACCGCGACCTGGAACCCTTCCATCGCCGCGATGAAGGCGGCGCGCAACGCCACTTCGGTCTTGCCGAAGCCGACATCGCCGCAGATCAGCCGGTCCATCGGCTTGCCGGCGCCGAGATCGTCCACGACGGCATCGATCGCGCCCTGCTGGTCGTCGGTCTCCTCATAGGGAAAGCGCGCCGAGAATTCGCCGTAAAGCCCTTCCGCCGGCACCATGGGCGGCGCGGTACGCATCTGGCGCTCGGCGGCAATGCGGATCAACTGTCCGGCCATGTCGAGCAGGCGCTTCTTCAGCCGCGCCTTGCGCGACTGCCAGGCGCCGCCGCCGAGCTTGTCCAGCGTCGCCTCGGCTGTGTCAGAGCCGTAGCGCGACAGAAGCTCGATGTTTTCCACCGGCAGGAACAGCCGGTCGTCGCCGGCATAGTGGATTTCCAGGCAATCATGCGGCGCGCCGACCGCCTCGATGGTGCGCAGGCCGATGAAACGGCCAATGCCGTGATCAGCATGGACGACGATGTCGCCCGCCGACAACGACGACGCCTCGGCGATGAAATCGGAGGCGCGCTTCTTGCGCTTCGAGCGCCGGATCAGCCGGTCGCCCAGAATATCCTGTTCGGCGACGACGACCAGTTGTTCGGTCTCGAAGCCGGATTCCAGCGGCAGCACCGCAAGCGCCGCCTGGCCCGGCTCGAGTTTTTCCGCCTCGGCCAACGTCGCCACCGGCACCAGATTGCCGAGATGATGCTCGGCCAGGATCTGGCCGAGCCGATCGAGCGATCCTTCGGTCCAACCGGCGACGATGACCCGCCGGCGCGCCGCGCGCTCGTCGGCGATGTGTTTTACGGCGACATCGAAGACGTTGATGTTTGGGTCAGCCCGTTCCTCGGCAAAGCTGCGGCCATGGCGCGAGCCGCCATGGAAGACCTTCTTGGCCCCGACATCGGGCGCGTCGAAGGCGGTGAAGTCGATGGCTTCGCGCGGTCCGAGCGACGCCACGAGGTTTTCCGGTGAGAGATAGAGCAGGTCCGGCGCCACCGGCTTGTAGGGCACGGCGTCCTTCAAGGCGGCGTCGGCCTGTTTGCGGCGCGCTTCGTAGTGGTCGAGGATCAGCGTGTGACGCTCAGCCAGCGCTTCGTGCGCCAGGTGGTCGAAGATCACCGGCGCATCAGGCAGATAATCGAATACCGTCTCCAGCCGCTCGTAGAACAACGGCAACCAATGCTCCATGCCGGCGAAGCGCCGGCCCTCGCTCACCGCCGCATAAAGCCCGTCGTCACGCTGCGGTGCGCCAAAGGCTTCGATATAGGACCGGCGGAAGCGGCTGATGGTTTCGGGGGTCAGCGCCACTTCACTCATCGCCTGCAGCGCCATCGACTTGCGCTGGCCGGTGGTGCGCTGCGTGGCGGCGTCGAAGACGCGGATCGATTCCAGCGTGTCGCCGAAGAAATCGAGCCGCAGTGCTTCCGTCCAGCCGGGTGCGTAGAGGTCGAGGATGCCGCCGCGCACGGCGAATTCGCCGATACCGCGCACCGTCGGCACCCGCTCGAAGCCGGAAATCTCCAGCCGGGACACCAGCGCGTTCATGTCGATCTGGTTGCCGGGCTTTGCGTGGAAAGTCTGCGCTTCGACCAGATCGGCCGGCGGAATGCGCTGCAGCAGCGCATTGGCAGTGGTCAGGATGACGGCGCGATGCGGCTTTTTCGCCAGCGCGATCATCGCCGTCAGCGCATCGAGCCGCTTGGCAGCGGCATCGGAGCCTGGCGAAACGCGGTCATAGGGCAGGCAATCCCAGGCCGGCAACTCCAGCACCGGCAGGCCGGGGGCGGCAAAGGTCAGCGCCTCGATGATCGACGGCAGGCGCTGGCCGTCGCGCGCCACAAACAGCACGGGTTTGTCAGGCGCAATCTCATGGATCGCCTGCACCAGCGCAAAGGCTTCGTAGCCATCGGCAACGCCGTCGACGATGAACTGGCCGGCGCGGCCTTTCGGCAGGCCGATTTTGGGAATGAGGCTCATGGTTGCACGTTTAAAATGTCATGGTCCGGCGCGATGCCAGGATCTTTTGCAGGACGGCACAGTCGATATTCCCGGGAACCGGGCGTTCGCCGGTGACCATGGGCAGGAATTCGGTGTCGGGAATGTCGAGGAGCTTTTCATATTGGTCGATTTCATCGCCGGTCAAGGCGCCGATTTCGTTGTCGGCAAAGGTACCGAGGATAAGGTCCATCTCGCGCATCCCGCGATGCCAGGAGCGGAACAACAGCTTGCGACGCCTGATATCCAGCCCCTCGCTCGATCGTTTCGTCCCGGTCATCGTGCCGCATCCCTGCTTGGTGCGGCGCATATAGCGTGGATAGAGGGCGGTGTCAGCCTTGCAACAGGCCGGTGGGCGACTAAACATCCCGGGTGTGAAGAACACTCCTGACAACGCTGGTGCCGGACACCGCCCGCACTTCACCCTCCCCCTTGTGGGGAGGGTCGGTGAGCACGCTTCGCAAAGCGAAGCGGGTGAGACGGGGTGCGGCGCTGGTGCGCCGCCTTCTTCTGAAGTTAGACGCGCACCTACCCCCACCCCGCTCCGCTTCGCGGATCGACCCTCCCCACAGGGGGGAGGGTAAAGGCATGCGCCCCTCCCTCCTCGACCCTCTCTTCGTCCCCATCACTTCGCTTGCCGGCGTCGGCCCCAAGGTTGGCGCTCTGATCGAGAAGGTGGTGGCGGCCGATCTCGGCGAACGGCCGGCGCGCGCGGGCGACCTGTTGTTCGTGCTGCCGCACACCGTCATCGACCGTCGCAATCGTCCCGGCATCGCGCTTGCGCCTGCAGGCGCCATCGTCACACTCGACGTGCGAATCGACCGCCACCAGCCGCCGCCGCGCGGCAACCGGTCGGTGCCTTACCGCGTCTATGCCCATGACGACACCGGCGAGATCGGCCTGACCTTCTTCCACGCCCATGCCGCCTATCTCGAAAAAGCGATGCCGGTGGGCGAGCATGTCGTCGTCTCCGGCCGTATGGAATGGTTCAACGGCCGCCCGACCATGGTCCATCCCGACCATATCGCCCTGGTGAGCGAGGCGGAAACACTGCCGCTGGTCGAACCGGTCTATCCGCTGACCGCCGGCCTGTCGGGCAAGGTGCTGCGCCGCGCCATCGGCCAGGCGCTCGGCCGGCTGCCGGAATTGCCGGAATGGCAGGACGGCGCCTTCATGCGCAAGCAGACTTTCCCCGCCTTCGCCGACGCGCTCGCCCGCATCCACTATCCCGCGGACCCGATCGATGTCGCCATCGAGGGGGTGGCATGGCGCCGCCTTGCCTATGACGAGCTTCTCGCCGGCCAGGTCTCGCTGGCATTGGTGCGGGCAAAAGTGCGCCGCCTGTCGGGCCGGCCGCTCATCGGCGACGGTCGCATCGTCGAGAAACTGCGCGCAGCCCTGCCCTATTCATTGACCGGCAGCCAGGAATTCGCGCTTGCCGAAATCAATGCCGATCTGGCCGACCCCGAGCGCATGCTGCGCCTGCTGCAAGGCGATGTCGGCTCCGGCAAGACGGTGGTGGCGCTGCTGGCCATGGGGCGCGCAGTCGAGGCCGGCGGCCAGGCGGCCTTGATGGCGCCGACCGAAATCCTGGCGCGCCAGCATCTGGCGACGATCACGCCTTTGGCCGAACAGGCCGGCCTGCGCGTCGCTATCCTGACCGGCCGCGAAAAGGGCCGCGAACGCACTGAAACGCTATCAGGTCTCGCCAGCGGCGAGATCGACATCGTCGTCGGCACCCATGCGCTGTTCCAGGAAACGGTGGCCTATCACGACCTCGTCTTTGCCGTGGTCGACGAGCAACACCGCTTCGGCGTCCACCAGCGGCTTGCCATCACCGCCAAGGGCGACGCCCCCGACATGCTGGTGATGACGGCGACGCCGATCCCGCGCACTCTGGTGCTGACCGCCTTCGGCGACATGGACGTCTCCAAGCTGACGGAAAAACCGATCGGCCGCCAGCCGATCCGCACCGTCACGCTGCCGCTGGAACGGCTGGACGAACTGGTCGGTCGCATGCTGGACGCGGTTGCCGACGGCCAGAAGATCTACTGGATCTGCCCGCTGGTCGAGGAATCCGAAGAGATCAAGTTGATGTCGGCCGAGGACCGTTTTGCCTCGCTGCAGCCCTTGTTCGGCGATCGCATCGGCCTCGTCCACGGCCGCATGAAGGGCGCCGAAAAGGACGAGGCGATGCGCGCGTTCAAGGCCGGCGAAACCCGCATCCTGATCGCCACCACCGTCATCGAGGTCGGCGTCGACGTGCCGGACGCCACCATCATGGTCATCGAGCATGCCGAACGTTTTGGCCTGGCGCAACTGCACCAGTTGCGCGGCCGCGTCGGCCGCGGCGACAAGCCTTCTTCCTGCGTGCTGCTCTACAAGGACCCGCTCGGCGAAACGGCCAAGCGCCGGCTGTCGGTGATGCGCGAGACCGAGGACGGGTTCCTGATCGCCGAAGAGGATCTGAAGCTGCGCGGCGAAGGCGAATTGCTCGGCACCCGCCAGTCCGGCACGCCGGGCTTCCAGGTGGCGCGCATCGAGGTGCACGCCGACTTGCTCGAAGCAGCCCGCGACGATGCAAGGCTGATCCTGTCGCGTGATCCGGAACTACAGTCTGAGCGCGGCGAGGCGCTGCGGCTGCTGCTCTATTTGTTCGGCCGCGACGAGGCCGTGCGGCTCTTGCGTGCCGGCTGAGCCAAAGCGCCAAGCGGCGGGTTGGCGAGATCTCCGTCGATCGGCTGGCCGTTCATAGTCACCATTTTCGGCTTGACTTCGGGCGCCACCAGCCCGGCCGAGACGATCAGCCTGGCGCCGTCCTCGATCGTCATGTCGAGCAGCACGATGTCGGATTTCGGCACGTACATCAGGAAACCGGTGGTAGGGTTCGGCGTGCACGGCATGAACACGGCGATCATCGGGTCGCCTGCATGGTCGAGCTTCTGGTTGATCTCGGTTTCCTTCTCGCTGGCGACGAAGACCAGCGACCAGACGCCTTTTCGCGGATATTCGACCAGCCCGACCTGGCGGAACATATCGCCCTTGTTCGACAGCACCGTCTGGAAAATCTGCTTCAGCGAACCGTAGATGCCGCGCACCAGCGGCATACGGCCAAGCAGCCGTTCGCCGAAATTGACGATGGCGCGACCGACGATGTTGGCGGTCATGAAGCCGATCAGCGTGATCAGCACGAGCGCCACGATCAGGCCGAAGCCGGGCACCGGAAACGGCAAATAGGTGTCGGGGCTGTAGCGCGCCGGAATGTACGGCTTCACCCAGGAATCGACCCAGCCGACGAACGACCAGGCGATATAGGCGGTGATCGCCAGCGGCGCGCAGACGATAAAGCCTGTGAGGAAATAGTTCCTCAGCCGGGTCATGCCTGAAGTTCTGGGAGCATCGGACATGGTTCACCGGGGACGCGGGTTGCAGCGCCACACTAGTGAAGCGGACGGCGCTTTGGAACTGCGAAGTTTTTTAGACCCCCGATGAGCGCCGACTACTCCACCGTCACCGATTTCGCCAGGTTGCGCGGCTGGTCGACGTCCGTCCCCATGAACACGGCGGCGTAGTAGGCCAGCATCTGGATCGGCAGCGCATAGATGATCGGCGAGATGATTTCCGGCACGTCGGGCAGGATGATCGTCTCCATCGTCTTGACGCTGACCTGCGCCGCGCCCTTGGCGTCGGTGATCAGGATGATCTTGCCGCCGCGCGCCGCCACTTCCTGCATGTTCGACACGGTTTTTTCGAAGATGCGATCATGCGGCGCGATGACGATGACCGGCATGTTCTCGTCGATCAGCGCGATCGGCCCGTGCTTCAGTTCGCCCGCGGCATAACCCTCGGCATGGATGTAAGAGATTTCCTTGAGTTTCAGCGCGCCTTCCATGGCCAGCGGGAAATTGGTGTCGCGTCCGAGATAGAGCACGTCCTTGTAGCGCGAGATTTCGCGCGCGATGCGCTCGATCTGCTCTTCGAGCTTCAGTACCTGGTTGGCGTAGCGAGGCGCCTCCGAAAGAGCGCGCACCAGCGTCTTTTCCTCATCCTTCGAGATCGTGCCGCGCGCCACACCCGCACGCACCGCCAGCGAGGCCAGCACCGAAAGCTGGCAGGTGAAAGCCTTGGTCGAGGCGACGCCGATCTCCGGCCCGGCCAGCGTCGGCAGCACGACGTCGGATTCGCGCGCCATGGTCGATTCGCGCACATTGACGATGGCGCCGATCTTCATGCCCGCCTTGCGGCAATAGCGCAGCGAGGCCAGCGTGTCGGCGGTTTCGCCGGACTGCGAGATGAAGAAGGCGGCATCATCCGCCGATAACGGCATTTCGCGGTAGCGGAATTCCGAGGCGACATCGATGTCGACCGGCAGCCGCGCATAGCGCTCGAACCAGTATTTGCTGATCAGGCCGGCTAGATAGGCGGTGCCGCAGGCCGAGATCGCCAGCCGGCCAATCTTGGCAAAGTCGAACGGCAGTTCCAGCGGCTTCGACACGCCAGAGACGAAATCGACATAGTGCGCCAGCGTATGCGAGATCACTTCGGGCTGTTCATGGATTTCTTTTTCCATGAAATGGCGGCGGTTGCCCTTGTCGACCATGAAGCTGGTCGACAGTGATTGCTGGCGCTTGCGGGCAACCTCTTTGCCGTCGATGTCGAAGATGGTGACGCCATCGCGGCGCACCACCGCCCAGTCGCCGTCTTCGAGGTAGGTGATGGAATTGGTGAACGGCGCCAGCGCGATGGCGTCGGAGCCCAGAAACATCTCGCCATCGCCATGGCCGACGGCCAGAGGCGGACCATTGCGGGCGCCGACGATGAGGTCCTCGTCGCCGGTGAACATGATGGCCAGCGCAAAGGCGCCTTCCAGCCGCTTCAGCGCCTGGTGCGCGGCCTCGATCGGCTTCAGCCCCTTGGCCAGTTCGCGCGCCACCAGATGCGCTACGACCTCGGTGTCGGTCTGCGACGAGAAGGAATAGCCGTCGCGGATCAGCTCATCGCGCAACTCGGCGAAATTCTCGATGATGCCGTTGTGAACGATGGCGACGCCGTTGGAAAAATGCGGATGGGCGTTAGTCTCGTTGGGCACGCCATGGGTCGCCCATCGCGTGTGGCCGATGCCGATGGTGCCGTCGAGCGGTTCTTCCTTCAGCCGGCGTTCGAGGTTGATGAGCTTGCCTTCGGCGCGGCGGCGGCCGAGCGCACCTTTCTCGACGGTGGCGACTCCGGCGGAGTCATAGCCACGATATTCAAGCCGCTTCAAAGCATCGACAATGAGCGGCGCGACTTGGCTCTGGCCGACAATTCCGACGATACCGCACATGCGCCTGCCCCCGATTCACCTGGAAAACCAGTCCCGATGGAAAACCAGCGTTATCTAGGGATTGCCGGCCCGCCGCGAAAGTCACTTTGCATTTCGTCTGGTGTAACGGAACGCTTCTCAACCCGATGCACCATGACACACCGCTCTTGCAATCCGGTTACCGCAATTCCTCGGTTGTTCAATTGCTTCGGCGGTTAATGGTCGGTGCCGGCCTTTTTCTTCGCCGCAGCGGCCGAGGCAAAGCGCTCGCGCAATTCCTTGCCTTTCCCGGGAATGGTCTTCTGGCGGGCGCGGCCGAAGGCCAGCGCATCGTCCGGCACGCTTTCGGTGATGACGCTGCCCGAGGCGATGTAGCCACCCTTGCCGATGGAAACCGGCGCCACCAGCGACGAGTTCGAGCCGACAAAGGCACCCTCGCCGATATCGGTGAAGAACTTTGAATAACCATCATAGTTGCAGGTGATGGTGCCGGCGCCGATATTGGCCCCCGCGCCCACACGGGCATCGCCGATATAGGTCAGATGATTGACCTTGGCGCCCTCCTCGATGACCGCCTGCTTGACCTCGCAGAAATTGCCGACCTTGGCCTTTTGCCTCAGATCGGCGCCAGGCCTGAGCCGCGCGAACGGACCGACGTCGCAATTGGAGGCGATGGTGGCGCCCTCTATGTGGCTGAAAGCGTGTATCTTGGCCCCGGTTGCAATTTTCACGCCCGGGCCGAACCAGACATTGGGCTCGACGATCGTGTCGGCGCCGATTTCGGTGTCGTGCGAGAAATACACCGTCTCCGGCGCGATCAGCGTTACGCCCGACAGCATGGCCTCGTAGCGCCGGCGCACCTGCCAGATGCCTTCCGCCTGCGCCAGCTCGGCCCGGTTGTTGATGCCTAGCGCACTCTCGAAGCTGGTTTCGGTGGCAACGACATCGAGCCCTTTCGCACTGGCGATCTCGACGATGTCGGTGAGATAGAACTCGCCCTTGGCGTTCTTGTTGCCGACCTTGTCGAGCAGTTCGAGCGCATGCTTGCCCGCCACCGCCATCATGCCGGCATTACAGAAGCCGATCTTCTTTTCCTCGGCGGAGCAGTCCTTCTCCTCGCGGATGGCGGTGAGCTTGCCGCCCTTTTCGATCAGCCGGCCATAGCCGGCCGGGCTGGGCGGGCGGAAGCCGATCACCACAACAGCCGCGCCATCGGCAAGCTTTTGCCGCGCGGCCACCAGGGCTTCAGCATCGATCAGCGGCGTGTCGCCGAACATCACGAGAATATCGTCATAATCCTTTGATATCGCATCGCGCGCAGCCAGCACGGCATGCGCAGTGCCGAGCCGCTTCTCCTGCACGAACGTCTCGGCCTTGGGCGCGAATTTCGCCGCCGCCTTGCGCATATCATCGGCGCCATGGCCGATCACCAGCGCCTGGCTGCGGGCGCCGGCGGCCTCGGCCGCTTTCACCACATGGGCGACCATCGGCAGTCCGGCGATCTGGTGCAGCACCTTCGGCATCGCGCTCTTCATGCGCGTGCCTTCACCGGCGGCGAGAATGACGGACAAGCAGGATCTCTGGCTCATGGAAGGACAACCGTATGAATGGGATCAGGAATCGCAGAGTGGTAGCATCTGGCGCCATGCTGCACCAATGGGGTTAAATTCCGGTGAGGTGATGAGGCAGTTCACTCTCGATCAGCGGATCTCTACCCCAGCCGGCCCAGCAGCGGAAAGGTCTCCAGCAGCCAGTAGGACACCGTCTGCACGCCGCCGGTGAGGAAGAACACCCCGGCGACGACCAGCAGCGCGCCGATCGCCTTTTCGACGCGGCCGAGATGGACGCGGAATTTGCCGAGGAAGCGCATGAAGGCGCCGGAGAACAGGGCAGCAATCAGGAACGGAATGCCGAGGCCAAGCGAATAGGCGGCAAGCAGAAGAGCGCCCTCGCCCACCGTCTCGCGGCCGCCGGCCAAGGTCAGGATCGGCCCCAGCACCGGGCCGATGCACGGCGTCCAGCCAAAGGCGAAGGCCAGCCCCATGACATAGGCGGCGACCATGCTGGCGGGCTTGCCCTGCGACTGGAAGCGCGCCTCGCGCGACAAAAGCGGGATGCGCAGGATGCCGAGGAAATTCAGCCCCATCAGGATGATCAGCACCCCGGCAGCCATCGCCAGCGGCTCCTGCCAGACGCGCAGCCAGTGGCCGATGGTCGAGGCGCCGGCGCCAAGCGCCACGAACACGGTGGAGAAACCGAGTACGAAGGCGAGCGAGGAATAGATGAGCGCGCCGCGGGCGCCGGCCTTGGCCGTGACGCCGGCATCGTCACCGCGAAAATCGTCGACCGACACGCCGGCCATGTAGCAGAGATAGGGAGGCACCAGCGGCAGCACGCAAGGCGACAGGAACGAGATCGCCCCCGCTCCGACCGCGCTGACATAGCCGACGTCCAATGGCATTCCAGAACTCCAGATTCCCTGGCGCCGATATAGCGGTGCAAACCCGTGTTCGCCAATCACCATCGTGTGGCATTTGGCTACAGATACGGTCCGGCGGACGAATTGTTGGCGGCCAATCCCAAGTTGACCAAGCCGGGGAAGAAATGTCCCTCGCCGAGCGTTCACAGAGCGAAGCCGCGATTTCTGCGCGCTTCGTCGGATCACCAGGGAGATTTCCATGAAAACGATCACCGTCGGCCTGGCCGCCCTTCTGCTCAGCACCGCCGCATCCTTCGCCGCCGAAGCGTGGAAGGAAGCCGAAGTCGGTGGCACCAAGATCTACACCGATGCCAATGGCATGACGCTCTATACCTATGACAAGGACGAGAAGGGCAAGACCAACTGCTACGACAAATGCGCCACCAACTGGCCGCCGCTGAAGGCCGAGGACGGCGCTAAGGCGGACGACGAATGGACCATCGTCGACCGCACCGACGGCACCAAGATGTGGGCCTATGACGGCAAGCCGGTCTACACCTTCATCAAGGACAAGAAGGCCGGTGACATCACGGGCGACGGCGTCGGCGAAGTCTGGCACATCGTCAAGGCCGACTGATCGTCCGAACCTCTATCCCGCACCCCATCGGCGGGACTCGGCTGGCCGCCGGCTCCAAGCGACCCGGCGGCCAGTTCTGCATTTACAGGCAGCGCGAACCGGTCGCGGCGCGCCTTACCCAGTGGCTCCAAACACGAACCGTCCCAAGCAAAAATTTTGTGGTCTTCTCCATACACTCATAGAGTGTATTGCGGCGGACGCCTCCGCATTTTGGCCGCTTGCCCTTGACCGATCGCAAAAGCGCGGCCATGTGAGCGGCAACAAAAATGCGTCACGCAGCGGAATTCTTCTGCCGCCCACAGCTGATATGAGACCTCATGGACGTCGTCGTCGTCGAATCGCCGGCCAAGGCGAAGACAATCAACAAGTATCTCGGCAAGAACTTCAAGGTTCTGGCCTCGTTCGGCCATGTCCGCGATCTGCCGGCCAAGGATGGTTCGGTGCGTCCCGACGAGGATTTCGCCATGTCCTGGGCGGTCGACACCGCTTCCGGAAAGCGCCTCGCCGACATTGCCAACGCGGTCAAGGATGCCGATGGCCTGATCCTCGCCACCGATCCGGATCGCGAGGGCGAAGCCATTTCCTGGCACGTGCTGGAGGTGCTCAAGCAGAAGCGCGTGTTGAAGGACAAGCCGGTCAGCCGCGTCGTCTTCAATGCCATCACCAAGTCGTCGGTGCTGGAAGCGATGGCCAATCCGCGCCAGATCGATGCGCCATTGGTCGATGCCTATCTGGCTCGCCGCGCACTCGATTATCTCGTCGGCTTCACGCTGTCGCCGGTGCTGTGGCGCAAATTGCCGGGCGCCCGTTCCGCCGGCCGCGTCCAGTCGGTGGCGCTGCGCCTGGTCTGCGACCGCGAATCCGAAATCGAACGTTTCGTCCGCGAGGAATACTGGCAGATCGCTGCCCTCCTCGGCACGCCACGTAACGACAGCTTCGAGGCGCGGCTGACCGCGTTCGAGCGCAAGAAGCTGCAGAAGCTCGACATCGCCAGCAAGGCGCAGGCCGACGATATCAAGGGCATGCTCGAAGGCGCGACCTTCAAGGCTCTGTCGGTGGAAGCCAAGCCGACGCGGCGCAATCCTGGCCCGCCCTTCACCACTTCGACGCTGCAGCAGGCGGCATCGTCGGGCCTCGGCTTTTCGGCGACGCGCACCATGCAAGTGGCGCAGCGCCTCTATGAAGGCATGGAGATCGGCGGCGAGACCACCGGCCTGATCACCTATATGCGAACCGACGGCGTGCAGATGGCGCCGGAGGCGATCGACGCCGCCCGCGACACCATCGCCAAGGAATTCGGCCCAAGATACCTCCCGGAAAAGCCGCGCCAGTACACAGCCAAGGCCAAGAATGCCCAGGAAGCGCACGAGGCGGTCCGCCCGACCGATTTCATGCGCACGCCGGCTTCGGTCAGGCAGTATCTCGATTCCGACCAGCTGCGGCTTTACGAATTGATCTGGAAGCGCGCCATCGCCAGCCAGATGCAGTCGGCCGAGATCGAGCGTACCACGGTCGAAATCGAGGCGGTCAATGGCGCTCGCACCGCGGAGCTTCGCGCCGTCGGTTCCGTCGTTCGCTTCGACGGCTTCATCGCCGCCTACACCGACCAGAAGGACGAGGACGCCGAAGACGAGGAAAACCGTCGCCTGCCCGAGATCCGTGCCGGCGAGCAGCTGGCCCGTCAGGCGATCAATGCCACCCAGCACACCACCGAGCCGCCGCCGCGCTACTCCGAGGCGTCGCTGATCAAGAAGCTGGAAGAGCTCGGCATCGGCCGTCCGTCGACCTACACCGCGATCCTGAAGACGTTGGAAGACCGTGACTACGTCACCATCGACAAGCGCCGGCTGGTGCCGCAGGCCAAGGGCCGGCTGCTGTCGGCTTTCCTCGAAAGCTTCTTCGAGCGCTATGTCGAATATGACTTCACGGCCTCACTGGAGGAAAAACTTGACGAGATTTCCGACGGCAAGCTCGCCTGGAAGGACGTGCTGCGCGACTTCTGGAAAGATTTTTCCGGCGCCGTCGCCGACATCAAGGAACTGCGCGTCACCGACGTGCTCGACGCGCTGAACGAGGAACTGGCGCCGCTGGTGTTCCCCGCGCGGGAGGATGGCTCGAATCCCCGCATCTGCCCAAAATGCGGCTCCGGCAATCTGTCGCTGAAACTCGGCAAGTTCGGCGCCTTCGTCGGCTGCTCCAACTATCCGGAATGTTCCTTTACCCGCCAACTCGGCGATGCCGCCAACCCGAATGGCGAGAATGGCGGCGGCGAGGACGGCACCAAGGTGCTCGGCAACGATCCCTACACGGCAGAGGAAATCACGCTGCGCTCAGGCCGCTTCGGTCCTTATATCCAGCGCGGCGACGGCAAGGAAGCCAAGCGCTCCAGCCTGCCCAAGGGCTGGACGCCCGACTCGATCGACCATGAAAAGGCCTTGGCGCTGCTGTCGCTGCCGCGCGATATCGGCAAGCATCCTGAATCCGGCAAGATGATCTCCGCCGGGCTTGGCCGCTATGGTCCATTCGTTTTGCATGATGGCACCTATGCCAATGTCGACAGCATAGAGGATGTGTTCTCGATCGGCCTCAACCGCGCTGTCACCGTGATCGCCGAGAAGCAGCTGAAGGGCAAGGGCGGCCGCAATGGCGGCACCGCGGCGGCGCTGAAGGAACTCGGCGACCATCCCGATGGCGGCGGCAAGATCGTCGTGCGCGATGGCAAATACGGGCCCTATGTCAACTACGGCAAGGTCAACGCGACACTGCCCAAGGGCAAGGATCCGCAGTCGGTGACCGTCGAGGACGCGGTGGCGCTGATTGCCGAGAAGGAAGCCAAAGGCGGCGGCAAGAAGCCGTTCCGCAAGGCGGCAGCCGCCAAGGCCCCCGCAGCCAAGACAACCACTGGCAAGACAACCACTGGCAAGAAAACCACAGCCAAGGAATCGGCGACCAAGAAGCCGGCGGCGAAGAAAAAGGGATAGCAGCGTGGCGCGCAGGATCACCGGTAGAAGCCACGGCGATCCGCGCACCGCCGATACCCGCGCCAAGGTCAAGGACGACTATCGCCCGTCGCGTGACGAAATCCTGCGCTACATCGCCGAGAACCCCGACCGCGCGGGAAAACGCGACATCGCCAAGGCCTTTGCCTTGCGCGGCGACGACCGCATTTGGCTGAAGGACATCCTGCGCGACCTGCAGGACGAAGGCATCCTGACCAAGGAGCGCAAACGGCTGGCCCGTGTCGGCGCCTTGTCGCATGTCGCCGTACTCGACATTTTTGGCCGCGATGGCGACGGCATCCTGCTGGCGCATCCTGCCGAGCCCGTAGGCACCGGCGAACCGCCTGTCGTCTCGATCCGCGTCTCCCGCGGCGGCAATGGCCCGCAGCCGGGCATTGGCGACCGTGTGCTGGCCAAGACCTTCCCGACCGACGAGGCGACCGGGCCTGCCTATACGGGCCGCGTAATGAAGATTTTCGAGAAGCGGACAGATGCCGTGCTGGGCGTCTTCCGTATCCTGAGGGACGGCACCTTCCGAATCGAGCCGGTCGAACGTCGCCAGCCCGAACTGATCGTCGACAAGGAATTCCAGAACGGCGCCAGGAACGGCGACCTTGTCGAGGTCGAGCCGGCGCGGGCCTCCCGGTATGGTTTGCCGCGCGCAAAAGTGCTGGCTGTGCTGGGCTCGCTGACCAGCGAAAAGGCGGTCTCGATGATCGCCATCCACGCGCACGACATTCCGCATATCTTCCCGGCCGACGTCATCGCCGAATCCGAGGCGGTAAAACCGGCGACGCTTGCTCACCGCGAGGACTGGCGCGACCTGCCGCTGGTGACCATCGACCCGGCCGACGCCAAGGACCATGACGACGCCGTCTTCGCCACGCCCGACCTCGACGAGAAGAACCCCGGCGGCGTGATCGCCACGGTGGCGATCGCCGATGTTGCAGCCTATGTCCGCTATGGCACCGCACTCGATCGCGAGGCGCTGAAACGCGGCAATTCTGTCTATTTCCCCGACCGCGTCGTGCCGATGCTGCCAGAGCGCATCTCCAACGACCTGTGCTCGCTGCGAGAAGGCCAGGACCGTCCCGCGCTTGCCGTGCGCATGATTTTTGCCGCCGATGGCCGCAAGCTGCGTCACACCTTCCACCGCGTCATGATGAAATCGGCGGCAAAGCTCGCCTATCCGCAGGCCCAGGCCGCGATAGACGGCCTTCCTGACGACAAGACCGGCCCGATCCTCGATACGGTGCTGAAGCCGCTGTGGGACGCCTACGCCATCCTCAAGCGCGGCCGCGATGGCCGCCAGCCGCTCGAGCTTGATCTGCCCGAGCGCAAGATCCTGCTCAAGCCGGACGGCACCGTCGACCGCGTCGTCGTCCCGGAGCGGCTCGACGCCCACAAGCTGATCGAAGAATTCATGATCCAGGCCAATGTCGCCGCCGCCGAAACGCTGGAAGCGAAGAAGCAGGCGCTGGTCTACCGCGTCCACGATGCGCCGTCGCTGGCCAAGCAGGAATCGCTGCGCGAGTTCCTGCAGACGCTCGGCCTGTCGCTGGCGCGTGGCGCGCAGATGCGGCCCGCCCAGTTCAACGGCATTCTCGAGCGCGTGCGTGGCGCCGACAATGAGGGGCTGGTCAACGAAGTGGTGCTGCGCTCGCAGAGTCAGGCCGAATATTCGCCCAAGAACATCGGCCATTTCGGCCTCAACCTGAAGCGCTACGCGCATTTCACCTCGCCGATTCGCCGCTATGCCGATCTGATCGTGCATCGCGGGCTGATTGCCGCACTTGGGCTCGGCCCTGGCGGGCTGACGCAGGACGAAGCGACGCAGCTGGAAGACTTCGCGGTGCTGATCTCCGGCACCGAGCGCCGCGCCATGGCGGCCGAGCGCGACACCGTCGACCGGCTGATCGCTGCCTACCTCGCCGAGCGCATCGACGACCGCTTCGACGCCCGCATTTCGGGCGTCACCAAATCGGGACTATTTGTCCAATTGCCGCAGTTTGGCGCAGATGGCTTCATCCCGGTGTCAAGTCTGGATGGCGATTACTATATATATGACGAAACCGCGCGATCGCTGTTCGGAGAACGCACCGGCAAGGGTTATCAGCTTGCCGACCGCGTCGAGGTTCGCCTGATCGAGGTGGCGCCTATGGCCGGCGCGATGCGTTTCGAGATGCTGACCGACCCGAAGCCCCTGCCCGGCTCCAAACGGTCGTTTCACAAGGCAAAAGGCCGCGCCCGCGCGTCGCAATCGCGCGGCAGGAGACGATAATGGCAAGCGAAATGGGAATCCAGAAGCAGGTTTTCGGCGGCGAACATCATTCGGGCCGAGTCGCCCGCCCGCTGTGGACGGCGATGAAGCGCGGCGCCCTTGGCCGCTGCCCGCATTGCGGCGAAGGCAGGTTGTTCGCCGGCTTCACCAAAAGCGTCGACAAATGCGCCGCGTGCGGTGAGGAGTTCCACCACCACCGCGCCGACGACCTGCCCGCTTATCTCGTCATCGTCATCGTCGGCCACATCGTTCTCGGCGCCTTCATGGGCGTCGAGGCGACGTCGACGCTCTCCATGTGGCAGCACATCGCCATTTGGGTGCCGTTGACCATCGTGCTGTCGGTCGCTCTGCTGCAACCGGTCAAGGGCGCCGTCATCGGACTGCAATGGGCGCTCTATATGCACGGCTTCGGCGGCGAAAAAGACGGCACCGAGCCGCATCCCGGAACCTAGTTTGCGTCAGGGCAATGTCGCCTGGCGCAACATGCCGACCGTGAAAGGCCACTTTCGTTTGCCAGAAGTTTCCGCTAGGTCCTGCGCATGGAAGGTATGACCAAGGCGGAAGTCAGCAGGATGGACCGTGGCGCAGCCGCCCACAGCGGCCTGCCCATACGCCCGCGCGATGCCGCCACCCTGATCCTGCTCGACCGCGAGGGCGACGAGATTCTGGTGCTGATGGGCCGGCGCCATGCAGGCCACGCCTTCATGCCCGGCAAGTTCGTCTTTCCCGGCGGCCGCACCGATTCGGCCGACAGCCGCATTGCCGTTGCCACCCCATTGCTTCCGGAGGAAGAAGCCAG
Organism: Mesorhizobium sp. M0139; assembly: GCF_040322455.1. Lineage (NCBI taxonomy): Bacteria > Pseudomonadati > Pseudomonadota > Alphaproteobacteria > Hyphomicrobiales > Phyllobacteriaceae > Mesorhizobium > Mesorhizobium sp. M0139. The sequence goes on from NZ_JAMYTN010000004.1 coordinate 128,398, forward strand.
GCTGACCGCCGGCGTCGGCCGCATCAGCCCGTCGCGGGCCCGTGCCATCGCGCTCTCGGCCATCCGCGAGACCTATGAGGAAGCCGGCCTGCTCATCGGCCGCAAAGGCTCTTTCGCGACCGACAAGCGCGACTGGCAGGGCTTTGTCGAGCACGGCGTCCAGCCTTCGCTGGCGCCGCTGCGCTTCCTCGCCCGCGCCATCACCCCGCCCAATCGCGTGCGTCGTTTCGACACCCGCTTCTTCAGCGCCTGGCGCAGCGATGTCGCCGTGGAACTGCCGGGTGGCGGCCCGACCAATGAGCTGGAAGAACTGATCTGGCTGCCGCTTGCCAAGGCCAGAGAGGCCAATATCCCCGACATCACCCGAACGATCTTGCAGGAGTTGGAGACGCGGCTTGCCGGCGATCCACGCCTGCGACCCGGTGGGTCCGTGCCGTTCTACCGGCTTATCCGCAACCGCTTTGTTCGCGAAATTCTTTAGAGCAATTCCAGGAAAAGTGTGACGCGGTTTTCCGTCCGGAATTACGCAATATCAAACAGACAGAGTATTCAGGCATCCCATGACGGTCGATACCCAGCAAGAGGGCGACGAGCGCGTACATTGGCTACCGATGATCGCCGCGATCTCGTCGATCAGCGTCGTCGGCATCGCCATAGGCCTCGGCATGCCGCTGCTCAGCGTTATTCTCGAGAGCCGCGGCCACTCGGCATCGATGATCGGCCTCAACACCGCGGTCGCCGGCCTTGCCTCGATCGCCGGCGCCCCGCTGGCCACGCCGCTGGCGATGCGCTTCGGCGTCGCCTGGACGATGATCGCCATGATCGCCGCCGGCGCGCTCGCCTTTGTCGGCTTCCACTTCGCGCCGGACTTCTGGATGTGGTTCCCACTACGCGTCGTGCTGCACATCGCGCTGACGGTGCTGTTCATCCTGTCGGAATTCTGGATCAGCACCTCGGCGCCGCCGCGCCGGCGCGGCCTGGTGCTCGGCATCTACGCCACAGTGCTGTCGCTCGGCTTCGCCGCCGGGCCATGGATCTTCGCCCATATCGGCAGCACCGGCTTCTTGCCGTTTGGCGTCATCATCGTCCTGGTCGCGCTGGCCGCAATCCCGGTGCTGGCCGCACGGAATGAAAGTCCCACAATCGTGGTTGACGGCGAAACCAGCAACTTCCTGCGCTATATCTGGCTGGTGCCGACAGCGACCGCCGCCGTGCTGGTGTTCGGCGCTGTCGAGACCGGCGGCTTTGCGCTGTTCCCCGTCTATGGCAACCGCATCGGCTATTCCGAGGCGGATGCAGCCCTCCTGCTCACCATGATCGGCCTCGGCAACGTGCTGTTGCAGATCCCTATCGGTATGATCAGCGACCGCGTCTCAGACCGCCGCTATCTGCTTTTGGCCTGCGCCACGGTCGGACTTGCCGGCACCATCTTCATGCCGTTCTTCGCCGGCAATTGGCACCTGATGGCGGCGCTTCTGTTTGTCTGGGGCGGCGTGGTGGCCGCCATGTACACGATCGGCCTTGCCCATCTGGGCTCGCAGCTTTCCGGCCATGAACTGGCCTCGGCCAACGCCGCCTTCGTGCTCTGCTACGGCGTCGGCATGGTGCTTGGCCCGCAGGCGATCGGCATCGGCATGGATGCCTTCGGGCCCTCCGGCTTCGGCTGGTCGCTCGGCCTGTTCTTTGCCGCCTATATCGCCTTGGTCAGCGCCAGGCTGATCCGCAAGATCTGGTAGCCTGTCCGCCGCAGCCTGCGCAATCCTGACGGGATGTCGCCGCTGCTGACAGAACCGTGTCAGGAGACCTCAGCTAAAAGGGTGTCCCAAAAAACCCGAGTTTGAGGATACGGCGATGATCGACAGCGGCTTTGAAACCACATCTCTGCGCATGACGCTTCTGCTGCTTGTCAGCTTCCAGGCCCCGGCAGCCGATGTCGACCGCATCATGGACGCCGTGGTCGCGATCGCGCCGCTGGCAATGGGCAAATACGACCGCAACGCCTATCAAACCGCGCACGGCATCGAACGCTACCGACCGCTGGAAGGTGCAGCCGCCGGCGTCGAAACCGAACTGCGCCGCCGCCCCGGCACCGTCGAGGTCTCGTTCGAGTTGCCCGACGACCAGGCGCTCGCCGCCCGCGTCGTCGAGGCGATTTTCCAGGCGCATTCCTACCAGGAGCCGGTGATCCGCATCCAGCCAATCCTCGCCAGCCGCTCCAAGGGCCTGGACGACCGCGCCAATCCGAATCGCTGGTGGAACACCACCGGGGACTGGAAGAAAGCGCTTCCAGTTAAGGAAGAAGCCTAGAAATCCGGCCCCGCTGAGGGGAAGCACCGGCCTTACCTTCTCCCGTTGTGAGGTGAGAAGCGGTCCGTAGCGGACGAAAAGCCAATTGCTTGGTTTTTCGAGATTCGAACGCCCTGAGCCTGCGAAGAATTGGGCGGGGGTGACAATCCACCCTGCCCAACCCGCCGCTTCGCTGCGTCCCGGCATTCGCCGGCCCATAGCCATGCTGTCCGTCTCGTCCTCAGCCTCCATCGCGCCGATGATAAAACCGGACAACTCACGTGCTACCTAATCCGGACAACTCATGTGCTTACGACAGAGGCAAGGCGTCGGGCTTGACTTTCCGGGCACGTTCTTTATGTGTCGCGCCAAGTTTCCCGCGTCCGGGTGTTTTCCCCCGCTCCAGCGGCCAGAACCCCACGAACATAACGGACTGATACAATGGCCAAAGCCGCAAACATCAAGATCAAGCTTCTGTCGACCGCCGACACCGGTTTCTTCTACGTGACCAGCAAGAACAGCCGTACCAAGACCGACAAGCTGTCGTTCCGCAAATACGACCCGGTCGCCAAGAAGCATGTCGAGTTCAAGGAAACCAAGATCAAGTAATCTGGTTTTCATACGCTCTGTCAAAAGCGCCGCCCCTTCGGGCGGCGTTTTTGATTCAAGGCCCCGAAAGCCAGAACCCTCCGCTGTTTGGCGCGAAGTGCTCATCTCATTTTTTGGCAAAAAAGGGGGCCGGTCGGCGTATGGCAGCGGTACGAGGAGGCCACTATGTGCCAGCGCCGGCCGGCCGACCCCACGGACCCAGGAGATGCGGCGGACCTGAGCATCATGGGGTATTCGGCGAAGCGATGCGGCTGTCTACCCTCGTGCCCGCATCGCCCTTGTTCTTGCACCGCACATTTGCGCAACAATGTTTGAAAATCAATAGTTTCTTAACCAAGCCTGCCGAATCGCTTGGATTAAGGTAAATTCCTAACCCTGTCCGATTGACTGCATAATCGGTGGTCTAGCCTACGCTGCCTTGGCGACGACCCGGTTGCGGCCGCCACTTTTGGCTTCGTAGAGCGCCACGTCGGCACGTTTCATCAACGCCGCGACCGTGTCCGCGCCCTTCAGAACCGATGACACGCCGACGCTGACCGTGACTTCGATCGCCTTGCCTTCAGGGCCGATGGCAAACGGCAGCTGGGCGATTTCAGCGCGAATGCGCTCGGCAACCTTCTCCGCCACCGCGCCGTCCGTGTCCGGCATCACAACGACGAATTCCTCGCCGCCGAAGCGGCAGGCAAGGTCGATGCCCCTGACGTTCTTGCGCAGCCGCCTTGCGAACTCGCGCAGCACATCGTCGCCGCCATCATGGCCATGCGAGTCATTGACGGTCTTGAAGCGGTCCAGATCGGTGATCATCACCGACAGAGGCCGCCGCCGCGCCACGGCGCGGTCGAACAGCGTCTGCAAATGGCTGTCGAGGTAGCGGCGGTTGTGCAGCCCGGTCAATGCGTCGGTCACCGCCATCTCGATGGTCTGGGTGACACTGGCGCGCAGCTGGTCGTTGTAGCGCTTGCGGCGCACCTGGGTGCGCAGCCGCGCCGTCAGCTCCTGCTGGTCGATCGGCCGCATCAGATAGTCGTTGATGCCGAGCTCGAGCCCGCGAATGATGCGCCCCTCCTCGCCTCCATCGGCAATCAGGATGATCGGCAGGAAGCGGGTGCGGTCGAGCGAACGAAATTGCGAACACAACCGCAGCGGATCGAAATCGGCAAAACCGGTCGAGATCAGCACGCACTCATAGGGCGCCTCGGCGGCTTGGAAGAAGCCGGCATGCGGATCGGTCGCAATGTCGAGCTTGGCGCTGCCGCGCAGCATTTTCTGGATGCGCTCAACCGACGATTTGCGCTCGTCGATCAACAGCACCTTCGGCGTGGCGTCCTCCGACGCGAAGCTGCGGCTCAACAGCGCCTCGATGCCGATGTTGCGGGTGGTCGATGCGCGCAGCCGCAGCTCGTCGGTCAGCGACTTCAGCCTGACCAGGCTCTTCACCCGCGTCATCAGCTGCAGATCGTTGACCGGCTTGGTGAGAAAGTCGTCGGCGCCTGCCTCGAGGCCGCGCACCCGGTCGGCAACGTGGCCCAGCGCGGTCACCATGACCACCGGTATATGCGCGGTCGCCGGATCGCTTTTCAGCCGCTTGCAGACCTCGAACCCGTCCATGCCGGGCATCATCACGTCGAGCAGCACGACATCGACCTTGCCGTTTTCGCAGGTCTCGATCGCGTCCGGCCCGTTGGAGGCCGTCAGCACCTCGAAATATTCGGCCAGCAGCCGAACCTCGAGAAGTTTGACATTGGCAGGGATGTCGTCGACGACGAGGATCCGCGCGGTCATGTCACAAGGCTCCGGCTGAAGGCATCAGGCATCACCGAGATAGGATTTGATGGTCTCGATGAAACGCGGCACCGAGATCGGCTTGGAGATGTAGGCCTCGCAACCGCCCTGGCGAATGCGTTCCTCGTCGCCCTTCATGGCGAAGGCGGTGACGGCGATGACCGGAATGGAATGGAGGTCGTCGTCCTCCTTCAGCCATTTCGTCACTTCCAGCCCCGACACTTCGGGTAGCTGGATGTCCATCAGGATCAGGTCGGGCCTGTGCTGGCGCGCCAGATCGAGCGCCTCGAGCCCGTTGCGCGTGCGCACCGTTTCATAACCGCTGGCTTCGATGAGGTCGCGAAAGAGCTTCATATTGAGCTCGTTGTCCTCGACGATCATGACCTTCTTAGGCATCGATTTCCCATCCCGGCCAGGCTTCTGCCCGAAGCCCTGCCGCTATGCGCCCTTGTCGAAGCACACCAAACCCTCGCCCACTCTTAAGGCAATATGATTGACGAAATGGAAACCCGAAGCGGCAAAAGCCATTCGGATTCCACCTCGAAAACCACATTGGATCGGGGCTGTGGCTTGCCGCAGGCGACGCTTGCGATTACTGCGGAAAAGAGACTCATTTCAGCAACGAGAAAGTAGTGATGGCAAACGCAGCGTCAATGCGCGAGGAAGCGGAAACCATTGCCGTGAAGGCACTGGGCTTCGTCGCCGCCGACCCCGAACTCCTGCCGCGCTTCCTGGCCATCACCGGCATCGAGGCGTCCGCCATCCGCCGCGCCGCGGCCGAACCGGGATTCCTTGCCGGCGTGCTGCAGTTCATCCTCGCCCACGAGCCGACCTTGCTGCGCTTTGCCGAGGAAACCGGCACCCCGCCTGCCTCAGTCGGCAAGGCGTTGCGCGCGCTGCCTCTTGGCGGCGACGACCATGAGCATTCGATATGAGCGACGATCCCGAGACGGCACGCCAGATCGCCGAACTTGCAGCCGACGACCGGCCTCTGCTGATCCTCGATGTCGACGATGTCGTGCTCGAATTCATCCGGCCGTTTCCGCATTTCCTGAAATCGCGCGGCTTCGGCCTGACCCTGGCCTCCTTCCGTCTCACCGGCAACATTGCCGAAACGGCGAGCGGCCGGCTGATCGAACAGCCGGAGGTGACGGCACTTCTCGGAGATTTCTTCGATACGCAGGCCGACTGGCAGAGCGTTACCGACGGTGCCGAACAAGCGCTTGCCAGCCTCAGCGACCGCGTCGAGATCGTCCTTTTGACCGCCATGCCGCACCGGCATCGCGCCGCCCGCCGCGCCCATCTCGATGCGCTCGGTCTGCCCTATCCGCTATTGACCACCGAAATGGCCAAGGGACCCGCGGTGGCCAAATTGCGTGGTAGCAGAGGCCGGCCGGTAGCCTTTGTCGACGACCAGCCCGCCAACCTCATCTCGGCACGCAACTCGGTTGCCGACGCCCATCTCTTCCACCTGATGGCCGACAATTCGCTGCGCGCCTTCCTGCCGCCGGTGCCGGACGACATCATCTCCGTCGAGGACTGGCACGAAGCCGCGCCAAAGATTGCTAGCGCGCTGGGACTCTGAGTTAGCCGCCCCCGAGGTCAGTGCTCAAGGCTTCGTTGCTGTCCCAGGGATCGCATCCGGATCGGCGTTGTCTTCCACGACCGGATCAGGCCCCTTCAGCATCGCGCCGTTGACCGTCACCGACCCATCATGCCTGGCGTTGATCACCCATTCGATACGGCCGTCCGGCAGCGTCTTGGCGAATCCCTTAATCGCAAGCGCCCCTGTGAAAGCCTGCGAGGCCTCCGGGTCAGATTTAGCCGCCGCCTGCAAGGTTTCAACGATCTTGTCGTAGCCGGTTACGTTGACGGTCACGCTCGCATCCGGCTTCTTGCCGGGGAACGTCATTTCGCCCTCCATGGCGACCTCGATGTCGCCGTTCTTCACCGTGCTGTGCCCGAGAACGAATTTTGGTATCTTGGCCAGGAAATTGGCGGAAATCTCGTCGCCGAAATCTGGCGGCAGCGGTGGATCCTTGCTGAAATCGAGGGTGTCGATGGTTTTCCTGGCCATACTGTCGAGATCGATGTTGGCGCCGCCGAAATTCAGGTCGAGATCCGTCGGCAGCAACGCAACGGTCCAACTGGGCAGCATCTGCTGCGGTATTGTCAGGCCGGAAACCTTGAATGCGTAGCTGATCTTGCCGTCCTTGCTGATGCCGTCCATGCCGACAACGGTGTTCAGCTGCGCCGCGCCGAAATTGCCGGCATATGTTTCAATGGCAAGGTTTTTGAATGCGTAGGTCCCATCGATCCGTTCCCATAGCGGCAGCGCACCGAGCAGAAGCGTTTTGAACTCTGCTTGATCGGCCTTCAGCCGGGCCTCGTCCTCATGGGCGACGGCGAACGCCAAAAGATCCAGAAGCGGCTTGGTCTGAATGGCCTTAGCGGTCACGTTCACAGCGAGCTCCGGTGCCCGGAGCGCTGCGATTGACCGGTCATCGATTTTGACCGTTTCGACGAAGTCCGCCATCGCCTGTGTGAGTTTAAGATCGACGCCGCCGTTGGCCGACTTCCTGGCGTCAAATTTGGAAGAGCCCAGCCCCACGCTCAAATCGGTCAATTGACTGACTTGGCGCGACGTCATCGTCATGCCCGCAATCGAACTGGTGCCGCTGGTAAATGCCGCCAGTTCCGGGTCATAGACGCCCGTGAACTTGCCATCCTTGACAACGATTTGCCCGGTGTTCAGGCCATTTGGGCCATTTACCTCGATGGACCCAGTCGTAGAGAAATCCGAGGCGACATCCCAGCCTCCGTCGCTGCGCGGTTTGACCCGCAGCGTGACGGGCGGGAAATCGAACCGCTTCAGATCCTGCTTCGGCATCTTCGCCACAAGCGCCATCACATCGAAGGTGATCTTGTAGGCACCCTCCTCGGCTGAGATCTTCAAAATGCCTTCATTGAGCGCCTGTTTGCCGACATAGCGAGAGAGCTCATCGGAAAGTTGCTTGGCACCTTGGGCATCGACAGCCTGGCCAAAGGCAGGAGCGCTGAGGGCGAGAAGGAAAGCAAGCGGCAAGACACGGTTCACAAAATTCTCCATTTGACCAAAAAGGAACGCTTCGTTCGTCTGCTATGAAACCAACCTACAGCTTCCACAGGACATCAACAAACGCCGACGGGTAATTAGACTACAACACCAGCCGCATCAGCGGCCGTCCGGCCTTGCGTTCGACAAGCCGCTCGAAGCCGGCCCTTTCGAACACACGCGACGAGCCGACGAACAGCCCGATCGAACGCGAATCGCGCGACACGTCGATCGGACACGCCTCGACCAGCCGCGCCTTGTTCTGGCGGGCAAAAGCGATGCCGCCCTCGACCAGGCGGTGGCTGACGCCCCGGCCGCGCGCGCTGGCGCGGATGAAGAAGCAGGAGATGGCCCAGACGCCGGGATCTACGGCGTCGGTTGGATCGACCGGCGCCGAGCCCCGGCCCCGATTGTTCCATTCGGGCACGTCGGCGCGTGGACCGATCTGCATCCAGCCGACCGCCTGGCCGTCCTCGAAGGCCAAAAGCCCCGGCGGCGGCCCGGCCTCGATACGCGCCTTGATATGATCCTTGTTGCGCTGCTTGTCGCTGGCCCGTCGGACCGCCGGCGCCATCCGGAAATGCGTGCACCAGCAGCCGTAACAGGCGCCCTGCTTGCCGAAAAGATCCTCGAAATCCGCCCACAGGTCAGGCGCCAGCGGCGCTATGGTGGTGCTCATGAGTTCTCTCCCGGCTAACCGCTTGTGGCGGCTTCCGTCCTGACGTACCATTGCATTTGTTCTCTTTATGTTCGCAGCGATGGCGGCCCCTGTCAACAATCCCGAGCACGGTTTTTGCCGCGACTGCCTGACCTTTCAGCGCAGCGATACCAGGCGCTGTGAGCGTTGCGGCAGCCCTCGACTCACCCGCCATCCCGAGCTCTACCAGCTGCATCTGGCGCATATCGATTGCGACGCCTTCTATGCGGCGATCGAAAAGCGTGACAATCCGGCGCTGAAGGACAAGCCGCTGATCATCGGCGGCGGCAAGCGCGGCGTCGTCTCCACCGCCTGCTACATCGCCCGCATCAAGGGGGTGCGCTCGGCAATGCCGATGTTCAAGGCGCTCGAAGCCTGTCCGGAAGCGGTTGTCATCCCGCCCAATATGGAGAAATACGTCCGCGTCGGCCGCGAGGTCCGCGCGCTGATGCAGGCGCTGACGCCGCTGGTCGAGCCACTCTCCATCGACGAGGCGTTTCTCGACCTCGCCGGCACCGAGCGCCTGCACGGCATGCCGCCGGCAGTGGTGCTGGCACGCTTTGCGCAGACCGTCGAAAAGGAAATCGGCATCACCGTTTCGGCCGGCCTTTCCTACTGCAAGTTCCTGGCCAAGGTTGCCTCCGATTTCCGCAAGCCGCGCGGCTTTTCGGTGATCGGCGAAGCCGAGGCGCTGGGTTTCCTAGCCGAACAGCCGGTGACGCTGATCTGGGGCGTCGGCAAGGCTTTTGCCGCAACGCTAGAACGCGACGGCATCCGCAGCATCGCCCAGTTGCAGCGCATGGAGCGCGCCGATCTTATGCGCCGCTATGGCGTGATGGGCACCCGGCTCTACCATCTCTCGCGCGGCCAGGACGACCGCCGTGTCGATCCCGACCAGGATGCGAAAAGTGTGTCGGCCGAAACCACTTTCGACACCGACATAGCTGAAATGGGCGAACTGGTTCCAGTGCTGAGGGGATTGTCGGAAAAGGTCTCGGCGCGGCTGAAGAAGTCAGGCATTGCCGGGCGCACCGTGGTGCTGAAGCTGAAGACGCAGGATTTCAAGCTGCGCACCCGCAACCGCCAGCTCGGCGACCCGACAAGGCTGGCCGACCGTATTTTCCAGACCGGGCTCGACCTGTTGCGCAAGGAGGCGGACGGGACAAAGTACCGGCTGCTTGGCATCGGTGTCAGCGATCTCTCGGATGACGAGAAGGCCGATCCGCCCGATCTCGTCGACGTCGGCTCGCGCAAGCGCGCCATGGCCGAAAGCGCCATCGATACGCTGCGCGACAAGTTCGGCAAGAAGGCGGTGGAAACCGGCTACACCTTCGGTAAAGGCCGCAACGCCAACCCGCCGGAGCCGATCGAGGAGTGAGACGGCTTAGATACGCTTGAGATCGATGCGGCTCGTCACCACGTTGTTGCCGGTTTTCGGATCGACGTCGGTAACGGTCAACCGCATTCCGTCGCCGCTGGTTTTCTCGACCGTCAACCGCGCCTTGCGATCGCCATTGACCTCCGCCGCCCAGCGAATGGCGAGACTGATCGCGTTCCCGGAACGGCTGCCGGCGAGCTGTGCCGGCCCGGTGCGCGACCCGACATAGACGCCAGTATACTTCGCCCCGCGGGCCTTCAGATTGGCGCTGATGGCGCGCGTCACCACGACAAGACCACGGCAATTGCCGTCAAGCGACAATGAACTCGAGGTCGCGTCGGAATTGAAGGTGCAGGACACATTCACCGTCGGTGCGTCGGTGGTGACCTTGACTGTCCCCTTGCCGGAGAAATTCCCTTGCAAGGAGCTGAGAAAATTCGCCTCGTCGGCATCGGCCGTGGCGCTTGCAGTTACCAGGCAGCCGGCTAGCAGAAACCGCGCGAATGATTTCATCGGAATCTCTCCCCCGTTGATGTTGAAGAAACGATGCGTCCAGCAATTGGCCAATACCGGGAACCAACGCCTGCCGTTGCGTCAGGTTCCACTTCCAGCATGGCTGTTTTGCAACGGGTCTGGCCCAGTCGAATGCGTCGCCTAACGGTTGCGATAGAAGTCCCGGCTTGCGACATAGCGCCTATGGCACCTTCCCCATCGATCCCCAAAGCCGCGTTCTGGATGGCGCTGTCGATCGCCTCGTTTCTGGCGATGTCGGTCGCCGGCCGCGCAACCACCGCCGAGCTCAACGTCTTCCAGGTGCTGGAACTGCGCTCGGTGATCGGCTTCTTCATCCTGTTGCCGCTGGTGACGATGAGCGGCGGATTCGCCGCAATGCGCACGCAGCGCCCGTTGGCCCATATCGCTCGCAATGTCATCCACTATACGGGCCAGGCGGCATGGCTCTATGCGCTGACGCTGATCCCGCTTGCGGTGCTCATATCGATCGAATTCACCACGCCGATCTGGACCGCGATCCTGGCGGTGACCTTTCTTGGCGAAAGGCTCTCCCGCCCGAAAATTGCGGCGGTCGTGCTTGGCCTGATCGGCGTGGTGGTCATCGTTCGCCCCGGCGTCGGCTCCATGGATCCGGGTCACCTCGTCGTTCTCGGCGCGGCCGTGTGCTTTGGCGTATCGGTGGTGTTGGTCAAGTCGCTGACCCGCACGGACAGTGTCGTGCGCATCATCTTCTGGATGCTGATCATCCAGTCAGTGGTCGGCCTGATCCCGGCGCTTTATGAATGGCGCAACCCACCGCTCGAACTCTGGCCATGGATCCTGCTGATTGCCTTCACCGGCATGTCGTCGCATTTCTGCATGGCGCGTGCCCTCACCTATGCCGACGCTACGGTGATTTCACCGATGGATTTCCTGCGCGTGCCACTGTCGGCGCTGATCGGCTGGCTGCTCTACAGCGAACAGATCGACATCTTTACAGCCGGCGGCGCCCTGCTGATCCTGATGGGCAACCTGCTCAACCTGCAGCGCAAGGCGCCAAAGCCGGCCGAGGTCGCGGCCTCGGAGCGGTCGGTCAATTCCCCTCATCCGGTATGTTGAGAAGATGCCCGCAGGCCTTGCAGTGCACGGCGTCCGGCTCATGCCGTTGCAGTCCGCACTGCGGACAGGGAAAGAACACCTTGGCGGGTCGAAAAATCGCCGTCGCCAGTCTGACGAACAGCGAGATGCCGATGATCATGGTGGCGATCGCGGTCAGCTTGCCGGCGATCCCCGGCAGCACGATGTCGCCGAAACCGGTCGTCGTCACCGTGGCAACGGTGAAATACAGCGCATCAATGTAGTTTTCGAGGCCGGCGCCGGTGCGGAAGAAGAAGGTGTAGACGAAGCCGGTGATGACGAACAGGAACGTCAACAGGTTGATGACCGCGTGGCTCGCCTCGCGCCAGGGCCTCAAGCCACGCATTTCGAAATGCTGCCACAGCGAACCGCTGCGCGACAGCGACCACAGCCGCAGGATGCGCAGGAACGCCAGATTTGCCAGCGCCGTCGGCATCAGCAGCGTCAAAAGGATGAAGACATCGACCCAGGATGTCGGCTGTTTCATCAGCCGCAGCATGTCGTTGGAGGCTAACAGCCGGGCAATCAGGTCGGCGGCGACCAATGCGGCGACGGTATAGTCGAGCCACAGGAATGACGGCTTGTCCTGGAGCACCGGCGTGGCAACGAAGAAGGCGATGATGGCGAGGTCGATGATGACCGCCGCCAGTTGAAACCGGAACGCCGCCGGCGTGCGTCCGTGATAGAGCTTGCGCAGCCTGTCACGCAGCCGCGCCATCGCTGAGCTTTGCTGCAATCCGTCCTTCTCGGCTGCTTTCATCACCAAGTGCGTAACGGTCCCAGCCGGGGTCGTCTAGAGCATGATCCCAAAAAATGGGGTGCCGGTTTGCGGAAAAGATCATGCTCCAACAAAGGGTTAGATCATGATGAGATTTCAACCAAATCTCATCATGATCTGACCCGGTGATCGTCACCCCTCCACCACCTTGCCGTCCGGCCCGACAAGGCGCCAGGCCGAGGCGGTGTCGTAGACGAACCGCTCCTCCGCAATCCGGTCACCACGCCAGCGCTGCAGGGCCACCTCTTCCAGCCGGCGCACGGTGCCGGCCTTGTCGACACGGTCGAAGGTCCAGCGGATGGCGACATTGTCGCCATCGACCAGGAATGTCTGGACAGGATGGGTGTGCATCTTCTCGATCCGGTCGAGTGCTGCCTGCTCATGCGCCATCAGTGTTTCCTTGCCGCGCCGCGGGACGCCGAGATTTTCCTGCATGGTGGCATCGTCATGGTAGAAGTCGGCGATCGCTTTGACGTGGCTGCCTTCGACCACCTCCTTGAGGAAGGCTTCGACGCGTTCGCGGCTGGGCATGATTGTGCGTTCCTGTGAAGTTTCTGCTCAACGCATGTGGTTCAAAGGAAGGTCAGGTCAACCACGCCCCGCACGCTGGCCCTATCGGCTGCAATGTCAGGCCCAGAGCATCTTTAGGCCGTGATGCACTGGCCGACGTCGATGCGATTGCCGTGTATATCAGCGCAGCCTAGACGAGCTCGACTTCGACCACACCCGGCACCGCGCGCATGGCCGACGCGATCTGCGGCGAGATGCGGTAGCGGTTGGGCAATTCGATCTCGATCTCGCCCTGCGCCTCTTCTTTGATGACGATAATGCTTACCTGACTTTCCCCACGCTGGGTAAGCTGCGATTGAATCGCCGACGCAGGCCCGTCATTTCGAACGAAGATGCGCAGCGCCTTCTGGATACGGCTGGCCTCATCCTCCAGCGACTGCACCGTCTGGATGCGCAGATTGACCCCTTCGGGCCTATCCTCGGCCGAAACGGTGATCACCACCGAACGTCCGGGCTCGAGCAGATCGCGATACTGCGCCAACCCTTCCGAAAACAGCACGGCTTCATATTGGCCAGATGTGTCGGAAAAGGCGATGACGCCCATCTTGTTGCCGGTTCGGGTCTTGCGCTCCTGCTTGGTGGTGACGGTGCCGGCGAGCCGGCCCGCGGCGGCACCGCGTTTGACCGCAGCCGAGAACTCGCCCCAGTTTTGCACGCGCATCTTCTGCAGGGCCGCCTTGTACTCGTCGAGCGGATGCGCCGAAAGATAGAAGCCGACGACCTGGAATTCGCGGTGCAGCCGATCGGCGGCAAGCCACGGATCGGTCTGCGGCAAATTGAGCGCCTGCTGCTGCGCGCCGAGCGACGCGCCGAAAATGTCGTGCTGGCCCGAAATGGCATTCTGCTGCGCCAGAGAAGCCAGCCCCATCATCCGTTCGACGCCGGCCATCATCTGGGCGCGGTCGTGGCCGAAGCAGTCGAGCGCGCCGGCCATGATCAGGCTTTCGAAGACGCGCTTGCCGACGATCTTGGGATCGACCCTTTCACAGAAATCGGCGAGATTCTTGAACGGCTTTTCGCCGCGCATGGCGACGATGTGCTCGACCGCAGCGTCGCCGACGCCCTTGAGGGCCGCCAGCGAATAGTAAATGCGGTTCTCGCCGACCTCGAAATTGCGGAAGCTGGTCATCACTGACGGCGCCACCACCTCGATGCCGAGACGCAGCGCATCCTGGCGGAAATCGGCGAGTTTGTCGGTATTGCCCATGTCGAGCGTCATCGACGCCGCCAGGAACTCGACGGGGTAATGCGCCTTGAGATAGGCGGTCTGGTAGGACACGACGGCGTAGGCGGCCGCGTGCGATTTGTTGAAGCCGTAGTCGGCGAACTTGGCCAGAAGGTCGAAGATGAAGTCGGCCTGCGGCTTGCCGACACCGCGTTCGACCGCACCGGTGACGAAGCGCTCGCGCTGCTTGTCCATTTCGGCGCGGATCTTCTTGCCCATGGCGCGGCGCAGCAGGTCGGCTTCGCCGAGCGAATAGCCCGACAGCTCCTGCGCGATTTGCATCACCTGTTCCTGGTAGACGATGACGCCTTGCGTCTCCTTCACCAGATGGTCGATCTTGGGATGGATCGATGCCATCTCCTCCTCGCCATGTTTTCTGGCATTGTAGGTCGGGATGTTCTCCATCGGGCCGGGACGGTAGAGCGCCACCAGCGCGATGATGTCCTCGATGCAGTCGGGCCGCATGCCGATCAGCGCCTTGCGCATGCCGGCACTTTCCACCTGGAACACACCGACCACTTCGCCGCGCGACAGCATGGCGTAGGTTTCAGGATCGTCGAGCGGGATCGTCGCCAGGTCGATCTCGATGCCGCGCCGGCGGATCAGCTTCACCGCCGTCTCCAGCACCGTCAGCGTCTTCAGGCCGAGGAAGTCGAATTTTACCAGCCCGGCCTGCTCGACATATTTCATGTTGAACTGGGTGACCGGCATGTCGGAGCGCGGATCGCGGTACATCGGCACCAGTTCCGACAAGGGCCGGTCGCCGATGACGATGCCGGCGGCGTGCGTCGAAGCGTGGCGGTAGAGCCCTTCCAGCTTTTGCGCCATATCGAGCAGCGTCTGCACGATTGGCTCCTTCTCGGCCTCCTCGGCAAAGCGCGGCTCGTTGGCGATGGCATCCGCCAGCTTGACCGGATTGGCGGGGTTCTGCGGCACCATTTTGGAGAGCTTGTCGACTTGGCCGTAAGGCATTTGCAGCACGCGGCCGACGTCGCGCAGCACCGCGCGCGCCTGCAGCGTACCGAAGGTGATGATCTGCCCAACCTGGTCGCGGCCATATTTCTGCTGGACGTAGCGGATGACCTCTTCGCGCCGGTCCTGGCAGAAGTCGATGTCGAAGTCGGGCATCGACACGCGGTCGGGGTTGAGGAAGCGCTCGAACAGCAGCGAGAAGCGCAGCGGATCGATGTCGGTGATGGTCGTGGAATAAGCGACCAGCGATCCGGCGCCCGAACCACGGCCCGGCCCGACCGGAATGCCTTGCGCCTTGGCCCATTTGATGAAGTCGGCGACGATCAGGAAATAGCCGGGAAACTTCATCTTCTCGATGATGGAGAGTTCGAAATCGAGCCGCTCGCGGTATTGTTCGACCGTGTAGCCGGAAGTGGGCCCATGCGCAGCCAGCCGCGCCTCCAGCCCCTCATGCGCCTGCCGGCGTAGCTCATCGGCCTCCGCTTTCAGCGCCACCTCATTGTCGGCGACATCGCCGCCGGTAAAGCGTGGCAGGATCGGATTGCGGGTCTTGGGATAATAGGAACAGCGCAGCGCGATCTCGACGGTGTTGTCGATCGCTTCCGGCAGGTCGGCGAACAGCCGCGCCATATCCGCCTGGCTGCGCAGGAAATTGTCCGAAGTCAGCCGGCGACGGTTGTCGGCGGCAACCACCGAACCCTCGGCAATGGCGATCAGAGCATCATGCGCGTCATAGTCGTCGCGGGCGGCGAAGAACGCCTCATTCGTGGCGACCAGCGGCAGATCATGGATATAGGCAAGGTCGACCGATGATTTCTCGATAGCGCGGTCATAACCGGAAACACGGTCCAGCTCGACATAGAGCCGGTCGCCGAACAGCGCCTTGAGTGCCAGAAGCCGCGTCTCGGCAAGATCTCGGCGATCCTCCTTCAGCGCCCGGCCGATCGGGCCGCGCGGCCCGCCGCTGAGGCAGATCAGGCCATCGCTATGGCCTTCCAGCATTGCTGACGTCAGATGCACGGGCTCGCCCGGCGGCGTCTCCAGATAGACCTGGCTGACCAGCCTGACGAGGTTGCTGTAGCCGGCCTCGGTGGCGGCGAGCAGCACCACGGCGTGCATCTCCGGACCATGGCGGCGGCGGTCGCGCTGCGCGTCGCTGGTCTCGCCGGAAAAGGCGAGATCGATCTGGCAACCGATAATCGGCTGGATGCCTTCCTTCACCGCCTTCTGGGCAAATTCCAGCGCGCCGAACAGATTGTTTGTGTCGGTGACTGCGATTGCCGGGCACTCGTCCTTGACTGCATGACCGACAACGGCGGCGACCTGCAAGGCGCCCTCGAGCAGCGAATACGCCGAATGCACGCGCAGATGGATGAACGGCCGCGCCGGTGCCTCCGGGCGCGCAGCAGCGAGCGCTGCTTCGCGCCTCAGGGGATCGCGTGGAAGTTTGTCATCCGCCATGATGTTTCAAATTGCTCGAAGGGCTTTGAGTCGATGGAGATGTATTGTCCCGGACCGGGCGATGCCAGTCCAGCACAAATGACCACCGACCACAGGCTTCCGTACCCAGCCGCACGGCTCAGAGATTGTTCGAAATTCGCTCTGGCGAGTCATAATGATGGTGGTTTCGAGAACCGGAGCGCAGCGGCCATTGGTCCGTGAGCACGGGAAGCGCAGAAACCACCTTCAGATGGCCGCCGGAGTAGAATTTCCAAACAATCTCTAGGCGAACTCCATGATCACCGCATCGACAGCCAGGCTGTCACCCGGCTTGGCGTTGAGCTTCGACACGACAAGATCGCGGTCGGCGCGCAGCACGTTTTCCATCTTCATCGCCTCGACCACGGCCAGCGTCTCGCCGGCCTTGACCTCCTGCCCCTCGGCAACTGCGATCGACACGACCAGGCCCGGCATCGGGCAAAGCAGCATCTTGGACGTGTCCGGCGCCACCTTCTCCGGCATCAGCCTTTCCAGCTCCGCCGTGCGCGGCAGCATGGCGCGCGCCGTCACCGACATGCCTTTCCAGGCAATGCGCAGGCCGTTCGGCGCCGGCCTGATCTGCGCCGTGACCTTGCGGGCACCGACAGTGCCGCGCCAGATGAGGTCGCCCGGCCGCCAGTCGGACGCCACGGTCAGCGCTTTGCCGCCATCGACCGACAGATCGATTTCCATCGGAATGGAGATCATGCCCTCGATGATCGAAGCCTGGAGATAGTCGTCGCCGAGCTTCACCACCCAATCGCGCTTGAGTGCGCCCGAATGCGGCGCCAGCCGCCCGCCCAGCCGGTCAAGCCGATCGCGGCGCAGAAGCTCGACCGCGGTGGCGATCGCCGCCAGCACTGCCTTTTCATCGCCATTGGGCACGATCGGCGCGAAGCCGTCAGGATATTCCTCGGCGATGAAGCCCGTCGATATCCGCCCCTCGCGCCAGCGCGGATGCTGCATCAGCGCCGCCAGGAACGGGATGTTGTGCTCGATGCCGTCGACGACGAAACTGTCCAGCGCTTCCGACATGGCATCGATGGCCTCGATACGCGTGGGCGCCCAGGTGCAGAGTTTTGCCACCATCGGATCATAGAACATCGAAATCTCGGAGCCTTCGGTGACGCCGGTGTCGTTGCGGATGAAGACATCGCCGAACTTGCCCTCCTCCGGCGGCCGGTAGCGCGTCAACCGGCCGATCGAGGGCAGGAAATTGCGATAGGGATCCTCGGCATAGAGCCGGCTTTCCACCGCCCAGCCGTTCAGCTTGACGTCGCTCTGCTCGATCGCCAGCTTCTCGCGGGCGGCGACACGGATCATCTGCTCGACCAGGTCGATGCCGGTAACAAGCTCCGTCACCGGATGCTCGACCTGCAATCGTGTATTCATTTCAAGGAAATAGAAGTTCTTTTCAGCATCGACGATGAACTCGACGGTGCCGGCGCTCTGGTAGTCGACCGCCTTGGCCAGCGCCACGGCCTGCTCGCCCATGGCCTTGCGCGTCCTGGCATCGAGGAATTGCGACGGCGCCTCTTCCGCAACCTTCTGGTTCCGGCGCTGGATCGAGCATTCGCGCTCGCCGAGATAGAGGGCGGTGCCATGCGCGTCGGCCAGCACCTGGATTTCGATATGACGCGGATCGACGACGAACTTTTCGATGAAGACTCGGTCGTCGCCGAACGAGCTTTTCGCCTCCGAGCGCGCCCGGTCGAAGCCGTCGCGCACTTCCGACTGGCTCCAGGCAATGCGCATGCCTTTACCGCCGCCGCCGGCCGAGGCCTTGATCATCACGGGATAACCGATCTCGCCGGCGATCTTTTCGGCATGGTCGGCATTTTCGATGACCCCAAGCCAGCCGGGAACCGTCGACACCTCAGCGGCCTTGGCGAACTTCTTCGATTCGATCTTGTCGCCCATCGCCTTGATAGCCTTGGGTTTCGGACCGATGAAGACAATGCCCTCAGCCTCAAGCGCTTCGCAGAAGGCGGCCCGCTCCGACAGAAAACCGTAGCCGGGATGCACGGCCTGCGCGCCCGTCTCCTTGCAGGCAGCGATGATCTTTTCAGGCAGAAGATAGCTTTGCGCGGCAGGCGATGGCCCGATATGCACGGCTTCGTCGGCCATTTCGACGTGCACGGCGTCGCGATCGGCGTCGGAATAGACCGCTACGGTGGCAATCCCCATCCTGCGCGCCGTCTTGATGACGCGGCAAGCAATCTCGCCGCGATTGGCGATCAGGATTTTCGTGAACATCGAAGGCGTTTCCTCGGTCTTTCGTCCTTCTTATGGGCTTCGGCAGCCGGGCTCAAGCACCGCCGGCAGCGCACCCATCAAGACACTCCCTGCCCGCCAGGCCCGTGCCGAGGGGCGAAGGTTGGGCTCGCCGACGACTGGGCCAAGATTTGCGCCATATTTGGTCGCCAAATCGGGTTGAAACAGTATAAAAACCCTGAAAGCCTGAAGACCAATCGCCTTGGGAGGAATTGCCTGATGAAAACCCGCGCCGCTGTCGCTGTCGCCGCCGGAAAGCCGTTGGAAATCATGGAGGTCGACCTCGACGGACCGCGCGAAGGCGAGGTGCTGGTCGAGATCAAGGCGACCGGCATCTGCCACACCGACGAGTTCACCCTGTCGGGCGCCGATCCCGAAGGCCTGTTTCCGGCAATCCTCGGCCATGAAGGCGCTGGCGTTGTCGTCGATGTCGGCAAGGGCGTCACCTCGGTCAAGAAGGGCGACCACGTCATCCCGCTCTACACGCCGGAATGCCGGCAGTGCCCATCCTGCCTGTCGCGCAAGACCAATTTGTGCACCGCCATCCGCGCCACGCAGGGCCAAGGCTTGATGCCCGATGGCTCCTCGCGCTTCTCGATCGGCAAGGACAAGATCTTCCACTATATGGGCTGCTCGACCTTCTCCAATTTCACCGTTTTGCCCGAGATCGCCGTCGCCAAGGTCAACCCGGACGCGCCCTTCGACAAAATCTGCTACATTGGTTGCGGCGTCACCACCGGCATCGGCGCGGTCATCAACACCGCGAAGGTCGAGCAAGGCGCGACTGCTGTCGTCTTTGGTCTCGGTGGCATCGGCCTCAACGTCATCCAGGGCCTGAAGCTCGCCGGCGCTGACATGATCATCGGTGTCGACCTCAACAACGACAAGAAGGCATGGGGCGAGCGCTTCGGCATGACGCATTTCGTCAATCCGAAGGAGATCGACGGCGACATCGTTCCTCACCTCGTCAACTTGACCAAGCGCGGCGCCGACCAGATCGGCGGCGCCGACTACACATTCGACTGCACCGGCAACACCAAGGTGATGCGCCAGGCGCTGGAAGCCTCGCATCGCGGCTGGGGCAAGTCGGTCGTCATCGGCGTGGCCGGCGCCGGCCAGGAGATTTCGACCCGGCCGTTCCAGCTGGTCACCGGCCGCACCTGGATGGGCACCGCCTTTGGCGGCGCACGCGGCCGCACTGACGTGCCGAAAATCGTCGACTGGTACATGGACGGCAAGATCCAGATCGACCCGATGATCACCCATTTGCTGAAGCTTGAGGACATCAACAAGGGTTTTGATCTCATGCATGAGGGCAAGTCGATCAGGAGCGTCGTCGTTTACTAAGTGCGATCAGCAAAAGTGGCGCCCGGTTTTGCGTCCGATCGCACACCAAACGGAGGAAGAACAAGCCGCCGACCGAAGGGCCAGCGACTGAAGTTGCACAGGTTCAACAAGGGAGGAAGACAATGCCTGAGAAACTGCATCCCAAAATCGACAATGGCTTGCCAAAGGAGAGCGCAAGCTTTGCCGGCGGCACGCTGGTCTGCGCCTGCACCAGCAAGCCGGTGAAGGTGACGGTCAAGGGCCAGATCGCCCACAACCATGCCTGCGGCTGCACCAAATGCTGGAAGCCTGACGGCGCGGTGTTCTCGGTCGTGGCCGTAGCCGGCACCGGCGATGTCACAGTCACCGAAAACGGCGACAAGCTGAAAGTGGTCGACCCCTCGGCACTTATCCAGCGTCACGCCTGCACCGGCTGCGGTGTCCATATGCACGGACCGGTCGAGCGCGACCATCCGTTCAAAGGTCTGTCCTTCATCCATCCCGAGCGCTTCCAGGAAGACGGCTGGTCACCGCCGGGCTTCACCGCTTTCGTTTCGTCGATCATCGAATCCGGTGTCGACCCCAAGCGCATGGACGGCATCCGCGGCCAGTTGAAGTCGATGGGCCTCGAGCCCTATGACTGTCTCAACCCCGGCCTGATGGATTACATTGCCACCTGGACGGCGAAGAAGTCGGGCGCGCGGCCGGCCTGACAGTACGAGATTTCTGGCATGGGGCCGGGTAACATGCCGGCCCCATGTCCGTTTTGGAGAGATAATGCCGGCACCCGCCATCTACGTCGACGCCGACGCCTGCCCGGTGAAAGCCGAGGTCGAGAAGGTCGCCGAGCGCCATGGCGTGGTCGTCACCTACGTCTCCAATGGCGGGCTGCGTCCGTCGCGCGATCCGATGATTCGCAACGTCGTCGTCTCTAAAAGCGCCGATGCCGCTGACGATTGGATCGTCGAGAACGCAAAACCCAACGACATCGTGATCACCGCCGACATCCCGCTTGCCGCTCGCACCGTGGCGCTCGGCGCGCATGTGCTTGGGCCAGCCGGCCGGCCGTTCACGCCGGAGACCATCGGCATGGCGGTTGCAATGCGCGATTTGAAGCAGCATCTGCGCGAAACCGGCGAGAGCAAGGGCTACAATGCCAGCTTTGCGCCACAGGATCGCTCGCGTTTCCTGGGTGAGCTCGACCGTATCTTGCGGCGGGCTCTGAAATCCGTCACACCCGACCAGACGTGAAGCATCATCCGAGGTCGGGCTATGGCCGACACATCGCCGAATAACCCCTTGCAGCGGCACAAGCAGTTCTTTGTGTCGCTAGCCGTCGGTCTGGTCGTATTTGCCGCGGTATTGCCTTTGATTGGATCGCTCCCCGTCTCCACGCGGCTTGCTTATTCGATCTCGATTGCCGCCGATTCCTTCTTCGTCGTCTTCATCGCGCTCGTCATCGCCAAGATGCCGCTGCTGTCCGGCCGCTATCTCAGCAAGAACGCGCGCGAACTGGACCTCCCAGTGCTGGGCATCTTTGCCATCACGCTCGGCATCGTCGCCATGGCCATTGTCCTGCTGTTCCTTTTGATCAATCACAAGGATCGCGACCCCATCGAACTCGGCTTCGCCATGCTGTCGATCCCGCTTGGCTGGTTCACCATCCATGCCATGGCCGCCCTCCACTATGCGCATGTCTACTGGATGGACGGCGACGCGATCGATGCCGAAACCAAGAAGAAGATACCGGTCGGCGGCCTCGATTTTCCCGGCAGCAAACGGCCGGACGGTTGGGACTTTCTCTATTTCGCGACGGTGATCGGCATGACCGCGCAGACCGCCGACACCGCGATCACGACCTCGCATATGCGCCGCGTGGTGCTTGTCCATTCGATCCTGTCGTTCTTCTTCAACGCCGTCATCGTCGCCGCCGTCGTCAATCTCGCGGTGAGCCTCGGCAATTGAGTATCCGTGCCCGCGATAAACCCGTGCCCGTAATAAAAACGTGACCGCATGAAACATCGCTTTCGATAGCGACGTATTGGGAGGACAAGGACGAGCGCGGCCATCCCAGGATCGCGCAGCCGGAGGCGAGGAAAAGATGGAAACCATTACCATGAGTCAGCCCGGCGCAGGCGTCGATGCCGCCTCAACGAAGGATGCGACGCTGATCTACCGGCAATCGCGCTGGACCCGCCTGACGCACTGGCTGTGGGCGATCTCGCTGTTCTTCTTGCTTTTATCCGGCCTGCAGATCTTCAATGCCCGGCCGCAGCTCTACATCGGCAAGCAATCCGGCTTCGAGTACAACAACACCGTCTTTGCCATCGGCGCCGAAAACACCGCCACCGGCCCGCGCGGCTATACCGAAATCTTCGGCCATCGCTTCGACACCACAGGCGTGCTCGGCTGGTCGGGCCCGGCCCGGCAGCAAACGTCGCGTGCCTTCCCGTCCTGGGCGACAATCCCGTCCTATTACCATCTCGGCACCGCCCGCGTTGTGCATTTCTTCTTCGCCTGGATACTGACAACCACCTTGGTCGTCTGGCTGGTCGCCAGCCTGGTCAACGGCCATCTGCGCCGCGATCTGGCGCCGCGCCTTGACGATCTCAAGCGGCTGCCGCAGGACATCATCGAGCACGCCAAGCTCAGGTTCCACCACACACGCGAATACAACACGCTGCAGAAAATGGCCTATGGCGGCGTACTGTTCGTGCTGTTGCCACTCATGATCATCACCGGCCTTGCCATGTCGCCGAGCATGAACTCGGTGCTGCCCTGGCTCAACGAACTGCTCGGCGGAAGGCAGACGGCGCGCACCATCCATTTCACGGTGATGGTGCTGCTGGTCGGCTTTTTCATCGTCCATATGATGATGATCCTCGCCGCCGGCCCGATCAACGAACTGCGCTCGATCATCACCGGCTGGTACCGCACCGATCCGCCAAGGCATGGCGACACCGAGAGGAGTGCGTGAGATGGCCAAATTCCAGATCAGCCGCCGAAAGTTCCTGACGGGCGCCGGCCTCGGCGTTTCCGGCATCATGTTGTCGGGCTGCGATGCCTTCGACAGCCAGCTCGGCATGGGCGACGGCCTGCGCAGTTTCCTCGAAAACGCCAATGGCCTGACCTACCGCGCGCAACGCTGGCTTGCCGGCCGCGATGCTCTGGCGCCGGAATTCACCGAGGCCGACATCCGCCAGCCGCAGCGGCCGAACGGCGTCACCGCGCCCGACGATGACACCTACAAGGGCCTGCTCGCCAACAATTTCGCCGACTGGCGGCTGGAGGTAACGGGCCTGGTCGAAAAGCCGCTGTCGCTCAGCCGCGAGCAGTTGGAGAACATGCCGAGCCGCACGCAGATCACCCGCCACGACTGTGTCGAAGGCTGGAGCTGCATCGCCAAATGGACCGGCACCCCGCTGTCGCTGGTGCTCGACCAGGCTGTGGTCAAGCCGCAGGCCCGCTATGTCATGTTCCACTGCCTCGATACGATCGATCGCAGCCTCTCCGGGGAAATCAAATATTACGGCACCATCGACCTGATCGATGCCCGCCACCCGCAGACGATCCTCGCCTACGGCCTCAACGGCAAGCCGCTGCCGGTCGAAAACGGCGCGCCGCTGCGCGTGCGCGTCGAACGACAGCTCGGCTACAAGATGCCGAAGTATCTCTACAAGATCGAGCTCGTCGACAGTTTTGCCAATATCGGCGGCGGCCGCGGCGGCTATTGGGAAGACAATGGCTATGACTGGTATGGCGGGATTTGATGGCCTCGCATTCTGACCGAGCACGATCTGACTCCGACCGAACCGAGCTTGCCTGAGGAAGCCGGTTTCGATCGCGTGGCCGAACTTGGCGATTGGCCTGAAGACACTCCAATATCGTCCTCTGCAAAACGGTCGCAGAAAACGGCGCGGCTTAAGCAACCTTGTCGAGCAGTGGCTTGAGCGCCGGATGTATCTCCGGCGAGGCGAGTTTGATCAGCGTCAGCAGCGCGCGTTCATTGTCACGCAGCGGGCGGTCGGTGCCGATGCGCTCGGCCAGCCATTTCGCCTCGCTCGCGTCGATCGTCTCGGCGCGGCGCGCGAGTGCCTCGGCGGCACGGTTCTTCGACTCCCATTCGGCCTCGATGTCGCCGGGCGAACGATAGGCTTCCATGATGCCGGCCAGTCCGCCCGACACCATGCGGCTGAAGAAGCCACCAATTTCGGGCTCGGCCTGGTCCAAGAAACTGTCACGACGCAGCGCCACATCGCGCGTCGGCGCTTCGTAGCCGGCCGAACACATGACGAAATTGGCGAGCGCCTTGACGAACAGGTCGTTCCAGGACGGGTCGTTGTGGGTCGCTGCGGTCTGCTCGTTGATCTGGAACAGCACCTCGGCCTCAACCCGTGTGATGGCGATGTTACCGTCGCCGCCATAGGCATGGAGAATGCGGCGCAACAGATCGACCTCTGCCTTGGCGACCAGCCCGGGAACCAGCGCGCCGCCGAGCATCAGTGGTCCCTTGCCGTCGACCACCGCGTTGGCGACCTGCTCGAGCGCATAGGCGGAGAGCCGGCCGGGCGATGATTTCGCCCTTTCCAGCACATGCACCAGCAGCTCCAGTTCGGTCACACTGTCGACCATTCCGTCGCGCGAGATGGTCTGGATCAGCCAACCGGCATTGTCTTCAGAGATATAGCCTGCCGGCTTTTCCTGGTGGACGATGTAGTCGGTAACGGCCTCGACGAAGAATTCAGGCCATTGCGGACATTTGTCCGTCGCTGTCGCATCGAGCGCGAACAGTGCTTCAGCCTCGCCGCGCGTCACCACGCCGTCAGCGAACACTTCGCGACGCAGCATGACCACATCTTCCGCCGTGATGCGGTCCTTCGAGGCCAGCCCCACCACCGGCGCGCTCCCGATCCGTTCGCCCATCTGTCAATCCCCATCCGCCGTGCCCAACGCAATTGCCGGCCAAACCGTCAGCCCAGAATATCGCCATTGTCTTGAAAAACCGGCAAACGGCGTGGTTAGCGAAGACTGTAAAGACGACGCGCTTTACGTGTCGCTGGCAGGTGACAAGGTGTCGCCGACAAGCTATGGATGGCGCGTCGAGGGCTTAAGTTTTGAGTCCTACCTGTTTGCGGGAGAGAGCAGCGCGAGCTGCCGCCGAAGGGGAAATCGCCCGAAATCTCTCAGGCAAAAGAACCGTAGACGGGAAAGACACTCTGGAAAGTCGGGGCTTGCCCCCGCGCCGAAGGTGTAAGCGTCGCCGACAGAGTTCCGGTTGCGCGAGTCTCTCAGGCTTCAGACAGAGGGGCACGGACTGGTCGCCAGCAGCGGCCGATTGCGTGCGACTCTGGAGATGACATGACGGGCGACGACACCAAACACCTTCCTCTCGAAGATCTGCACGCCGGCGCACGCTTTGGCGCCTTTGCGGGCTGGTCGATGCCGCTGACCTATCCGGCCGGCGTGATGAAGGAGCACCTTCACACCCGCGAACATGCCGGCCTGTTCGACATTTCGCATATGAAGCTGTTCGCTGTCAGCGGACCGGGCGCTGCGGCACTGCTCAACCGCGCCAGTCCGCTCGATGCCGGCGCGCTTGAGATTTCACAGTCCAAATATAGTTTCTTCCTCAACGAGGCCGCCGGGATCATCGACGATCTGATCGTCACCCGGCTCGGCGCCGAGCGCTTCATGGTGGTCGCCAACGCCGGGAATGCGGTCGAGGACGAGAAGCATTTGCGTGCGCTGGCCGCGGACTTCGACGTCAAAGTCGATGCGCTCGACCGCGTCTTCCTGGCGATCCAGGGGCCGGAAGCCTGGGCTGCCTTGTCCCGCGCCGGCATCGAGACCGGCTCGCTCTTGTTCATGCATGGCATCGAGCCGAAGCAAAACTGGTTCATGAGCCGCTCCGGCTACACCGGCGAGGACGGCTTCGAGATCGGCCTGCCGGAGGCGGATGCGCGCGCTCTGGTCACGAAACTGCTCGAGGACGAGCGTGTGTTGTGGATCGGCCTTGCTGCCCGCGACTCGCTGCGGTTGGAGGCCGGCCTGTGCCTGCACGGCCAGGACATCACGCCGGAGATCGATCCGGCGAGTGCCGGCCTGATGTGGGCGATCCCCAAAGATCTCCGCGCCGGCGGGTCCTTCATCGGCGCCGATGCGCTGCGGTCCATCCTGGAGCGCGGGCCGTCGCAAAAGCGCGTCGGCCTGAAGCCGGACGGCCGCCAGCCGGTGCGCGCCGGCGCTGCTTTGTTCGATGCCGACGGCGATCCGGCCGGCTACGTGACATCAGGCGGCTTCGGCCCGTCGGCCGGCCATCCCGTCGCCATGGGCTATGTGTCAACGGCCTTGGCCAAGCCGGGCACGAAACTGTTCGCCGACGTTCGCGGGACGAAAATCCCGGTCGATATCAGTTCCTTGCCCTTCACTCCTCATCGCTACCGCAAAGGATAATTCCGATGGCAAAAACCTATTTCACACAAGATCACGAATGGCTGAGCGTCGAGGGAGGCATCGCCACCGTCGGGATAACCGACTATGCGCAGGAACAGCTTGGCGATCTCGTCTTCGTCGAACTGCCTCAAATCGGCACCAAACTCAGTAAGGGCGACACCGCCGTGGTCGTCGAATCCGTCAAGGCGGCATCCGATGTTTATGCGCCGGTTGATGGCGAGATCACCGACGCCAACGGCGCGCTGTCCTCGGACCCGTCGCTGGTCAACTCCGCTGCGACCGGCGACGGCTGGCTGTGGAAGATGAAGCTCGCCGACGAAGGCCAACTCGCAGGCCTCATGAATGAGGCCGCCTACAAAGCCCATATCGGTTGACATCAGGACCTATTGCCATGAGCGCAGCACTTACCCCCTTCTCGGCCCGCCACATCGGTCCTGATGTAAACGACGTCAGAGCCATGCTTGCCGTGATCGGCGTTCCCTCCGTCGAGACGCTGATCAGCCAGGCCGTGCCGCAGTCGATCCGCCTCGATCTGCCGCTAGCCCTTCCCGCGCCGGCGAGCGAAGCCGAAGCGCTGGCCGAATTGGCTGCGACCATGGCAAAAAACAGGGTGCTGAAGAGCTTCATCGGCGCCGGCTATCACGGCGTCCATGTGCCGCCGGTCATCCAGCGCAACCTGTTCGAGAACCCGGCCTGGTACACCGCCTATACGCCCTACCAGGCCGAGATCAGCCAGGGCCGCCTGGAAATGCTGTTCAACTTCCAGACCTTGGTCACCGAATTGACCGGCCTGCCGGTGGCTTCGGCCTCCCTGCTCGACGAAGCGACGGCGGTGGCCGAAGCGGTCGGCATCGCGCTGCGCCATCACCGCGACAAGCGCACCAAGGTGGCGCTGGCCGGCACGCCGCATCCGCAGACGCTGGACGTCGTGCGCACCCGGGCCGAGCCGCTCGGCATCGAGATCGATGGCGAGACCATCGACGACAACACCGCCGCCCTGCTGGTCTCCTGGCCGGACACGTTTGGCGTCTATGGCGACCACAAGGCGGCGATCGAGAAGGCTCGCGCCACCGGCGCCGTGGTCGTCTTCATCGCCGATCCGCTTGCGCTCACGCTGACCGAAGCGCCGGCCAGGCTTGGCGCCGACATCGCCGTCGGCCCGATGCAGCGCTTTGGCGTGCCGATGGGCTTTGGCGGCCCGCACGCCGCCTATTGCGCCGTCTCCGACAAGCTGACCCGGCTGATGCCCGGCCGCCTCGTCGGCCAGTCGATCGACAGCAAGGGCCGTCCCGGCTATCGCCTCGCCCTGCAGACGCGCGAACAGCATATCCGCCGCGACAAGGCGACCTCCAACATCTGCACCGCGCAGGCGCTGCTTGCCAACATGGCGACCGCATACGCGATCTGGCACGGGCCTACTGGTTTGCAGGCGATCGCAGCCCGAATTCATGAGCTCGCCAACGGCCTCGCAGCAGGCCTGAAAACCGCTGGTGTTTCCGTGCTCGGCTCAAGCCGTTTCGACACGGTGACGGCCGAAGTGAAGGGCAAGGCAGCTTCGATCGCCGCTGCCGCTGAAAAAGGTGGCCGGCTGCTGCGCGTCATCGATGCCGACCGCATCAGCATCGCCTTCGACGAAACCTCGACCGAGGCGGATCTCGAGGCTATCGCCGCCCTGTTCGGCGCCAAGTCCGGCGCTACTGAGGCGGGCGCGATGCCCGGCAAGCCGCGCGGCAAGGAGTTTCTGACCCAGCCGGTTTTCCGCGAAAACCACTCCGAGACCGACATGATGCGCCTGCTGCGCAGGCTAGCCGACAAGGATTTGGCGCTCGACCGCAGCATGATCCCGCTGGGCTCCTGCACCATGAAGCTCAACGCGGCGGCCGAAATGATGCCGGTCAGCTGGCCTGTTGTCGCCAACCTCCATCCCTTCGCGCCGGCCAGCCATTCGGCCGGCTATCGCGCCATGGTCGGCGAGTTGGAAGGCTGGCTGGCGCAGATCACCGGCTTCGACGCCGTCAGCCTGCAGCCCAATGCCGGCAGCCAAGGCGAATATGCCGGCCTGCTCGCCATCCGCGCCTATCACCGTTCGCGTGGCGAAGGCCATCGCACCATCTGCCTGATCCCCCAGTCCGCGCATGGCACCAATCCCGCGAGTGCGGCGATGGCCGGCATGAGCGTCGTCGTCGTGCGTTGCCTGGAGGACGGCAATATCGACATGGACGATATGCGGGCCAAGGCCAACGAGCATTCGAAGAACCTCGCGGCGCTGATGTTCACCTATCCCTCGACGCACGGCGTCTACGAGGAAGGCGCGCGCCACCTGTGCGCTCTCATCCACGAACATGGCGGCCAGGTCTATTTCGACGGCGCCAACCTTAACGCGCTGGTCGCCCTGGCGCGGCCCGCCGATATCGGCGCCGATGTCTGCCACATGAACCTGCACAAGACCTTCTGCATCCCGCATGGCGGCGGCGGTCCGGGCGTCGGTCCGATCGGCGTCAGGGCGCATCTGAAACCCTATCTGCCGGGTCATGTCACCGAACGTTCGGCGCATGCCGTGTCCGCTGCCCCGTTCGGCAGCGCTTCCATCCTGCCGATCACCTGGATGTACATCCGCATGATGGGCGCCGCCGGCCTGAAGCAGGCGACGGAGACGGCGATCATCTCGGCCAATTATGTGGCGACGCGGCTCGCGCCGCACTTCCCGCTTCTCTACAAGGGCAGGCACGATCGCATCGCGCATGAATGCATCCTCGACATGCGCGTCCTCAAGGAGAGCGCCGGCATCAGCGTCGACGATATCGCCAAGCGGCTGATCGATTACGGTTTTCACGCGCCGACCATGTCGTTCCCTGTCGCCGGCACGCTGATGGTCGAGCCGACCGAATCCGAGCCCAAGCGCGAACTCGACCGGTTCTGCGAGGCGATGATCGCCATCGCCGGCGAGGCAGCGAAAGTGGCGAAGGGCGAATGGCCGCTCGAGGACAACCCGCTGGTCAATGCCCCGCACACGGCGGCCGAAACCCTTGCCGGCCAGTGGACTCACCCCTATTCGCGGCTGGAAGCGGCCTACCCCGCCGGCGATGTCGACAAAGCGGCCAAATACTGGCCGCCGGTCTCGCGCATCGACAATGTCGCCGGCGACCGCAACCTCGTCTGCTCCTGCCCGCCGCTGTCGGAATATCTCGGCGCCGCCGAATAACACTCTGGCCTGTCAGGCTGAGCGCAGGGCCGGTCCGTCGGCTTTGCCGTTGAGGACAAGCACGCGATTTCGCCCGTCGTTCTTGGCCGCGTAGAGCGCCCGGTCGGCCTCGGCCAGCACTTCATCCAGGCTGCTGCCGTCTTCCTTGCCAAAGCCAATGCCGCCGCTGACGCTGCTGCGCAACGGCCCGCGCGGCGTCGGCACCACTTCCGTGCCGAAGGCGACGCCGATCCTGCTGGCGAGATCGTAGGCCTTGTCTTCGGTCATCCGAGACATGACCAACGCGAACTCCTCGCCGCCCAGCCGGAAGGCGTCGACGCCAACCCTGTCATACTTCTTGATGACTGCGGCGAAACGGCAGAGCACCCGATCGCCGACGGGATGGCCATAGACATCGTTGGTTCGCTTGAAGTGGTCGAGGTCGAACATGGCGACCGACATGAACGGGCCGAAGACGCGCTCGCGATAGAGCGAGTTCAAAGCCCGCCGGTTCATCAGACCGGTCAACGGGTCGGTCAGGGTCTCGGCCTTCAGTTCGATCTGTGCCTGCAGATGATGCAGCGACAGCGTCAGCGCGCCGAGAGCCGTCATGCAGGCGACCGCCACGACCGAATTCAACCGCTCGGCCCAATTGTCGGGTGCGACGCCGAGCACCCACTGGCCCTTGACCAGAAGCACGGCGCCGCAGAGCCCGAAGGATACGCCGCAGACGCCGCTTAGCGCCGAAACGACCAGCAGAATGCCGCGATCCTGACCGCCCTTGATCCAGAACATCACCCCGATCGAGGCGAGCAGCACTGTTACCGTCGTATAGGTGAGGATGAAGCCGACACCATCGAAACCGAGATAGGTCACGCCGGCGCAGACAGCGATCGCGAGCATGGCCGGCAGGACAGCGCGGCTGTAATTGCGCACACCAAGATATTGCATGGCCGAAAGTGAAAGCGCCAGGAAACCGAGGCTGAGCAGCGCCAGCGCTGCCTGACAAAGCAACGGACTGGGCTCCCTCGTGTAGCGCCAGAAGACGATGACGTGGGCGACAAGGACGAGAATGCCGCACGCCACCGTCAGCACGAAGCGTGCACGCGGCGCCGTGAACCAGATCACAAACATGGTGACGCTCAGGCATGTGCCCGACAGCGCAGCCGCCAGCAATAGCGAACTGAAATCCAGCATGGATGAGCGGCAACCTTTGGGATCTTCGATTTGTGGCGCATCATAGGCATGCAACCGGCCGGAGATACCGTTTTCGGCCGGTTTTCAAAGCAACCTGCCGACAGGGTTTACAAAGCGTCGACTGCCGTCCCGCGAAGCTCGGCACGCGAGTGTCCCTAGTCTCAGCCCTTGTTGAGCAGCGCCAGATTGGCGTTGATCACGCTCGGGTCGGCCATGCCGGCCCTTGCTTCCATGAGCAGCGCTCTCGCCTTCTTCTTGTTGCCGCGCAGCAGCTGCGAATAGCCCATATTGTTGACAATCTGCGGCTTGCGCCCGGCAACCTTCAAAAGCTGGTCGTAGGCGCGGTCGGCGAAGTCGAAGCGGCCGAGTTCGTCATAGGAGGCGGCAAGCCCCATCCATCCCTCGGCACTGTCGGCCTTCAGTTCCACGGCCTTGCGGAAATGCTGTTCGGCAAGGCCGTAATTGGCCTCGCGGAACTGCGCCTTGCCTTGCGCAAGGTCGGAGGTGCTGACGTCTTTTGCCACCGGTTGGATCGATGTGGTCTTGGTTTTGTCGACGTTGTCGGTCGTGCAGCCGCCGACCATCAAGACCGCCGCTAGCGCGGCCATTGCCGTGAAACTTCTGTGACGCATGCCCCTGGCCCCAATCGCCCGATTTACCGGGTCGTTCTCTGAGGAAGCAGACTACAACAGGGCGATTAAACTTCAGTGCGGAAACGCGCCTAAAATTTGGTTTCGGGCACAGAAGCCATTAACCAACCGAAGCCTATTCCGGCTCCAGCGCCTTGAGCCCCGCCGGAAACTGATAGCGCCTGCCGTCATAGCGCAGCCGGTAGGTTCGTTTCATGGACCTGCCGGGATGGGACTGGCACTCGCCATTCTTGTCGACAGACGGATTGTCGGTGTCCAACCGCTCGAACACTGTGATGTCGTGATAGCCGTGATGTCTCGCCGGGCTCATCGCCAGGCTGACCCGGCTGGATTGAAAGGATCCTGCGCAATTGGTGTCGCCTTCGCCGCCAAAGCCGGCCACGATGATGCCGTCGAGCACCAGGCGCAGATCACCGCCGTCAAGGGCATAGAGCCGCAGGTCGGTTTCGCTGAAGGGATTGGGCCGCGAATGGCTCGCCATTTGGATGCGCAGGCCAAAGCCGGTGACACCGGGCGCCAGGCCATAGCGGCCGGTATCGAATTCGACCTTGTTGATGGCGATGGCATCATCGGTCATCAGCCCGGGCTGGAGCAGGCGCTGGCGCACCTGCCTGGTCTTCCTGTCGACGACCAGAAGGTCGACATCGCCGACATGCCCGTCGTCGCTGGATTGGCTGCTGTCGATGAGCGGCACCGCGACCAGCAACAGATCGTCATGGGCAGGCCATATCTTGCAGACGAGGCCAAACGGCGTATCCGGGAGCGTCACGGCGATGCTGGTATGGGGTTCGAGCGTGAACGAGGCGCCGTCTGCGCTCTTTTGGGCCCTGGGATAGGCCTGCTGCACCAGAGCGGCAGCGTCGCCGCAATCGTCGGCCGCGGCCGAGGCCAGCGACAGACTGGCCGCGGCGAGGCCGAGGAAGGCGGTGCACAAGACTATTCGCATGGACGGCTCACTCATTTTGCTTTTTGCGGATTTTGCCGAAGGAGAGCGGCCAAACCGGCCGGATATGACATCCAGGCGAAGCGTAGTTGAAGTGAGTAACCGCAGAAAGCCGCCGGGCGGCCACTTGGTATCCACTGCCTTGGTATCTACTGAACCGCCGTCATTTTGACGATGATCGGGATGACGGCGATCATCAGCACCACCGGCAGGATGCACACCACCACCGGCACCGACATCTTGGCCGGCAAGGCATGTGCCTTCTCCTCGGCCAGCGACATGCGCTTGTGGCGCATTTCGTCGGAGAACACGCGCAGCGCCCCGGCGAGGCTGGTGCCGAGTTCCTTCGACTGCTGCAAGAGCGTGGCGAAGGAGCGCACCTCGTCCAGGCTGAGGCGGTCGGCGAGCGCCTTCAATGCATCGTCGAGGCTGCGGCCGGCCCTGAGTTCCAGCGACACCAGCTGCAGGTTTTGGCTCAGCGACGGATAGGTCTTGGCCAGTTCCTTCGAGACGCGCTCGATGCCGGCCTCCATGCTCATGCCGGCATCGGAGCAGACGATCATCAAATCCATGAAGTCGGGAAAGCCGTTGCGGTATTCGCGCATCTTTTCCCGCACCTTTTGGCTGAGCACCAGGCCGGGCA
The DNA here is from genome assembly GCF_040322455.1 of Mesorhizobium sp. M0139. Taxonomy (NCBI): domain Bacteria; kingdom Pseudomonadati; phylum Pseudomonadota; class Alphaproteobacteria; order Hyphomicrobiales; family Phyllobacteriaceae; genus Mesorhizobium; species Mesorhizobium sp. M0139. The sequence continues at coordinate 161,564 of NZ_JAMYTN010000004.1, forward strand.
CGAAATAGCCGGCGGCTCCCGACAGGATGATGAAGGTCCAGCGGCTGGTCGCGGTGGAATCGGCGTTGCCCATCCAATGGTTGACCAGGAACGCGCCGATCGCTGCGCCCACCAGGCAGGCGAAGCGGATCAGGAAGAATGTGCCGACCGCGCGCGGCTCCATATAGCCCGCCTGGATCAGCTTCATACGCAGCCGGGCGACATTTTCCGGATCGCTCTTGGCGTAGAATTCCTGCGCCCGCTTCACCGCCTTCTCGCGCACGACGCTCTGGTTCTTCTTCGGCGCCACCTCGGCCTGTTGGGGAGTCTTGCTGTCGTCGATCTTGAGCCGGCGCTTGAGATCGTTGCGGTCGCCTTTGGCCACCACCAGCGGCCATGCCACCGCGCTGCCGCCCAATGCCAGCAGCATCGCGGCTACCGGCATCAGCGACGTCGGCGCCAGCGAGGCAAGAAACTGGATCACCTGCTCCATCTCAGAACCGGAAGTTCGACATCTTGAACATGATGATGTTGCCCAGCATCAGCCATGTCACCGAACCGCCCAGCAGATACCAGGTCTTCGGCACATCCCAGACGCTTTGATAGAATTGCGGCATCATCACCATGATGGCGGCGAACAGCAGCGCCGGCACCGCCGTCAGAATATAGGCCGACATACGGCCCTCGGTCGAAATGGCGCGCACCTTGCGGCGCAGCTTGCCGCGTTCGCGGATCGTCGTCGACAGCCCGTCGAGGATCTCGCGCAGATTGCCACCCGAGCTCGTCTGGATCGACACCGCGGTGACGAACAGCGGCAGATCCTCCTGGCCGACGCGGTCGAACAGTGAATTCAGCGCCGAAACCAGGTCGGAACCATAAGTCACCTCGTCGGAGATAACGCCGAATTCGGTGCCGATCGGATCGGGCATCTCGCGCGACACCATCGAGATCGCCACGGGAACCGGATGCCCGGCCTTCAAGCCGCGCGTGATCAATTCCAGCGCCTCCGGCAACTGCACGCCGAAACGCTTCACCCGCCGGGCACGCTTGGAACGCAGCACAATTACCGGCAGCAGCGCTGTCAGCACCACAAACAGCAAAATGGCGAGCAACAGCGGCAGGCCGTTCCAGAGCGCGACGAGCATCATCGCCAGCGCCACGCCCGTCGTCATCGTCAGGAATTTCGGCAAGGGCATCACCATGCCAGACTGCGTGCGCAGCGCGCGAAAACGGTCGGGCGAGAAGAATGACGTGCCGGAATCGAGGCCGCGTTCCTTGCGCAGCTGGATCAGCACCTGTTCCTGGCTGATCTTGTTTTCCTGCAGCTTCATGCGCCGGTTGATAGCCAGGCGCTTGTCGCTGCGGCCGGCATAGAGCAGATAGCAGCCTTCGGCGATCATGATGCCGGTCAGCGCTGCCGCGGCATAGACGACATAGATCGGGCTGAAATTCTCGAACACAAGGCTACTCCTGCGGCCGGCCGGGTTCGAAATATTTGCCGGGGAATTCAATGCCCATATTGCGCAGGTCCTCGAGGAAACGCGGGCGAATGCCGGTCGCCTCGTAGTGACCGAGGATCTTGCCGTCGGCTTCCATGCCGGTGCGCACGAAGCGGAATATCTCCTGCATCTGGATGACGTCGCCTTCCATGCCGGTCACCTCGGCGACGCTGGTCACCTTGCGCTTGCCGTCCGACAGTCGCGTCAGCTGGACGATAAGGTCGAGCGCGCTGGCGATCTGGCTGCGGATCGACTGCACCGTCATCGGCATGCCGGTCATGCCCAGCATCTGCTCGAGGCGCGAAATGGCGTCGCGCGGCGTGTTGGCGTGGATGGTCGCCATCGAGCCTTCATGGCCGGTGTTCATCGCCTGCAGCATGTCGAAGGCCTCCTCGCCGCGGCACTCGCCGAGGATGACGCGGTCAGGGCGCATGCGCAGCGCGTTCTTGACCAGGTCGCGCTGCTTCAGCTCGCCATGACCTTCGATGTTGGCGGGGCGCGTTTCCATGCGCGCGACATGCGGCTGCTGCAGCTGCAGTTCGGCCGCGTCCTCGATGGTGATCAACCGTTCGTCTTCCGGAATGAAGGCTGACAATGCGTTGAGCATCGTCGTCTTGCCGGTGCCGGTACCGCCCGAGATGATGGTCGTTTTGCGGGCGTGGACTGCAGCCGCCAGCACCTCGGCCATGTTCTGGGTGATGGCGCCGAACTCGACCAGCTTGTGCAGGCCGAGCTTGTTCTTTGAAAACTTGCGGATCGACACCAGCGGCCCGTCGACGGCGACCGGGCGAATGGCGGCGTTGAAGCGCGAGCCGTCGAGCATGCGGGCATCGACCATCGGTTGCGATTCGTCGACCCGGCGGCCGACGGCGGCGACGATCTTGTTGACGATGCGCAACAGATGCGCCTCGTCCTTGAACGGGATATGGACCTGCTGCAGCTTGCCCCGCTTTTCGACGAAGCAGTTCTGGTGGCCGTTGATCAGGATGTCGTTGATGTCGGGGTCGTTGAGCAGCGGTTCCAGCGGGCCGAGGCCGACCATCTCGTCGACGATGTCGTCGACCAGCGCTTCAAGTTCGACGGTGTTGATCGCCATACGCTCCTGGCGGGTCTTTTCCGACACGAACTCCTGCACCTGCCGGCGCATCTCATCCCTGGGCAGGCGCTCCAGCGCGACCAGGTTGATTTCCTCCAGCAGCAGCCGGTGGATGCGCACGCGGGCATCGAGCACCTTGTTGGCACTTTTTCCCGGTGTTGTCTCCGGCTTCGGCGGCAAGGCCTTGCGGTTCGTCGGGATGACCACGGCGTGATGCGCGACCGGCGCCGCCTCGGCCGGCTTCAGCGCGCGGACGTCACGGTTCTGCAGGGTCGAGAAGCGGCTGGTCATCCGGCTTTCCTCTTCAGGAGGCCCCTGCCGATGCCGAACAGCGAGCGCGATTTCTCCGGCGTCACCACGGCTTCTTCCGGCAGGATGATCCTCTTCAGATCGTTGACGACATTGGCGTTCGGATCGATCTCATGCAGCGGCACGCCGCGGTCGACCGCTTCGCGCACAAGCCGGTAATTGTTGGAGATGCCGCCGACGAAATGCTCGCCCAGGATTTCCTGGACATCCGCCTGCTTGATGCCATTGTCGAACATCTTCTGCTCGAAACGATTGACGATCACGTTCGGCTTCACTTCCTTGCCTGCCGTCTCGTAGACCGCCTGGATCAGCCGCTGCGTATGGCGCAGGCACGGCACCGTCATTTCGGCGACGATGTAAAGCTTGTTGGAGCCGAGCAGCACCGTCTCCGTCCACGGAAACCAGGTGCGCGGCATGTCGATGACGACGTTGTCGAAATAGGCCGAGACGAGATCGAGCATGCGCACCACGACATCGGTCTTGAACGAGCGCATTTCCGACGGATGCGTGGGCGCCGCCAGCACGCAGAGCCCGCTCGCATGCTTGGACAGCATCACGTCCAGCAGCTGACGGTCGAGGCGCTCGGGCTGGTTCTCGATTTCGGTGATGTCGAAGCGCGGCTCCAGGTCGAGATATTCGGCGCAGGCGCCTTGCTGGAAATTGAGGTCGACCACGCAGGTCGACGCGCCACGCGTCACCGAATGATGCAGCTGGAAGGCGGTCTGCAGCGCCAGCGTCGTGGTGCCGACGCCGCCGGCGGCCGGCATGAAGGTATAGATCTGCGACTCGGTGTTTTCCTCGCGCCCCGGCCCTTGCAGCGCGCGCACGACCGACCGCACCAGATCGGCGGTGGTGATCGGCTTGACCAGGAAATCAGCGACCTGGAGCTGCACCAGGATGCGCACCGCGGCGGCGTTGAATTCCTGGGTGACGACGACCACGGGAACGCGGCCTTCGAGCCGGCGCATGATGCGCTGCAGCGACTCGATCTCTTCCAGCTTTGCCGCATCCATGTCGACGATGAGCGCGCCGAAATCGGCTTCCTGGACCTCGCCGCGCAGTTCGGTAATGTTCTTCTCGACGGTCGAAAGCTGGATCACCTCCGAGGCCGCGAACGCGGTGCGCGTATCCTGCGCAAAGGTCCGGTCGCTGGACACCAGCAGGATCTTCTTGGTCTTGATGCCGCTTGCCATTTTGTCAGCCTGTCAGGTCATTCCCGGTCAAATCACCGGGCAAATCAATCGGTTGTCGCTGTCGGTTGCACGGCCTTGGCGGCAGCAGCCTGGTCGGCGGCGTTGACTGCCGCCTCACTGCGCTGCGCCGGCACCAGCAGCCTGGTGTTCTGGACGCCGTATTTCCAGGGATCGACCATCTGCATTGCCGTATTGGCGGCCTGTGCGTTGCCGGCGGCAATCGTCGGTCCCTCGGAGCGGACATAGTCGTCGCTGGTGCAGCCGCCGGCGAGGCCGGCGATCACCAGGGCGATGCATGATTCCACGCGCATGGCTTCAATCCTTCGGCAGGTCGAGGAAATGCCCGACGGTGGTGACCGCGGCCGGCTGTGCCGTACTGCCGCTGGCCATTGCCACTGCACGATTGGCTTCGGACGATTTCACTTCCTCGGTGTTGTTGAGGAAATAGTCGACATTGCTGGCCGGCTGCGTGCCGTCGGTCGGCTCGAGCAGCTTCTTTGACGGATCGACCGGCTTGACCAGATAGGGGGTGACGATGATCACCAGATCGGTCTCGCGCCGCTGATAGGATTTGGAGGAGAACAGCGAGCCGAGCACCGGCAGCTTGCCGAGGCCGGGAAGACGCGACGTGGTGATGTCGTTCTGTGACTGCAGCAGGCCGGCGATCATGAAGCTCTGGCCGTTCTTCAGGTCTACCGATGTCCTGGCGCGGCGCACGATAAAGCCCGGCACCGAGATATTGCCGATATTATAGGAGGCCGAAGCATCGATCGAGGACACTTCCGGCGCGATGTCGAGGCTCACCAGCCCGTCCTTGAGAACCGTCGGCGTGAAGTCGAGGCTGACGCCGTATTTCTTGTAGCTGACGGAAATCTTGCCATTGTCCTCGGAGACCGGGATCGGGAACTCGCCGCCGGCGAGGAAGCTTGCCGTCTGGCCCGAGCGGGCGATCAGGTTCGGCTCGGCCAGCCGCCTGGCGAGACCACGTTCCTCCAGCGCCTTGATGGCGACGTCGATCGACAGGCCATTGGACAGCAGCCGGCCGATGATCTCGCCATTGCCGGCTCCCGGCACCGTGCCAGGATCGAGGGTGACGTCGCGCCCGCCAATGCCGTAAGCGAAATTGGCGCTGTATTTGGCGCCGAGATCCTGTCCGGCCTGGCGATTGATCTCGACGAAGCGGACGTTGAGCTGAACCTGCTGCGAGGACGAGATGTTGACCGAATTGATCACTTCTTCATTGCCAGAGAAGCGGCTGGCGATCTTGCTTGCCTTCTCGGCGGCGACCGCGTCATCGGCCTCGCCCGACAGCACGACGCGGCCATTGGCCGAGCCGACCTTGATCTTGGCGTCCGGCACGCTGGCGCGAATGGTGCTGGCCAGTTGGTCGGTGTCCAGCGTCACCTCGATGTCGACGGTGCCGACCAACTGCTTGTTCTCGTCGAACAGCGCGATGCCGGTGGTGCCGAGATTGTTGCCCAGCACATAGAAGGATTTGTCGGTCAGCGGATTGACGTTGGCGATCTCCGGATCGCCGATGACGATCTGGTAGAAGGCGGCATTGGTCATGACCGTCTTCGGCTTGCCCTTGGCTACCTTGATCGACGCATTCGTTGTCGACGAGACATGGACGATATCGTTGTCGGCCTTGGCTGGCGCACTGAGGCCGAGCATTGCGGCCGCGGCGAGGCAAGCCCCCACCGTAAGCGCCCGCATTGTGCGCAGCCCTTTCGTCGTTCGAAATGCATGAAGTCCCGACATCTGTCCCGTCCCTCGCCCGGTCCCCACCGGCAGTTATTGCTGGTCCCGCGCAGGAACCTGGTATTCTTCGACCTGCGTGCCGCGCGTCACGATGATCGTCTTGAATTTCGGCTTCTCAGGCTCCTTGGTCGCGGCAGTGAACAGCGCGCCGGCAGCGGCCTGGACGCCGGAGGCGACCGATCCGCCGAAGGACGAAATGGTGGTGACGCCGTCCTTGGCGGCCCCTCCGTCTGCGGCCGAGCGGAGCGACAGCGACAAGGTGCCGACGGTGCGGGCAAGCGCCACTTTCTGCGCGCCTTCGGTCGTCACCTCGATGGTGACGGAATTGGCGATCTGCGGTGTGGTCTGGCGCTCGTCGGCGCCCTGCCCCACGGTCAGCACCTTGGCGTCGGAGACGACGATCTCGGAGGTAACGGTCGATCCGGCAGCGCCCTGCGCGTTCTTGGCCACTTCCTGGATTTCGCCCGCATCGCGTGTCAGCACCACGTCGACCCGGTCGCCCGGCATGACGAAGCCGCCGACACCGGCGATCTCGTCGGTGCGGATTGTCACCGCCCGCATGCCGGGCGTCATCATGTTGGACAGCGTCGCGCGGCCGTTCGGCCCCGACAATTTGCTGATCAGCACCGGCTCGTTGATCTCGATCGGCGACAATACCACGCGGCTGCCTTCGGCGAGCAATGCATTGACTGTTGTGAACGCGCCCTGCGGCACCGAATCCTCGGACCATGGGATTTCGCTGAGCTGCGCCCGGTCAAGCTCCATGCCGTAACGCAGCGGCGCGTTGGCCACCACGATGGTCTTGAAGACGACCTTGGGGACGGCGGGCGCCGGGATCGACGCCGTTTTCTCTTCGGCATCGGCCTTGGCCTGGCTTTTCACCCAGAAATCCGCGGCAAAGATTGAAATCGCGCCGAAGACGGCAGCGATGCCAATCATCGTTATGGCCTTGCCCCTCACAACCAACCCCTGACATTCGTGGTCTTTTGTTTTGTTGAGGCGACGCTAGGCCGCTTTGTTAAAGATTCAGGAATCGCGGCCGCTCTCGCTGGACCTATTTCCGCCGGCTTGGTTATCGAAAGGTTTTAGGATAAGAAGGGTTTAATCCCCGAACGTAACAGGAACTTCCGTCGCTTGGCGCCGAAAAGCGTGGCAGTATCGACGGGTGATTCGCGGCACCGGATTCTATGGCAGGCATGGACGACAACAACGATCTTTTCGGCAATCTGGAAAAGCAGCCCCAACCGGCTCGGACACCTTCGCGCCCGGCCGACCCGCTGGTGCAGGCCACGAAACGTTCCGTTGCGACCAAGGACGGCAGCGAGGGCTATAGCGCCGCCGACATCGAGGTGCTGGAGGGGCTGGAGCCGGTGCGGCGCCGTCCCGGCATGTATATTGGCGGCACCGACGACAAGGCGATGCACCATCTGTTTGCCGAGGTCATCGACAATTCGATGGACGAGGCGGTCGCCGGCCATGCCACCTTCATCGATGTTGAGCTGTCGGCCGACGGGTTTCTGACCGTTACCGACAATGGCCGCGGCATTCCGGTCGATCCGCATCCGAAATTCAAGAAGCCGGCGCTCGAAGTCATCATGACGACGCTGCATTCGGGCGGCAAGTTCGATAGCAAGGTCTATGAGACCTCCGGCGGTCTGCACGGTGTCGGCGTCTCGGTCGTAAATGCGCTGTCGGACCATCTCGAAGTCGAAGTCGCGCGCGGTCGCCAGCTTTACCGCCAAAGGTTCTCGCGCGGCGTTCCGGTGAGCGGGCTGGAGCAGCTCGGCGAAGTGCACAACCGGCGCGGCACCAAAATCCGCTTCCATCCCGACGAGCAGATTTTCGGCAAGGGCGCCGCCTTCGAGCCGGCGCGGCTCTATCGCATGACCCGCTCGAAAGCCTATCTGTTCGGCGGCGTCGAGATCCGCTGGAGCTGCGACCCATCGCTGATCAAGGAAAAGGACCAGACGCCCGCCAAGGCGGAGTTCCATTTCCCCGGCGGCTTGAAGGACTATCTCAAGGCATCGCTTGGCGACGACTTCCAGGTGACCCGCGAAATCTTCGCCGGCAAGAGCGAGAAGCAGGGCGGCCACGGTTCGCTGGAATGGGCGGTGACCTGGTTCGGCGGTGACGGCTTCGTCAACTCCTACTGCAACACAATCCCGACCGGCGAAGGCGGCACGCATGAGGCCGGCTTTCGCAATGTGCTGACGCGCGGGCTTCGGGCCTATGCCGACCTGGTCGGCAACAAGCGCGCCTCGATCGTCACCTCCGAAGACGTGATGATCTCGGCGGCAGGCATGCTGTCGGTGTTTATTCGCGAGCCGGAATTCGTCGGCCAGACCAAGGACAGGCTGGCAACGATCGAAGCCATTCGCATTGTCGAGACCGCCATCCGCGATCCCTTCGACCACTGGCTGGCCGACAATCCGCAGGAAGCCTCCAAGCTGCTGGAATGGGTGATTGCGCGCGCCGACGAGCGGGTGCGCCGGCGCCAGGAAAAGGAAGTGTCGCGCAAGAGCGCGGTGCGCAAGCTGCGCCTTCCCGGCAAGCTCGCCGACTGCACGCAGAATGCCGCCGCGGGCGCCGAACTGTTCATCGTCGAAGGCGACTCGGCCGGCGGCTCGGCCAAGCAGGCGCGCGACCGCGCCAGCCAGGCGGTGCTGCCGCTGCGCGGAAAAATCCTCAACGTCGCCAGCGCCGGCAACGACAAGCTAGCCGCCAACCAGCAGATTTCGGACCTGATTCAGGCGCTCGGTTGCGGCACGCGCTCGAAATACCGCGACGAGGATTTGCGCTACGACCGCGTGATCATCATGACCGACGCCGACGTCGACGGCGCTCACATAGCCTCGCTGCTGATCACCTTCTTCTACCAGGAAATGCCGAACCTGGTGAATGGCGGCCATCTCTATCTGGCGGTGCCGCCGCTCTATTCGATCCGGCAAGGCGGCAAGGTTGCCTATGCCAGGGACGATGCGCACAAGGACGAGCTGTTGCGCACCGAATTCACCGGCCGCGCCAAAGTCGAGATCGGCCGTTTCAAGGGCTTGGGCGAAATGATGGCCGCGCAGCTCAAGGAAACCACCATGGACCCGAGGAAGCGCACGCTGCTCCGGGTCGATGTCATCGACGCCGTGGCGGCGACCAAGGATGCTGTCGACGCGCTGATGGGCACCAAGCCGGAAGCCCGCTTCCGCTTCATCCAGGAACGCGCCGAATTCGCCGCGACGGAAGTGCTGGATATCTGAGCGCCGGCCGACTCTTCGTTTTGACGCAGTTCCGGGCGGAAAACCGTTTCAAACTTTTCCTGGAATTGCTCTAGCCTGCACTTCCGATACGGAGACCAGCTTGTGATCCGGGCGCGGCTGAAGAGCTACTTCGAAACCAGTTTGGCGGGCCTGACGCAGCCGACGCGCTCGGATTGGATTTTCGCCCTGCGCACGGTTTCGGCCGGTCTGATCGCGCTTCTCGCTGCTTACGCGTTGAAACTCGACCACCCGCAATGGGCGATGATGACGGTCTTCATCGTCGCCCAGCCGGTCGCCGGCATGGTGCTGGCGAAAGGTTTTTACCGGCTGCTCGGCACGCTGGCCGGTGGACTTGCGGCGATCGGCATCACCTCGGTTTTCGGCACCAATCCCTGGCTGCTGGTCACGGCGCTATCCGTCTGGATTGGGCTGTGCACGCTGGTTTCGTCGCTGCTGCGCAATCCGGAAGCCTATGGCGCCGCACTTGCCGGCTATACCGCGATGATCATTGGGCTGCCGGCTTTCGGCCAGCCGCACGTGGTCGTCGATCTCGCTGTCGCGCGCTGCGCCGAGATCGTGCTCGGCATCGTCTGCGCCGGCCTGACCAGCCGGCTGATCCTGCCCAAGCTGGCCGCTGACGCCATTATCTCCAGGCTGAAGCGCAGCATCCTCGACCTTGCAACCTATGCAGGCGGCGCTTTTTCCGGTGGCGACCCGGCGACGCTGGCCGGCCTGCACCGCAAGCTGATCACCGACGCCCAGATGCTGGCCGAGATGCGCGCCTATGCCCGGCTCGAAGCACCGAGCTTCGCCACCCGCGCCCATCCGGTCCGCCTAACCATCGGTCAGCTTCTCTCGGCGCTGTCGGCGGCGCGCGCGCTGCATTCGCATGCCGCGCCGAAAAACGCAGCGCTCATTCCGGTACGCTCCGAACTGCAGTCGTTGGTCAGCGAGCTGGCAGCGACGCCCGAGGCGCTGGACGACACGTCGCCCTGGGTGACGCGGCTCGACGCGATTGCCGGCAAGGCCCGGCAAATGCCCGACGCCTCAACCGATCAGGGCGACGACAGGGTCGGCACCATAACCCGCCTCACCATCGCCGCCGATTTCGCCGAAGCCTTCAAGCAGGTGCTGCGCGGCCTCGACGCCCTGCGCGCACCGGTGACGGGCCCCAGCCGGAGCAACAGGCAGCCGCCTGCGCTGGTGGTGCACCGCGATTATCCCGGGGCTTCGCGCAATGCCATACGCGCCGGCCTTGCCACGTTGGCGGTCGCCGCCTTCTGGCTGACGACGAAATGGTCCGACGCGGCCGGCACCGTCATCCTCGTTGCCGTCGTCTCCAGTCTTTTCGCCGCGCGGCCTGACCCGGTGCGGGTGTCCTGGGGCTTCTTCAAGGGAACGCTGCTGGCTTTGCCCTTTGCCTTCCTTGTCGGCCAGGTCGCGCTGCCTGCTTTGCCCGGCTTCGGCTGGTTCACGCTGTTTGTCGTGCCGATCCTGGTACCGACGGCGCTGGGCATGGCCAATCCGCGCACCGTCGGCGTGGCGACGGCCTTTGCCATCAATTTCCTCGCCTTCCTCAGCCCGCATCAGGCGATGACCTATGCCCCAGGCCCGTTTTTCGCCGGCTCGGCGTCGGTGCTGGTCGGCATCCTGCTGGCGATCGGCGTCTTCATCGTGGTGCTGCCGGTGGATCCATGGCGCGCGGCCAACCGCATCGTGCGGGCCATGCGCGAGGATCTGGCGCGGCTGTGCCTGCATGAGCGGGTGCCGCGGCGTTCGGCCTTCGAGAGCCTGGCCTATGACCGCATCAACCAGCTGATGCCGCTCTTGCAAAATGCCGGCAGGAAAGGCGATGCGATTCTGGGCGGCGGGGTCGCCGCCGTTACCGTCGGCCTTGAAATCCTGCGTCTGCGCGCCGCGCAGCAGAGCCCGTCCACTCCTACCGACACCGCGCTCTCGATCGCCAATTTCCTGCGCGGCCTCGCGCGTGAACTGCTCTTTCGCGCAACCGGCGATCCACAGACAGCAACTGTCACTGTGGCCCGGCAATATGCAGCCAGCCTTTCAGAGCGCAGCGGCGGTGCGGATATGCTGCAGATCGCAGCCTCGCTGCGCATCATCGCCGCCGCGATCGAGGATTTCCCGGATTTCTTCACCAGGGGCCGTGGCTAGGGCGTCAGGCCGCGGCTATCGCCAGCGCATGCCCGCGCGCGTTTTCCCGCAGCGCGTCGAGATGGATCGACTTGACCAGGCCGGCGAGATCGCCCTCAGTGGATTGACCTCCGAGTTCCTTCAGCATCAGCCAGCTGACTTCCTGCACGCCGGCGAGGCGCTTGCCGTTGGCGACTTCGCGCCAGATCTTGAGCGCGCGCAGGATGATGGCATGGGTGGAAGCGGCAAGGCCGGCGCTGCGGAACAGCGCCTGCAACGCAAGGTCCTGGCCGCCGGCGAGCAAGGCCCGCACCCGCTGCTCCGACTGCTGGCTGAGCGCGACCAGGGCCGAGCCGAAAAAGTCGACCTTGCCGTGGGCAATGGTGCGGATGATGAAACTTGCGGTCAGGTCGCCGCGCAGGCGCAGATGTTCGATGAGTGCCGCATGTTCCTCCGCGCGCGTGCCTTCGACCAGCCGCACCGAAGCCTTGACGCAAGCATCGCGCGTGACGCGCTCGGCTCTGGCCGCCCCCATCAGCGCCATCACCAGCGGCGAAGCCTTCAGCGTTTCGCCGAGCTTGACCAGTAGCATGTGCCGGCAGTCGGCCGGCAGCCGCACATCCGTGACCATTGCCTCGCGCAAATGAGCGATATGGCCATGCCGCTCGGCGATGCGGCGGAAGGAGAGCGAGGCTATGTCGGCGCCGTCATTGGCGAGCAGCGCCGCACACGCTTCCGGTTCGCCGATCTCGGCGATCGCCGCGGCAACCGCCATCGAAACGACCGGCCGGTCGGCGATCAGTTTTTGCGTCGCCTTGTGCCCGGCCGCGACGCGGTCGATCAGGTCGGCGTCCGTCAGCAGCGGGGAGCGCGCCAGCACCAGGGCTGCCACTTCCGGCTGATCGGAGGCAAGCGCGCTGATGATCTGCAGCGGCGCGTGATGGCTCATCGACAGCGCTTCGGCCATAGCCAGCCGCACCTTCGACGAGGCGTCGTCGAGCAGCAGCGTCAGCGCCGCTTCGGCCGCGCAACGGTCTTCGAAAGGCAGGTCGGAATTGACGTAGGCGCGGGCCAGCGCGCTTGCCGCCGCGGCGCGCTCCGAAACTCTCGCGGTGTAGATCCATTTGAGAAAATGCGAGACAACCATACTGCCTGCTACGCCCCTTGCCGGAAAGCTTCCGGCCCCAGGAATGACCCTAGGCAGAAATGGTTTACGAACGGTTCACCATGTTTATTAACTGGCTTGCGGGTGGCATGGGCAGCGCCTATCAACCGTCAGGCAGCGGAGGAGAAAAACGATGCCCGGGCTTTATCTCGAAGAGTTCGTCGTCGGACATGTCTTTCGGCACACGCTGCGCAAGACCGTCACCGAAAGCGATAACATGCTGTTCTCGGTGATGACGCTGAACCCGCAGCCGCTGCACATCGACTTCGACTTCGCCGCCAAGAGCGAATGGGGCAGACCGCTGGTCAATTCGCTGTTCACGCTCGGCCTGATGATCGGCATTTCCGTCAATGACATCACCGTCGGCACCACAATTGCCAATCTCGGCATGAGGGAGACAGTGTTTCCGCACCCGGTCTTCCATGGCGACACCATCCGTGTCGAAACGACTGTGATCTCGGTCAGGGAATCGAAATCCAAGCCGGACCGCGGCATCGTCGAGTTCGAGCATCGCGCCTACAATCAGAACGATGTGCTCGTCGCCAAATGCACGCGCCAGGCGATGATGATGAAAAAGGCGGCCTGATGCGCTCGCTGCTGTTTGTGCCCGGCGATTCCGAAAAGAAGCTGGACAAAGGCTTTGGCGCCGGCGCCGACGTGGTCATCGTCGACCTTGAGGATTCCGTGGCGCCACAAAACAAGGCGTCGGCACGCGACATCGCGGCACGCTTTATCGGCGGCAACCGGCAGCAGACAAGCTCCGCCATCTATATCCGCGTCAACGATCTCTCGACCGGGTTGACCGACGACGATCTGGCCGCCCTGGTTCCGGTCAAACCCGACGGCATCATGCTGCCGAAGTCGAACAGCGGCCAGGATGTCCAGCAGCTATCCGTAAAGCTCCGCGTACATGAGGCCGAAAACGGATTGCCGGATGGCGCGATCAAGATCCTGCCGATCATTACCGAGACCGCTGCTGGGTTGCTGGCCGCCGCGACCTATGCCGGGGCAAGCGCCCGGCTTGCCGGCCTCACCTGGGGTGCCGAAGATCTGTCCGCGGCGATCGGTGCGCGGGCTGCGCGCGACGACAACGGTCGATACACCGATGTCTTCCGCCTTGCCCGCACCATGACCATCCTCGCCGCCGGCGCAGCCGAAGTCGCGGCGATCGACACGGTCTTCCCTGCCTTTCGCGACATGGCCGCCTTCGAAGCCGAATGCACGGAGGCCGAGCGTGACGGCTTTACCGGCAAGATGGCAATCCATCCGGCGCAAGTGCCGGTCATCAACGCCGCCTTCACGCCATCGGCGGAGGCAGTGCAACGCTCGCAGGCCATCGTCGCGGCCTTCGAGGCGGCCGGAAATCCCGGCGTGGTCGGCATTGACGGCAAGATGTATGACCGGCCGCATCTCAGGCTCGCCGAACGGCTTCTGGCTCGCGCCAAGGCAGCCGGGGTTTAGTCCCGCGCCAGCACGATGACCCGGTCCTCCGGCAGGTAGGCCAGCGCTTGCGACTTCAACGGGTTGACGGTGACGCCGCCCAGAGCCCGCTCATCATTCTGCGCAGCGCGAACGCGCCTATGCCCGATGGCGATCTCGCCGCGCAGACGCGCCGATTCCGCGATCGTCCAGAACGTCACCGGATGGTCGATGGCGACATAGTCGCCGACCGGACGCATGTAGATTTCGGAGCCCTCCTCGTCGAGCAGATCATCGAAGATCGCGGCGAGATGCTGGTTCTCCGATGCCTGCGCCAGCATCAGGCTGACCAGCCGGTTGCTGACGACGAAATCATCGGCCTTAGTCACCGCCGCCAGCTCGCGGTTGCGCACGTCGATCATCTCGCTGACGATCGAGATGTGCGTGCCGGCATCGTCTGCGATTTTGCGCAGATGCAGCAGCGTCACCAGCGTGCGCGTATCGGCGGGCTGCGCTGCCATGGTCTCGCTGTAGCCAAGGACGAGCACGTGGTCGTAGGAAGGCACGTCCAGGCTTGCCAGTGCTGTGCTGCTCGACGTGTCGGTGATGCGGCAGGAAACCGACAGATTGTCGCCGACGACCGGCAGGCCGGCAACTTCCTGCTCGAGGCCTGGCGTATCGGCGGCGATGGTCAGGATCGAACCCGGCGCGACGTAGCGCGACAGTTCATAGGTGATGATCGGACCGCGCCGGTTCCAGCCAAGGATCAGCGTGCGCTCCGGCTTCGCCTCGACAAGCTGATGGCGAAGGATTGCCGCGGTATCGATCTTGGCCCCCGCGCCTCCCAGCTTGATAGCGGCATCGTCCTCGGCAATGATGATGGCGCGCATGTCCTTGCCGATCACCAGATCCGACGGCGGGTTGAGATTGACGCGCCCGGTTTGGTCGCAGAGCCCGATCAGCGTGCAATGCTCATACGCCATCACCGCCTCACCGAAGGTCTTGCCGGTGAGATCAGGCTGCTCGGTCGTGTAGATTTCGCAGCCGTCGAAATCGAGCAGTTCCGAATAGACGCCGCTGAGACCCGACTGCCGGCTCGAATGCACGACGATGCGCGAGATCAGCTGGTCGGCCAGCACAAGCTGCACCTCGGCCCCGCCAACGACGCGGGCGACCTCGGCGTTCTTGCCGTCGCGGATCTCGGCGGCGATGTTGTAGGCCGCCGTGCGCCGGTTCGGGTCGTTGGCCAGCGCGAGCACTGTCTTGATGACCTGCGAATCCGGGTCGTCGCCCTCCGGCGACAGCACGATGATCGAGCGCGAGCTCTGCGGGTTGACGATGGCTAGGTCGTAGAGGTCGGTCGGGTCGCCGCTGCGGCAGATGATGCGCGTATTGCCCAGTTTGTCGACCTTGGCCGCGATCTCGTCCTCCATCGCCACCTTGTCCATATTGGCCATGACGACAATGCGCGGATGGCGGCGGCTGGCATTGGCAATGACGAGTTCGGAGATGACGTCGAAGATCGACGGCGACCAGTTGAGGATGATGGTGTGGTCGCTCTCAAGCACCCGAGAACGACCCTTGCGCAATTCATCGAGCTTGCTGTCGACGCCGGCGCTGAGCACGCCGATGAGGGCCGACACGACGAAGATGCCGGCAAGCGTGACAAACAACATGACGAGACGGAAGGCCCAGCCGGTGTCGCCGCCCATCGTGCCCGAATCGAGCGTGCGCATCAGCGATTCCCAGAACGCTTCGAAGAAGTTCAGCGGTTCGCCGCCCTCCGGCGCGATGCGGGTCACCGCAAGGAAAGCCGCGGCGGCGATGATGATCAGCAGGGAAGCGACGGCGAGCCAGCCGATCAGCGCGATAGGGCCGGCGGCCATGCTCTTGTCAAACCCGTAGCGCAGCCGGGTTCCCAGCGAGTCTCGTTTCTTCATGTCGCCGGCGTCCCCCAATATCCCTATGGTCGATGCGCCAACCCCAACGCTCGCCGAAGCCGCTGTCTTAGCCTGTGTTTAAATAAAGGGGAATCGCTTTCGGGTGTCAGCCGTTCCACGGCCCCTCATAATCGGCATAGAGCTTTGCCGGATCGGGTCGCGGCCGTTCCGGCGCCGGGCCCTGGTAGGAGCCGATATGGATAAAGCCGACGACGCGCTCCTGCGGCGCCAACCCCAGGATCGCCCTGCCCTCGGCCACATCGGAATACCAGTTGCTGATCATGTTGGTGCCATAGCCCAGCGCATTGGCTGCAATCATCAGGTTCAGCGCCGCCATGCCGCCGGACAGGAACATTTCCCATTGCGGGATTTTTGGATTGTCCTTCGGAACCGACACCACGCCGATCACCAGCGGCGCGCGGGAAAACCGCGCAAGCTCCTGGTTGCGGCGGTTTTCCGGCAGCGGCCCTTCGCGCTGTTCGGCGAGCGCCGCCAGCTTCCTGCCGATCTCGAATCGCGCCTCGCCGCGATAAAGGATGAAGCGCCACGGCTCCAGTCGGCCGTGATCGGGCACACGGCTTGCAGCCGCGATCATGGTCGCGATATCGCCATCGCTGGGCGCCGGTTCCTTCAATTCAGGAATCGGTGCGGAGTTTCGGGTCAGCAGGAAGTCGATGATCGGCGACGCCATGGGGGCCAGGTCTCCTAAAGCACTCGATTTTGAGCTGAAGCGCGCCATTGCGGATCGGGGCGGCTCGGGCATTGGCGCGGGCGCGCCGGACGAAAGAACCTGTTGCCAAGGCGGTCGGACTCTTAAGCCTTGAAATTGCCACCGCCTTGGGCTTCAACGCAAGGCATGTTTGAGGGGAGATCGCGCCTTTTCCTGATTTGGCTCGCCGTAGCGCTGTTTGCGCCGGCCTCGATGGCCATGGCGCA
Source organism: Mesorhizobium sp. M0139 (assembly GCF_040322455.1). Lineage (NCBI taxonomy): Bacteria > Pseudomonadati > Pseudomonadota > Alphaproteobacteria > Hyphomicrobiales > Phyllobacteriaceae > Mesorhizobium > Mesorhizobium sp. M0139. Next base: position 178,263 of record NZ_JAMYTN010000004.1, read on the forward strand.
GAATGCCGACGGCATCGGCAATCTGAAACTCCCCGATATTTCGAGCTATGCACCGCCCAAGGGCGAGACGCCGCTGGCACTCGGTGGCGGCGGTGCCATAACGCTGTCGGCGCAGTTGACCGACAAGGGCGCCGACATCACGCGCGGCATCGTCTGGCGCGTCTTCAAGCCCGAGGCCGCCGGCGACGGCAAGCTGCCGATGGTGGCTTCCGCGCATGGCGGCAGCGCCGTGTTCCAGCTCGAACCCGGCAGCTATCTGGTCCACGCCTCATACGGACGCGCCGGCGCCACCAAGCGCATCACCGTCGGCAAGGACGCCAGGCGCGAAAGCCTGGTGCTCGATGCCGGCGGCCTCAAGCTCGACGCGGTGCTGTCGGGCGGCGCGCGTATTCCGCCGAAAAAACTGCGCTTCTCCATTTATGAGGGCACCGCCGAGGCCAATGGCGACCGCGCTTTGATCATTCCCGATGTCGAGCCGAACAGCGTCGTGCGGCTCAACGCCGGCGTTTATCATGTCGTCTCCACCTATGGCGCGGTCAATGCCGTCATTCGCTCCGACATCCGTGTCGAAGCCGGCAAGCTGACCGAAGCCACCGTCGAGCATCGCGCGGCGGAGGAGACCATGAAGCTGGTGCGCGAGACCGGCGGCGAGGCTATCGCCGATACATCCTGGTCGCTGCTCAACGAATCCGGCGATCCGATCAAGGAGGCCGTCGGCGCCTTCGCCTCGATGGTGCTGGCCGAAGGCCAATACACCATCATCGCCAAGAACCGCGACCGCATCTACCAGAAGGATTTCACCGTGGTCGCTGGGCAGAACCAGGAGATCGAGGTGCTGGCCACTGATGCCTCTGCGATCGATCCGGAGGAAGGCGCCGACTGACCGGCGCGCCCATTGGCATCGGTTTGGCTGCTCAGTTGAAGTGGTAGTTCAGGGCTACGTCAGGCGGCCTTGCACAGGCGGCGCTGCAGGAAGTGGACCCGGCCGCGCGGCGCGTCGGGCGCTAGGTCGAAGACACCGCGATGAAGACGGTCGAGCAGCGTCTTGCGGTCGCGCAATGGCTCCAACTCATCCCAGCTCAGCACATCGCCGACGCGCACGTCGATCGCCTTGCCGGACAGCCGCGCAAATTCGCGGATGAGCATTGAAAGGCGCAACGTCAGCGACGCCTTGCCGACGAATTTCGCCAGCCTTCCTTCGCGCTCCCCCATGTTCATCGGGCCGCTGACCAGATGGAACAGCCGGCCGTTCTGCCCGGAAAAATGCATCGGCACCACCGACGCCTTGGCGTCCTGCACGAGGCGCGCCGGAAACATCTTCCACGGCAGGTCGCGCGCCCGGCCAAAGCCTCTCGGCGCGGTGGCGACGCCGCCGGCCGGAAATACCACTATGGTGACGCCCTCTTTCAACAGCCGCACTGCCTCGTGGCGCACCGCCATGTTGTTCTTCACCGCGTCCTTGGTCTCGGAAAAGTCGATCGGCAGCGAGTACGGTTCCATTTCGCGGACCTTCAGCAGATCCTTGTGGATCATGACGCGGAACGGACGCCCGAGCTGCTCGACCAGCGACAGCACTGCAATGCCGTCGCCAATGCCGAACGGGTGGTTGGCGACGATCACCAGCGGCGTGTCCGGCAGCCCCGCCGGCGGCCACCGATCGGTGCTGCGCACCTTGACGTCGATCAGCTCCAGCATGCGGCTGAACACCCGCTCGCCCGTCGGCGCCACCTGGCGGCGCCAGAAATCATAGAGCGCGGCATACCGGTCGCGCCCCGACAGACCTTCAATGGAATGGATGAACCAGCGCGTCAGCGCCGGCTGGCTCGCATTAGCGTAGGAGAGTTCGGGAAACGGCCTTTCCCGTATCTTCAGCTTGAGCATGGGGGCTCGTTACAAGGTTGGCGTGACAGGCATGTGAAAATGGCGGTGGATCGCTCCACCGCCATTTCTCCGAAATATTGATTGCTCAGGCCGCGCTGCGCCTTCGGTCGGGCGAAACAGCCTCGTCGGAAAGCAGCTTCAGCGCGTCGGCCAGCTTGAGCGATTCCTGATCGCGCGAGCCGAGCCGGCGGATGTTGACCGTCTCCTCCTCCGCCTCGCGCTTGCCGCATACGAGGATCACAGGAACCTTGGCCAGCGAATGCTCACGCACCTTGTAGTTGATCTTCTCGTTGCGCAGATCCGGTTCGGCCAAAAGTCCTGCCGCCTTCAACTGTGCGACGACCTTTCGCGCATAGTCGTCAGCATCCGAGGTGATCGTCGCCACAACCACCTGCAGCGGCGCGAACCACAGCGGGAAATGACCGGAATAATGCTCGATCAGGATGCCGAGAAAGCGTTCCATCGAACCGCAGATGGCGCGATGCACCATCACCGGCTGCTTCTTTTCCGAATCCGAACCGATGTAGAAGGCGCCAAAGCGTTCCGGCAGATTGAAGTCGACCTGCGTGGTGCCGCACTGCCATTCGCGGCCGATGGCGTCCTTCAGCACATATTCGAATTTCGGCCCGTAGAAAGCGCCCTCGCCCGGATTGATCGAGGTCTTGATGCGGTTTCCCGAGCGCGTCCTGATTGTATCCAGCACGTTGCCCATGATCGCCTCGGCATGATCCCAGGCCTCGTCGGTGCCGACGCGCTTATCCGGCCGCGTCGACAGCTTCACGCTGACATCGTCGAAGCCGAAATCGGCGTAGGTCGACAGGATCAGATCGTTGATGCGCAGGCACTCCGCGGCCAGCTGCTCCTCGGTGCAGAAGATGTGCGCATCGTCCTGCGTGAAGCCGCGCACGCGCATCAGCCCGTGCAAGGCGCCGGACGGTTCGTAACGATGCACATTGCCGAATTCCGCAAGCTTTACGGGCAGATCGCGATAGGATTTCAACCCATGCTTGAATATCTGCACGTGGCCCGGACAATTCATCGGCTTCAGCGCGAACACGCGGTCGTCGTCGGTGTCGTCGCCGGCCACCGTCACCTTGAACATGGCATCGCGATACCAGCCCCAGTGGCCCGACGTCTCCCACAGGCTCTTGTCGAGAACCTGCGGTGCGTTGACCTCCTGGTAGCCCTGCTCGTCGAGGCGGCGGCGCATGTAGTTGACCAGATTCTGGAACATCTTCCAGCCCTTGGCGTGCCAGAAGACGACGCCCGGCCCCTCTTCCTGGAAATGGAACAGGTCCATCTCGCGGCCGAGTTTGCGGTGGTCGCGCTTCTCTGCCTCTTCCAGCATCGTCTGGTAGGCATCGAGTTCAGCTTGCTCGGCCCAGGCCGTGCCGTAGATGCGGGTCAGCATGGGGTTGTTCGAATCGCCACGCCAATAGGCGCCGGCCACCTTCATCAGCTTGAAGGCGTTGCCGATCTGCCCGGTGGAGGCCATGTGTGGGCCGCGGCAGAGGTCGAACCAGTCACCCTGGGAATAGATCTTGAGATCCTGGTCTTCGGGAATGGCGTCGATCAGCTCGAGCTTGTAGCGCTCGCCCTTCTCGGCAAAGACCTTTTTCGCCTTGTCGCGCGACCAGACTTCCTTGGTGAACGGCTTGTTACGCGCAATGATCTCGCGCATCTTCTTTTCGATCACCGGGAAATCGTCAGGCGTGAACGGCTCGTTGCGGGCGAAGTCGTAATAGAATCCGTTCTCGATCACCGGCCCGATGGTCACTTGCGTTCCCGGCCACAGTTCCTGCACGGCCTCCGCCAGCACGTGTGCTGCATCATGACGGATGAGCTCCAGCGCGCGCGGATCGCTGCGGGTGATGATCTCGACCTTGCCGGACTTGCCAAGCGGGTCGGAAAGATCGCGAACGGTGCCGTCGATGGCATAGGCGACAGCCTTCTTGGCCAGCGACTTCGAGATCGATTCGGCGAGGCCCGCACCGGTCATCGCCGCGTCATAGTCGCGGACGGAGCCATCGGGAAATGTCAGGGAAACGGAATTCAGCATCGGGTATCTCCTATCCAGTCCCGCAAACGAGCGCGGGTGGTCGTGGTGTGAAGCCGGAGGCATCCGGCAGCGGGCGGGTTTTAGAGGCAGCACGGTGTGAGGTAAAGAGCGCTGGTAGTGTGTCAGTTTGAATTCCAGTTGGAACGTTGCCATTGGCCTCCCCGATCGGAACGACCAAGGACCGCCACTTTGCAGCCGTTCAAGGCTAGCGCGAGCTTTCACTCACTCGCGCAGGCCTGCCTTGCGCAAGTTCTCGCGAAGATGTTCCAAGTCACCTGAGTTCTTGTATGGCGCCATGTCCGAGGTCGTTCTCATCGTGATTGTGGCTCGCGGCTCCAGCTGCAAAATGTGCTCGATGACCTGCTGCGCTTCGTCTTCGCTCCCTAAAGCCGCGTAGCTCGCTGCCAGGTATAAGTGTTGGTATACGGTGTCGAGGGTTCGTAGACCTTCCAACGCCGCGATCGCTTCACGATATCTGCGAACGTCGTAGTAAATCTGGCCAATCTGTAGGATGTACCACTCGGGGTAGTGAGGGTTGAGACGCATGGCTTTTTGCGCCGTCTCAAGGCCTTCCTGTGCCCTCCCACAATAGCTTAGGCAGGAACCGTAATCCAACAGCACGTCGGCGTCATTTGGATTAAGCTCAAGGGCGCGTTGATACTCAACGATAGCGCGTTCGTATTGTCCGCAAAATAGGCAGTGCCCTGCGAGCGCATAGTGCCCCCATGCCTCGGCGTCGTCCCGTTCGATCGCCAAATTGGCGTATTTCAGGCCACATGCCAGTGAAGCCTCGGGATTCGCGCTCCAACCGTCGCTTGCGTCGATCATGTGCGTCCAAGCGAGCTTCGCAAACGCCTTTCCGAACTTCGGATCGAGTTCGCCCGCCTTCTCAAAGAGTTCCCGAGCACGCAAGTTGTCTTGTTTTGTGTAGCGGTTGAGAGACTCCATGCCGCGCACGAAATAGTCCAGCGCCTCAAAATTCCGCGTCCCCGCGACTTCCGGGCGCTCTTGCCACGCCTTTAACAGTCGGCCTCCGTACGCTGTGGCTAAACTGCCGATTATTCTTTCAGTGACATCGTCCTGCACGGCAAAGATGTCCTCGATGCCTCGGTCGTAGCGCTCTGCCCAAAGGTGCCGCCCAGTCTTGCCGTCAATGAGCTGGGCGGTAATCCGGACCCGGTCCTTCGACCTCTGTACACTGCCCTCCAAGATATAGCGGGCACCCAGCTCTCGGCTGGCATCCTGTATCTTCGTGGCTTTGCCCTTGTAAGCAAACGTCGAATTACTGGCGATGACGGAAAGATCGCGAAACCGAGACAATCCGGTGATAACGTTCTCTGTGATCCCATCCGCAAAGTAGTCCTGCTGACGGTCGTCGCTCATATTGACGAACGGCAGCAAAGCGATGGATGGCTTATCAGCAAGCGACGCCGGCGAAGTGGGGGCCGCTTCGGGACCGTCGAGGCGCACCGCATAACCTCGCACGGGGCGTTCAATATTTTTAAGTATCTGCTCACCAATGTCGTCGAATTGCAGTTCAAGCCGGTTTCCGAGGTGATCTCGCACCGTGCCCGAAACCATAACACCTCCAACAGGAGCGATGCCTTCGAGCCTTGTCGCCACGTTCACGCCGTCACCCAACAGATCGTCATCCTCGACGATTACGTCACCGAGGTTGATCCCAACGCGGAATTGTATTCTTCGGTCCTCGGACAGTTTTGCGCTGCGACCCGACATGGCACGCTGCATAGCAACGGCACAAGCCACGGCGTTCACGACACTTGGAAACTCGGCGAGGATGCCGTCGCCAGTCGTTTTGAAGATGCGACCTTGGTGCTCGGCCATATTTGGGTCGATAAGGTGGGCCCGTATCTCCTTCAGTTGGGCAAGTGTGCCGGCCTCGTCGCTGCCCATCAGGCGCGTATACCCCACCACATCAGCGGCCAGAATTGCGGCAAGACGGCGTTGGACGCGTCCTTCGGTCATGTGGTGCATTGCTTTCAAGAGCAACAGGACCGGGATTGTAAGGGCGACGGCCGACAGAGTCCACGAGCCGGAACGTCGACTGATACATTTCCGCAGCGGTCATTGGCACAGCCGTTTGTCGCGGCAACTCACTTCACCAGCTGCGTCAAATCCTTCAGGAACGCCGCGCGTGTCGCCAAGCCCTTCGGTGTGTCGATCGGTTTGGTATCGACGACCAGCCGGGCGAAGACGATCCGCCGGCCGCCCTTTTCGGCCCAGCCGACGAACCAGCCCAGCGCGCGCTTGTCCTTGCTGTTTCCCAGCCTGGTGCTGCCGGTTTTGCCCCGCACCGTCCAGCCGCCGGCCTGGAAAGTCGGCAGGATGGCTCGGGTCATCTCATGCGCCTTGGCAGAAACCGGCATCTTGCCGGCGAGCAGCTGGCGCAGGAAGGCTGTCTGTTCGACCGGCGATATCTCAAGCGAGGAATTTATCCAGGATTGCGTGAGCCCGTTGTCCTTGTCGGCATCGCCCGAGACATCCATGTTGCCGTAGCCGAATTTCGAGACGTAGAGGGCAAAGCTTTTTGCGCCGAGCCGGCGCACGATCTCGCGCGAATACCATACGATCGAGTCGCGCTCCCAGATCGTCGGGTCGACGGCCTTGTGGTCGCGCTTCACGGCGTTGAACTCAGGCTTGTAGTCCCAGCTCGGTGTATGCGCGTCGCTGAGGACACCGCTGTCGTAGCCGATCAGCGCCAGCGGCACCTTGAAGGTCGACGCCGGGCTGACGCGTTGGTCGCAGACGCCGCTTTGATAGAGCGTCTCGCCGCTCGCCGCGTCCTGGATAAGCGTGCAGGCGAAATCGCCAAGCGGCGCCGATTGCGCCCGCATCGGAAATCCCAGAAACCAGGCCAGCAGGAAGAGGACCGCGGCAATGATGAAGGGATGGGTTTCGATCCGACGCATGTGGGCTCTCCTGGGAATGAACAGGAGGCGCTTAGCGAAGTGTCTTGGCTCGATTTTGACTCAAATGCGCAGTCTTTGTGCAGGCCGTTGTTAACCCTACCGGATCGTAAAGAAATGCCGCCCTGGCGATCTATATCAGGGACCCAGCGCGTCCGCCGTCAGGCCTCGCCGCGCTTCCTGCCGATCTGCCAATAACGCCATGGCGTGAACCAGACGTAGCTCGGAGCGAGCACCTCCGGCACGCGGTCGACACCATGCGTTCCGAACGGCCCGCAGCGCAGCACGCGAAAAAGCCCCATCCAGCCGCCGGCCCACAGGCCATGGCGGGCGATTGCCTCATGCGCGTATTCGGAACAGGTCGGCAGATGCCGGCAGGAATTGCCGACAAAGCCGGACAGCGTCAGCTGGTACAAGCGCACCAGCGACGTGCCGAAAATGCGGCCGGGTGTTTTGCGCCAGGGACCGGGCCAGTTGCGCCCGCGCCGGGTCTGTCCGGCGGCATGCACATGCCGATGCTGGTCGCCCACCGCAGTCTCTTTCCGAACGCGACCCCGAAACCGGCTTCCGGGTCAGCTTGCGTTTCCAAACCGATAGATGTGAGCTTCGGCCGGCAAACGCAATCCTCTTCACTCGCCTCTTTGTCGGCTTCAGGGTCGCGAGCGGCGAAAGGGATGCCGCTCCGCTGGAGCCGCCCAGCGGGTGGCCGGCCTTTGCTCGGTGCGCTGCACATGATGCTGCCTGTCGCCATGCCACTGAAATGTCGCGATCCGCATCACATCGCAAAAGATTTCCAGTAACTGGATCATGGCCGCATCTCCTTTGAGACGGATTAGACGCCCGCTGGCCTTCGCCTTCAAACGAGTATAATTTCCGGTTCAGATAACTTCGGGTTATGCGAAATGAAGCGCGGACGGCTGCCCCTGACGGCATTGCGAAGTTTCGAGGCAGCCGGCCGGCAATTGAGCTTTAGCCGGGCCGCCGAGGAGCTGTTCGTCTCCCAGGCCGCCATCAGCCGGCAGATCCGCGAACTCGAGCAGTTCCTGCGCCAGCCCTTGTTCCACCGTCATCACCGTCGCGTCGAGCTGAGCGAAGCCGGCCAGCGCCTGCTCGATCAGTTGGTCAGGAGTTTCGACGACATCGACAGGCTGCTTTCGGACCTGGTGGCGGCCCCGGCGCAGTCGGTGGTTCGCGTCAGCGTCGAGCCGTCGCTGGCCTCTGTATGGCTGTTGCCGCGGCTCAACCGCTTCAGCCAGTTGCGGCCCGATATCGACGTTTCCCTCGAAGTCGACCCAAGGCCGATCGAGTTCCGCAGCGATCAGCCCGAACTCGCCTTGCGCTTCAGCGCGCGCGCCACCTCATGGCCGCGCAGCGAGGCCGAATGGCTCGCCTCGACCGTCGATTCACCGGTCTTGTCGCCGGCCTTGCTGGCATCGGGCCCTGCCCTCGAAAAGCCGCTCGACCTTGCCCGCTACACGCTGTTGCACGAGGAGAATCGTCAAGGCTGGGCGCGCTGGTTCGAGGCAGCCGGCGTGGCAGCCGACACCATTCCGGCGCGCGGCCCTATGCTGGCGGATGTGTCGCTGTCGAAGCAGGCGGCCCTGCTCGGCCACGGCGTGGCGCTGGGCGACCTCTTGCAGATCGGCGAGGAGATTGCATCCGGCGCGCTGATCAAGCCGTTCGACATTGATGTCGCATCGGGCGCCTACTGGCTGGTCGGCAGGAGTTTGAAGGACCTGGCGGAGCCGGCCAAGGCCTTCGCCGACTGGGTGAGAAGCGAATTTGCCGAAAGCAGACGGGCGCAGCAAACCAAGAGCCGCCTGACCGGCCTCAGCTAATTTGGCTTCTTGCGGAATTTTTCGAGGGCTTGGTCGAGCTCCTTCGCATCGATGCCCAGAGCCCTGTCCGAAGTATCCTGTCCCGGGTCGAATGTCAGCACGACATCACGCCACAGATCATAATGGGCCGTATAGGATGTCAGCCTGGAAAATGGTGCGCAGCGCGAGATGGCCCGGACAGCGGCCTCGGCAACCTTGTCCGGCGTCGGTGGCGCAGGGCTGAGGATTTTTGGCGGACCGGCGAGCGAACCGTCCTTGTTCAGGCTGAACTGGACGCGGACTATGCTGTGGGCGTCTACAGGTATGCTCCAGCAGAGCTGGATGGCCTTCTTGAGATACTCGCCGATATCGCGCTGGACCGCCACGTCCGCCCGGCTCGCGCCGCTGCTCAACGCAACTGCGCCAGCAAGGCTCGCGGCGAACACCAGGCTTTGGCGATCAAATGGCAAGGGTCACGCCGCCTCTTCCGCGCGCTTCTTCTCGATCTGGCCGATGGCGTCAACGACCGCATCGAAGGTCAGCATGGTCGAGGCATGGCGCGCCTTGTAGTCGCGCACCGGCTCCAGATATCTCAGATCGGCAAAGCGGCCTTGCGGCGGCGCGCCGTTTTCCTTGAGCATCTTCAGCACGGTGTCGCGCACCGCCCGCAATTCGTCGGCGCTGGCGCCGATGACATGTTGAGCCATGATCGAGGACGAAGCCTGGCCGAGGGCGCAGGCCTTCACGTCATGAGCGAAATCGGTGACGACGCCATTGTCCATCTTGAGGTCGACGGTTACCGTCGAGCCGCACAATTTGGAATGAGCCTTGGCGCTCGCATCCGGATGATCGAGCCGGCCTATGCGGGCGATGTTTCCGGCAAAACCCAGAATTTTCGCATTGTAGACGTCGTCAATCATATTTTTCCAATCCGTCGCCGCCAAGCGAACAGCGATTGCCGCTGTGACGTCTTTCATTCGCTGCGCACGACCATATATAATGCTGGCAGTCGGGTATCGACAAGGCAACGAAGAGCCATCGTCCTTGCCCATTTCGTTCACGCCGCTTGCGGGCTGGAAACCGGGCGAGTTTTCAGCACCCGAAAGGTCGTGGTCCGTTCAACTCGTTCCTCCTGAGAGAGGAACTACGGGAGACGCCTTTATGGATGCCGTCATCAAGAAAATCATGCCCCCTTCCGACTATCTGGACAGGCCGGTCACCGACAGGCCGAGCGAAGCCGAGGTCGAGGCCGCCGTGCGCACGCTGTTGCGCTGGACCGGCGACAATCCGGACCGCGAGGGCCTGATCGACACGCCCAAGCGCGTCACCAAGGCCTTTCTCGAAATGTTCAACGGCTATGACATGTGCCCGGCCGAAGAACTCGGCCGCACCTTCGAGGAAGTCGCCGGCTATGACGATCTCGTCATCGTCAGGGACATCCAGTTCCACTCGCATTGCGAGCACCACATGGTGCCGATCATCGGCAAGGCGCATGTCGGCTACCTCCCGGACGGCAAGGTCGTCGGCCTGTCCAAGATTGCCCGTGTGGTCGATATCTTCGCCCATCGCCTGCAGACCCAGGAGGCCATGACCGCACAGATCGCCGGCGTCATCCAGGACGTGCTCAATCCGCGCGGTGTCGCCGTCATGATCGAGGCTGAGCATATGTGCATGGCCATGCGCGGCATCCGCAAGCAGGGCTCCACCACGCTGACCTCGACCTTCACCGGCGTGTTCAAGGACACGCCCGAGGAACAGGTCCGTTTCGTCACCATGGTGCGCGGCCTCGGGGCGTAAGCCCCTCGCCGGCATCGCTAGATCAAGGACCGGCGATGTCGGCACTAACATTTCCCAAGGCTCCATCAGACAAGAAGGCCCTCGAAGAAGGCGCGGTGTTTTCCCCGCGTTTCGATGCTGCCGGGCTGGTCACCGTCGTCGTCACTGACGCCGCTGACGGTATGCTGCTGATGGTCGCGCATATGAATGCCGAGGCGCTGGCGCTGACGCTCGAAACCGGCATCGCGCACTACTGGTCGCGCTCGCGCAGCACGCTGTGGAAGAAGGGCGAAACATCAGGCAATTTTCAGACCGTCGTCGAGATGCTCACGGATTGTGACCAGGACGCCATATGGTTGCGCGTCAAAGTGTTGGGCCACGACGCAACTTGTCACACCGGCCGGCGTTCATGTTTTTATCGGACGGTGGGGCTAATCGGCGGCAAGGCAACGCTTGCCGACGATGGCAGCACGCCGCTGTTCGATGCGGAAAAAACCTATCGGAAGCCCGCGTGAACCATTCAACAGTCGCAAACCACTCATATTCACTATTCTCAAACGTCCTTCCTGTAGAACGGACGCGGGACAAGGGAGATCATGATGCTCGAGTGGGCGTCATTGCGTAGCAGACCGGACGTGCGGGAGGCCAATGGCCCCTCATCGTCCGGCGGCGTGCCTGACCCGCAACCCGCGGGCAAGACAGGCATTTCGCTCGCGCTGGGCGGCGGCTGCGCACGCGGCTGGGCGCACATTGGCGTGCTGCGCGCGCTCGACGAAGCCGGCATCGAAGTCTCAATGATCGCCGGCACCTCGATCGGCGCGCTGGTTGGCGGCTGCTATCTCGCCGGCAAGCTGGACGAACTCGAGGAGTTCGCCCGCAGCCTGACCAAGCGGCGCATCTTCGGCCTGCTCGATCTCAATCTGCGCGGCAGCGGCCTGTTCGGCGGCATGAAACTGGACGTCAGGCTGCGCGAGCACATGGCAGGCATCCGCTTCGAGGATCTGACGAAACCCTTCGTCGCCGTTGGCGCCGAAATTCGCACCGGCCATGAGATCTGGCTGTCCAGCGGTTCGCTGATCACCGCGATGCGGGCTTCCTATGCGCTGCCCGGCGTGTTCGAACCGGTGAATTGCAACGGCCGCATTCTGGTCGACGGCGCGCTGGTCAACCCGGTTCCGGTTTCGGTCTGCCGCGCCTACGAGCAGCCGCTGGTCGTCGCGGTCAACCTTCACTACGATCTGTTCGGCCGCGCCGCCGTCATCAAGCACAGCGCCGGCGAACTGCTCATCGAGAAGGACGCGCCCCGGCCAGGCCAGGCCAGCCCCGACCACCAGCCGCACCAGAGCCGTCTCGGCATCACCGGCGTCATGGTCGAAGCCTTTAACATCATCCAGGACCGGATTTCACGCGCAAGGCTGGCGGGCGATCCGCCCGACATGTCGCTGCAACCGAAACTCAGCCATATCGGCTTGACCGAATTCCACCGCGCGGATGAGGCGATCAGCGTCGGTTACCAGGCGACGATGGCGCAGATCAGCGAGTTGAAGCGGCTGCAGACGGTTCTCGCTTAAACCAGTTCGGCAATGTCAGGCTTTGGCCGCATCGGTGATGCGGAACTGCACCGTGCGGTTGCCGTTCCAATAATTCCCCGACAGCGAGCCGGCTACATGGATCGTGTTGCCCCTGTTCTTGAACAGGAATTCGCCCAGCGCGGTATCGACGGATCGAAAGGCGATGCCCTGGATGCGGCCGCCGCTTTCCGACTGCAGATCAGCCCGGATGTGGTTGGTGCCGACAGCCCGCGCGTCGGCCAGCCGATGGCGCGGCAGCGCGAACACCGGCGCGACATGGCCGGCGCCGAAAGGCCCGGCCTTTTCCAATGCATCGAGCAAAGCAATCGTCGCGCCCTCGGCGGCGAGCGCGCCGTCGACGGCCAGACTTTCTTCGTCCTGCAGCCGGAACACTTCGGCCGCCGCGCGCTCCTCGAAGAAAGCACGGAGTTCGCCGAGCTTGGCGCGTTCCACCGTGATGCCGGCGGCCATGCCGTGGCCGCCGCCCTTGACGATCAGCCCGGCATCGGCGGCTGCGCGCACCAGCCGTCCGAGATCGAAGCCCGACACCGAACGGCCAGAGCCGGTGCCGATGCCATTGGCGTTGAAGGCGATGGCGAAGGCCGGCCGCCGCGCATGGTCCTTCAGCCGCGAGGCGATCAAGCCGACAATGCCGGGATGCCAATTGGTGCTGGCGGTGACGATGATGGCCGGCCCGTTGCCGCCGGCAAGTTCGGCGTCAGCCTCGGCGCGCGCCGCTGCCAGCATCTCCAGCTCCATCTGCTGGCGTTCCTGGTTGAGCCGGTCGAGTGTCTCGGCAATGGTCCCGGCCTCAACCGGATCGTCGGTGGCGAGCAGCCGGCTGCCAAGTGCTGCATCGCCGATGCGGCCGCCGGCATTGATGCGCGGCCCAATCAGATAGGCGAGATGAAAGGTGCTTATCGGCTCACCGATGCGGGACACCCGCGCCAGTGCGGCGAGCCCCTCATTCTTCTGCTGCCGCGCCATCTGCAGTCCCTTGACGACGAAAGCGCGGTTCACGCCGATGAGCGGCACCACATCGCAAACCGTGGCCAGCGCCGCCAAGTCGAGCAACGACAACAGGTCCGGTGGCGCTGCGTCGGGCAATCGGCTGCGCAGGACCCTCGCCGTCTGCACCAGAGTGAGGAAGACGACACCGGCGGCGCACAGATGGCCTTGCCCGGAAAGGTCGTCCTCGCGATTGGGATTGACGACCGCGGTCGCCTCCGGCAGCGGGCCGCCGACCTGATGGTGGTCGAGCACCACCACATCGGCGCCTGCGGCCTTGACGGCATCGATGGAGACAGCGCTGTTGGTGCCGCAATCGACGGTGACGATCAGCGTCGCGCCGCGCGAGACCAGTTCGCGCATAGCCTCCGGATTGGGGCCGTAGCCCTCGAAGATGCGGTCGGGAATGTAGATCTCCGAAGGCACCGAGAAATGCGTCAGGAAGCGCTTGAGCAACGCCGAAGAGGCGGCGCCGTCGACATCGTAGTCGCCGAAGATTGCCACCTTCTCCTTGGCCATGACCGCTTCGGCGATGCGGGTCGCAGCCTTGCCCATGTCGGTCAGCGAAGCCGGATCCGGCAACAGATTGCGGATCGTCGGATCGAGGAAGCGCTCGGCCTGGTCCGCGGTGACGCCGCGCCCGGCGAGCACGCGAGCCACAATGTCGGGCACGCCGTGGCCCTGCGCTATGGCCAGCGCAGTCATGTCCTGCCGCTCGCTCAACCGGTGTTCCCAGGAAACACCGGTCGCCGACTGCCTGACGTCGAGGAAGAAGCGTTTGTCGCCCGTCATAGGAGGCGTAGTCTACAGATTGTCATTTCCGGCAATATGCGACGGCTAAACAGGAAAGTCTCAACTTTTCCACCTCCTGGTGACGCGCCTTGATCTCGCGGCTCACGCCTCCGCCAGAACCCGATGATGACTGGTGGGTTCGACCTGAAATCTCAATCCGGCTCCAAATCAAAGAGAGAGAGCATTATGGCGTCCGAAACCATTTTCAGCAGCAGCATCAATCGGTTAAAGGAGAAAAATGACTTGGCCTAGCCCGCACGCTCGATGCGGATAACCTGCGGCTTGTCTGTGAGGTGGCCGTCCTTGGTGATGCCGTCGACAGCCTTGCGCACCGCTGCTTCCGTCGTCTCGTGGGTGACCAGGATCACCGTCTTTTGCGCGTCCGTCTCGCCGCTGACGGCATGCTGGACGATCGATTCCAGCGAAATGTCGTTGTCCGCCATGCGCTTGGCGATCGCGGCGAAGACGCCGATGCGGTCGTGCACGGTCAGCCGGATGAAATAGCCGCCGGCATGGCTGCGCATCTGCGCCTTCTTGTAGGGGCGCAGTTCCTTGGCCGGCAGGCCGAACACCGGACCGTGCTGGAAGCCCGGCCGGCTCTTTGCGATGTCGGCGATATCGCCGACCACGGCGGACGCGGTGGCGTTGCCGCCGGCGCCCGGGCCGGAGAGCAGCAGTTCGCCCAGAATGTCGGTTTCGATGGCCACCGCATTGGTAACGCCATGCACCTGTGCGATCACCGACGCGGTCGGCACCATGGTCGGGTGCACACGCTGCTCGATGCCGCTGTCGGTGCGCTGCGCGACGCCGAGCAATTTTATCCGGTAGCCAAGGTCGCCCGCGGCGCGGATATCGGCCTGGCTGATATTGGAAATGCCTTCCATGTAGATGTCGTTGGCGGCGATCCTGGTGCCGAAGGCCAGGCTGGTCAGGATCGACAATTTATGCGCCGTGTCATGGCCCTCGATATCGAAAGTCGGATCGGCTTCGGCGTAGCCCAGCCGTTGCGCGTCCTTCAGGCACTCGTCGAAGGAGATGCCCTCGGCCTCCATGCGGGTCAGGATGTAGTTGCAGGTGCCGTTGAGGATGCCGAAAACGCGAGTGACCGAATTGCCGGCCATCGCCTCGCGCATCGTCTTGATGACCGGGATGCCGCCGGCAACTGCCGCCTCGTAGTTGAGCAGCACGCCCTTCTTCTCGGCGATTTCGGCAAGCGCCACGCCGTGCTTGGCCAACAGCGCCTTGTTGGCGGTGACGACATGACGTCCGGCTTCAAGTGCTGCCTTGACCGACGCGCGCGCTGCCCCTTCATCGCCGCCGATCAGTTCGACGAAGACGTCGATATCGGCGGCCTGCGCCATCTTGATCGGATCGTCGAACCATTTGGCGGCGCTGAGGTCGACGCCACGGTCGCGCTTGGGATCACGCGCGGAAACGGCCGCGACGATGACATCGCGTCCGCACTGGCGCGTCAGTTCCGCTGCCTTGTCGCGCAGCACGCGCGCCACCGAGGCACCGACAGTACCCAGACCGGCAATTCCAACACGCAACGCTTCAGCCATGCCCGGCGACGCCCCTCAAAAAATCTGCTCGAATAAGATGTGCGGCGACTTTAGCGATGCGCGGCGAGCGGCACCACATTGTTCGGCTGCTTGGCGCTGGACGCCAGGAAGCGCTTGATGTTGCGCGCCGCCTGCCGGATCCGGTGCTCGTTCTCGACCAGCGCGATGCGGACATGATCGTCGCCATGCTCGCCAAAGCCGATGCCCGGCGCCACCGCCACGTCGGCGTGCTCGATCAGGAGCTTGGAAAACTCAAGCGAGCCGAGATGCTTGAACGGCTCCGGGATCGGCGCCCAGGCGAACATCGAGGCAGCCGGTGCCGGAATGGTCCAGCCGGCGCGGCTGAAGGCGTCGACCATGACGTCGCGGCGCTTCAAATAGACCTCGCGCACTTCGGCGATGTCGGCGCCGTCGCCATTCAGCGCATGCGCCGCCGCCACCTGGATCGGCGTGAAGGCGCCGTAGTCGAGATAGGACTTCACCCGCGTCAACGCCGAGATCAGCCGCTCATTGCCGACGGCAAAGCCCATGCGCCAGCCGGGCATGGAGAAGGTCTTCGACATCGAGGTGAACTCGACGCAGACATCGATGGCGCCCGGCACTTGCAGCACCGAAGGCGGCGGATTGCCGTCGAAATAGATCTCCGAATAGGCAAGGTCCGACAGGATGATGATGTCGTTCTTCTTGGCGAAGGCGACCACGTCCTTGTAGAAATCGAGCGAGGCGACCAGCGCCGTCGGGTTCGACGGATAGTTGAGGATCAATGCCAGTGGCTTCGGGATCGAATGACGGACACCGCGCTCGAGCGCCGGGATGAAGCCGTCATCCGGCTCGACCTGCAGCGAACGGATGACGCCGCCCGACATGATGAAGCCGAAAGCATGGATCGGATAGGTCGGGTTGGGGCACAGGATCACGTCGCCCGGCGCGGTGATCGCCTGCGCCATATTGGCGAAGCCTTCCTTCGAACCGAGCGTCGCCACCACCTGCGTGTCGGGATTGAGCTTCACGCCGAAACGGCGCTGATAATAGGCGGCCTGGGCGCGGCGCAGACCTGGGATGCCGCGCGAGGAGGAATAGCGATGCGTGCGCGGATCGCGCACCACTTCGCACAATTTGTCGACGATCGCCTTCGGAGTCGGCAGGTCGGGATTGCCCATGCCAAGGTCGATAATGTCAGCGCCGCGCGAACGGGCGCTGGCCTTCAGCCGGTTGACCTGCTCGAACACGTAGGGCGGAAGCCGGCGGACCTTGTGAAATTCTTCCATGTCAGTTCCAGACGATTTAAGATTGGCTTTAGCACAGTTGGCTTGGCTAGGCGCCCTTGGCAAAGACCGCTTTCGGCGCGCGATATAGCCTTATTTGCAGGTAGGGTCGAGGGCGGGATCGCATTTGGCTTCGATCTGCTTCAGCGTGTCCTTGCCATGGTTCTTCGCCAGCGAATTCAGCGCCGCCGGGCTGGTGGACGGGGCACCGCCGCCGCCCTTGGCCACTTGCCCCTGCTGTTCGCCCTTCAACTGGGCAAGCTTGGCCTGCGTCTCCTCAGGGGTGAGTTGCTTTGCCGCCACCTGCGGTGGGATGTTGAGATTGGGATAAGAGCCGGTGTCCTGCGCGCCCTGGGTCAGGCCGACATTCATCCCGTTGCCGGTGTTGGCGCTCGTGCAGCCACTTGCCGCCAGCAGCCCTGGCGCCAGACAGGCGATTGCAACCGCGATGCGGCAAAAGCGGCCTGCCCCCGAAAAAATGGTCTCGCCGGTGTTAATCGTCATATTGTTTTCCTGGCAGCCGGGGTACAGCGCATTGGACCCGGTCAGATGTCCCATGATAATATGTCAAGAAAACGCCTCGGGAGGAACCCCGCGAGCCATGTCCAAAACACCTGATTCGAGCAAAGCGGAAGATGATCAATCTTCGACCGTCGAGCAATATCTGGTGAAAGACCCGGAACGCTTCGCGTTGAACATGGCGCGTATGGTCGAACAGGCCGGCAAAGCCGCCTCCGCCTGGGCCGAGCCGCGCGAAAAGGGCGAGGTGCGCGATCATGTCGCCGAACCCGTGGTCGACATGGTAAAAACCTTTTCCAAGCTCAGCGAATATTGGCTGGCCGACCCGCAACGCGCGCTGGAAGCGCAGACGCGACTGTTCGCCGGCTACATGACGGTCTGGGGCAACGCCATCCAGAAGGTTAGCCCGAATGCCGAGGCGCCCGAAGATGCGGTCAAGCCCGAGCGCGGCGACAAGCGTTTTCAAGACCCCGAATGGGGTCGCAACGCTTTCTTCGATTTCCTCAAACAGGCCTATCTCGTCACCTCGCGCTGGGCGGCCGACCTGGTCGAGCACGCCGAAGGCCTCGACGATCACACCCGCCATAAGGCCAGCTTCTACGTCAAGCAGGTGTCCAATGCCATCTCGCCGTCGAACTTCATCCTGACCAATCCGGAGCTGTTTCGAGAAACCGTTGCCTCGAATGGCGAAAACCTGGTGCGCGGCATGAAGATGCTGGCCGAAGACATCGCCGCCGGCAAGGGCGACCTGAAGCTGAGACAAGCTGACTATTCGCCCTTCGAGATCGGCAAGAACGTCGCGACATCTCCCGGCAAGGTGGTCGGGCGCAGCGATGTCGCCGAAATCATCCAGTACGATCCGACGACGGAGACGGTGCTCAAGCGCCCGCTGCTGATCTGCCCGCCCTGGATCAACAAGTTCTACATCCTCGATCTCAACCCGCAAAAGTCCTTCATCCGCTGGGCGATCGAGCAAGGCCATACCGTGTTCGTCATCTCCTGGATCAATCCCGACGAGCGGCACGGCGCCAAGGGCTGGGAAGCTTACATACGGGAAGGCCTGCAATACGGCCTCGACACGATCGAGAAGGCGACCGGCGAGAAAGAGGTCAACGCCATCGGCTATTGCGTCGGCGGCACGCTGCTGGCGGCCGCACTCGCACTGCTGGCACAGGAAGGCGACAACCGCATCAAATCGGCGACCTTCTTCACCACGCAGGTCGACTTCACCCATGCCGGCGACCTGAAAGTCTTCGTCGACGAGGACCAGGTGGCAGCGGTCGAGAAATCGATGAACGAAAAGGGCTACCTCGACGGCACCAAGATGGCGACCGCCTTCAACATGCTGCGCTCGGGCGACCTGATCTGGCCTTATGTCATCAACAATTACATGCGCGGCAAGGATCCCCTTCCCTTCGACCTGCTCTACTGGAACGCCGATTCCACCCGCATGGCGGCCGCCAACCACTCCTTCTACCTGCGCAACTGTTATCTCGAGAACAATCTGACGCGTGGCGTGATGGAACTCGCCGGCCGCACTTTGTCGCTGGCCGACGTCACCATCCCGGTTTACAACCTGGCGTCGAAGGAAGATCACATCGCGCCGGCCCTTTCCGTGTTTCTCGGCTCGCAATATTTCGGCGGTGAGGTCGAGTTTGTGATGGCTGGTTCCGGCCACATTGCCGGTGTCGTCAACCCGCCGGCAGCCAAGAAATACCAGTACTGGACCGGCGGCAAACCGACAGGCGATTTTGACCAGTGGCTCGCCTCCGCGGTGGAGCATCCCGGCTCCTGGTGGACGCATTGGCAGCACTGGATCGAGACCCAGGACGACACCCTCGTTCCGGCCCGCAAACCGGGCAAGCACATGAAAACCCTGGGTGATGCCCCCGGCACCTATGTGAAGGTGCGTGTGTAACGGCCGGCACCTTTTGCAGGTGCCTGTGTGTAACGGAATGTAATGTCTGGTGAGTTGACGAGCCGGCAAAACGGGGCGAAATGGTATCGTCAACCTTCAAGAAGCCTCAATTGGCCTCCAACGAGCAAATAATTCAGAGGCTTGCAGAATTGACACAAGTCTCGTTTCCGGTTTGGGAACACAACGTTATTGGATGTGAACGTTTCGACGCCGCACCAATAGCAGGCCGACCGGACACCGAGGGGGAATTTAGTTTTGAAATCAGTAGGATCGCGTCTCGCGGGGAGAGAAGGTCGCACTATAGCGGCAGCGCTTTTCTCCGTGCTTCTGGCGTCCTGCACCTCCGCTGGCGACCCCACAATGTCCGTCGGCATGCCTGGCTACAACGCGACCGCTTCTGACATCTCCGCGGCTTCCGGCGCCAGCCCTGCGGCGCCGGGCGATTCGACCGTGCAGGTCACATCCACCGGGCCGCAGATGATGATGACGGCAGCGGGCGATGCGACACTGCCCGAGCAGGTCGCCTATGTGCCGGTGGCCAAGCCCGGCACCGGCTTCCCGGTCAATGTTCCCGCCGGCTCCGAAACCATTGTCGGCCAGACGCCGCAGTCGCTGCAGCAGTCAGCACAGACCGCGGCCGCAACGGACGCCGTGGCGCAGAAGATCGCCGCCGCCGATGCCGGCGTGACCGCACCGAAAGCGACGGCAGCGGCACCCGCGACCAACGAGGTCTACGTGACCGCCGCGCCCCAGCAGATCGACACGCCGAAGAAGGGCTTCCTGGCCTCACTGTTCAGCACCATGCCAGCCTCCGCGGCACCTGCTCCGCTGGTCAACTCGCGCTCGGGCGAACAGCCTGCGGTTGCTTCCCAGAAGGCCGTCCCGGCAAAGCCGATCATCACGCTAGCGTCAGCCAATTCCGCCGACAAGCCCTTGCAGCTTGCCTCGCTTGGCAACGAGAGCAACCACATCACCGGCAGCGATGCCTTGCCCGGCGTGCGCCAGACGGCGCTGTTCGAGATCAAGCGCAAATCCGGCCTCGACGACGAAAGCGACGTCGACCTGAACGAGGACGAGGGTTCGGGCGGCGCCTATCAGGTGGCCTCCGCCGCCGGCCTCGCCCGGCTGGCGCCCAATGGCCTGTTGAAGCAAAACGAGAGCGTCGACGTCGCCTGCCTGAAGCCGTCGCTGGTGCGTGTGCTGAAGACCATCGAAGGCCATTACGGCCGCAAGATGATGGTCACATCAGGCTACCGCGACCCGGCCCGCAACCGGCGCGCCAACGGCGCCAAGAATTCGCTGCACATGTATTGCGCCGCCGCCGACATCCAGGTTCCCGGCGTCTCCAAATGGGAACTGGCGAGCTACATCCGAACCATGCCCGGCCGCGGCGGCGTCGGCACCTACTGCCATACCGAATCCGTTCACGTCGACGTCGGCCCCGAGCGCGACTGGAATTGGCGCTGCCGCCGGCGGGGGTAGCATCCCCATTCGGCAAACGGGCCGAGGGGCTGTTAGCAGCCCGCCGTTTTTTCCGATTACCTATCAGCGACGTTCGAGATTAGCCGAGGCACCCGCGACTTCGTCATCCTATGGCGAAGCAAGGAGCGCAGCGACGCAGCGCAGACGCGAGGATGACGACTGCGCGGCGCGTTCGTCCAAAGATGTGCAACGACGCGAGGCCAGAAAACCTGCGCTGGCTCACCAAACTGGCCGTTTTCGCCCCTCTTGAAAAAAGTTTCCGCATCTGGCGGCTGATGGGTTGCCGGTTGGCAACAACGCAATTATAAGCCGCTTCGTCTGAGCGCGCCCATCGTCTAGCGGTTAGGACACCGCCCTTTCACGGCGGTAACAGGGGTTCGATTCCCCTTGGGCGTACCAGAAATCTCTCAAGGAAAACAAATCATTAGGCCGGAAAGTTACTTTGTAGCGCGAGAGCGACGTTGACGCGCCACTGGCGCGTTAAGCTTCTTGCGGCGCTTGGCCGGTTTGGCCTCTGATTCGGACGGAGCGTGAACGACGAAGCCGCACGGCCCTTTGAACCCGGTCGAATAGATGACCATGGTCGGCAGCGTCAGCTTGTCTTCGTCGTTGACATCAGCCCGCTTGGTCACAGCGCCACCGGCCCCTTCTCGACCTCAGTCTCCATCTTGTAGCGGTTGGCCCTGGCCACGGCGCCGTTGAGCGCCTTCAGGCTATCGAGATCCTGGTTGCGACTGAACGCCGACGCCGCGCGATCGAGCTGGCCGGCGGCTTCGAGGTAGTGCTTGATCCCGCCGAAACGTTCAGATGTGTCGCGAAGACCTTGGGCGAGCGATGCGAGTCTCACTGGACGCTCCGATATGTGAAGAACCAGCAGCAGTCGCCCCATGAGCAGACATATTCGCCTTTTCGCTCAACGAACTCCAACCACCGACAGTCGTTCGGCCCCACTCTGACCGGGCACCACGCGAACCATCGGTGCCATTCCTGTTTGCGTTCGCGGCGGGCATCACAATCGTATCTCATTTCCGATACCTCTCCCCTTCAAAGCCTTCCGCGGCCACCGGCAAGCCGGCAGCCCACGCAGGCAGGTCGCACATGATTTCTTCCATCTCGTCGACAGAGCCGTGGCCCGTCGGCACCTCACACACCACTTCGTCGTGCACGGTGAGAATGATCGGGTAGCCGGCGGCTTCGAGCCGCGGCATCGCGTCGGCGAGCACATCGCGCGCAACGGCTTGCGTCGCGTTCTCCGCCAGCATGCCGCCGTAGGTCTTGATCCGCGCCCACGTCGTGCTGTTGGCGTCATCGTCGATGATCTTGCCCTTCTTGGCCGGGTCGATCGTCGAGAAATAGGTGAGCCCCGCCTTCGTACCGCCCCACGGCACGTCGAACTCCCGGATCTCCGGCCGGGGATATGCGATGTAGCGGCCGGACGGCAGCCTCATCATCAGCCAGCTGCCGGCGACCTTGAACGCGATCTTGCCGACGCGCGTGACCTCGCCGCGCCGCTGGACGGCGTCGACCGCCGCTTCTTCCATGCCGTACCAGAACTGCTTGATCCGGGGATGCTTTTCGCGCCAGCCGTCGCGGATGGCCTCGATGACCGGCACCTCAAGAGTGAGACCATAATTTGCCGCCATAGTGGAGAACGCACCAACGCCGCCCTGATACCCAAGGGCAAGCTCTGGCACCTTGCCGTGGCTCTGACGTTCGTCCTTTGTGACCGCACTCGGCTCCTTCCCCAAGATACCGGCGGCCGTGATCTTATAAAGGTCATGGCCTGTCCCTCCGTCGAACGCCCGGAACGCATCCAGCTTCCACTGCTCGCCCGCCAGCCACGCCAGCACACGGCCTTCGATGTTCGAATAGTCGGCCGCCACGATGCGGTGGCCAGGTGCGGCCACGACCAGCCCGCGCAGGATGTCGCCGACGGCGGACAGCGGATTGGGGTACGACATCGAGAGGTAGTCGAAATCGCCGGTCGCGACGATGTCGATCAGCGTGTCGATGTCTTCCTCGTCGGGACGTTTTAAATTTTGGGGCTGGAAGCGGCGCCCGCCCCACCGGCCGGTCGATGCGCTGTGGAACTGCAGCAGTCCCTTGGCGCGATCGTCTTCCGGCGACTTGCCATTCAGCAAGCTGTCAATCTTGGCGACGGATGCCCTCGCCGACTCCTGCCGGACCAGCAGCACGGCGCGCACCTGCGGCGGCAGCGGGTTGTCTTCCTCGAGCAGCACTTCCATCGCGGCCTTGTTGATGCTGTCGCAATCGACGCCTTGGGCCCGGATCCACTTCACGAGCTGGTTGCGGTTCGAGCATGCCGACACCTCGTTGTCGGTCAGCGCGCGCATTCGGACATCGAGGTCGGCCTGCGCCTGCTTGACGATGCCTTTGGCGGCCAGCGCCAACGTCTCGTCGACCAGCACGCCACGGTCGTTGATCTTCTGGTCGAGATGCCACAACGCCAACTCGGAGACCGACAGCGGCCGCAAGCGCTTTTCCAGCGCACGCTCGACCGCAACGTCCTGCTTGCAATATTCGATCAGCCGAACGATCTTCTCTGGCTCGTTCCACCAGATCAGTTCCGGCTCGGTTTTCCGCGGCCTAGCCATCTGCATCATCAGCCGGTGGCCGTGCTTGTCCTTGGCCATGTCGAGCCCGGCGGCGGGCGCAGCATTCTCAAGGCTGCCAGGCAGCGCCAGCGAATATGCCATCGCCATGGTGCAGCGCCACTGCTCCGTGGCGGGCTCCGGGAAGCCGTAGCGTGGCGCCAGGATGTAGCGCCAGATGATCCGCTCGAACGCAGCGTTGTGCGCCGTCAGCACGCCGTCGAGCATGATGTGCTCGACGATGTCGGCCGGCACTGGCTGGCCCGGCGTCCAGACTTCGATCGGCCCGTCGTCGAAGGCGTAGGCCAGGCACCAGATGTCCGTCGTCGCGTGCGCGGCGTAGGCGTAAACGCCGCAACGCTTGAGGTCTGCCGCACTTCTCGTCTCGAAATCCACATGAAGCGACGATTCAGACATGTCGCCAAATCTTTCCGAGCTGGATGCTGCTTACGACGGTCTGACAAACCCCAAAGCGCTCGGCCAAATCTATTTGTCGTTCAGCCCCCCGCGCCGCGCGGATTTTAGCTACGTCTTCGCGTGTCAATTTGGCTTTGTGGTGCCCCTCAGAATGCGACAACGTCCCGTGCTTCACGCTATCTTCGGAATTTTCCTTCGGCGTGCCGTAGCAAAAATTGCCCGGTAGATTGTGCCTTTTGACCCCGTCCAAATGTCGAACGACAAGCCCCTCCGGCCTGGGGCCGATGAATTCTGCGGCGACCAAAATATGCACTGCAAAACGATGCATCTCGCCGTCGCGGTAGATGTTCACGAATTCGTAGCCGTCAGTCACGCAGGGTTTCAGAACTCTGCCTTTGCGCCGCGTCGGGATGAGCCCGCCGTGGTACGGACTGTTTCGAAGCACCACATGGTCCAAGCTCCGCACGCGACCGAGATCAGAGACCTCGTACAGCCCTTCAAAGCCGGGAATGGTGCGCCAATTCTCGCTCACGCGGCCTCCGCCAGCTTCAAGGTCCAGAGACCGCAACCGATCGCCCCTTGCCTCTCAGCCGCTTTCAAAACCTTGAGACGGCCTGCCCTCTCCAAGTTGCGGATGTTCACCGAGCCGGCGCCGTTGAGCCCGGCCCCTGCACTCACCTCGCGCGACGTGACGACGACCACGCCGTCCTGGTCGGCCCGCTCCTGCAGGAACCCGATGACCGCGTCGCGCACGGTCCCGTAGCGGCGACCAAAGGTGCCGGGGTGGCGGCCGACGATCTGCTCTGCCGTGGCCCCCTCGGCGAGGACAGGAACGGCGCCAGACATTATGGCCCGGAGCGTTTCGACCCCGGTCAGCACGTACCCGTTGCCCCAAAGGGTGTCGATCCCGACGCCGGAGCCGGCAATCTTCTTCCTGACCTTGCAGACGAACACGTCAATGATCTTCGGCTCTGGCGCGTCGTCGATCTGGTCCCAATACATCGCGTCGAGGATGTGCGCCTTCGTGTGGGTCCGGCCGTCCGCCAGGGAGGCCAGCATCTTCGCCTCCTTGCCGGTCAGGTGGAACGCCCGCTGCAGGAGGTGCAGCACATTTTCGGTCGTCGCCTCCGTGAGGGTCTTGACCATGCCTTCAAGCTCGCAGGCGTATTCGAACAGCGCTTGCCAACTGGTGCGCTCGCTGATCGTGCCGAGTTCGATTTTCCTCGCTGCGCCGCTCATCGGTCTCTCCTCGTCTTGACGTGGCACGAGCCCAAGCCGCGGAAGAACGCGGCGTAGTCGCGCGCGTCGGCTGGCCTGGCGAACGATCGCTGGAACACCGCCGACGGCGGCATGGTGAGCGCGTAGATCGTGACGGTGGTCATGCGTCCACCGTCAGCTTGTGCCACGCGCGGTATTGCTCGTAGGCGTTCAGGAACTTCCAGCGCGCCGTCTCCGGGCTCCATGGCTCGATGGTGACGCCGAGCGGTTCGCCCTCGGACAGCGTCCACTCGTGGCCGGACGCCGACATGACCTGCATCCGCTCGTCGAGCAGGATCCGGTTGTCGAGCCGCTTGATCTCCGGCGTCATGATTGGGAAAGGCACGTCGAGCGCGGCACAGATGGCGCGCTCGACGATCTGCTCGACCCATTCGAAGGCAGCCATTTCGGGGTGCTTCTTGATGGGCCGGATGAGGTCGCCGGTGTACGCCTCCGGTGCATCGTGGAGCAGAGCGCGCAGCGCGAGGTGCGCTGGCGCCTTGCTGGCCACGAGCACCGAATGCTGCGCGACGCTGTAGAACTGCTTGCAATGACCGCCGTATCTGCACGTCATCGAAAGCGCGTGGGCGATGTCGAGGATGTCGACACTTTCAACAGTCGGTTGAAACGGGAAAAACTGCTTCCCGGTCCAGGTCTCCATCCAGTCGCCGCGGAGCCAATCCGGGCCGACCTTCGCGGTTGAGGTTTCAACTTTCCCGCCGGCCATCAGTTGGTGCAGTTCCATAGGAAGTCTCCTTTCTATCCTACAACGCTACAATCAGAGCATGCCGCAGGCGTGCAGATAGGCTTCGGTCAGCGCCTGTTCTTCCTCGCGCTTGGCCTGGTCCATCTTCCGCATGCGAATGACCTTGCGCATGATCTTCACGTCGAACCCCTTGCCCTTGGCCTGGGTGAACTCGTTCTTGATCTCGTCGGCAATGTCCTTCTTGGCGACCTCGAAACGCTCGATGCGCTCGATGATCGCAGTCAGTTCCTTGCCGGCGATGGAGTTGTGGCCGATCGTGGCCGACTCCATCACGCGAACTCCTTGTCCAGATCAGCCATGTCGGCATCGGCGATCGCTTCGAAATCGCTCGAGGCTTTCACTTTTCCCCCGGCCAGGGGGTCGTCGTGGTACAGAAGCTGCACGTTGACGAGACCGAGAGAAACGCCAGGCTGACCGTCGTTGGCCGGATACCAGTAAGGATTCAAAGACATCCTGCACCAGCGGCCGTTGTAGGTCTGCTGCGGTTCGTCGGCCTTGTCGACCGGGTTGCCGGCGTTGTCGATGACATCCGGCGCCGGACGCGGCTTGCCGTCCTTCTGGAACGCCTTCGAGTTGGCGCGCAGCGTGATCGGATAGTCGTCCGCGTAGCCGGCCAGGGTGCCCTGATCGGCCGTCAGCAGGATCGGACGCTTCCACTTGGTCGTGGCGCGTTTGGCCTCCGGCACGTTCTCCTTGAAGATGCGGTCGATTTCGTCTTCGAGCGCGGAGATATCGGCGCCAGCCGGCACGAGCACGGTGTTGGCGTACTGGAAGCGCTTCGGGTCCGTCTCGCTCTTAGACGGGCGGGTGGCCGTGAACAGCGAGGCATAGACCATGCGCGCCGCCGGGAGAATGATGTTGCCGGACTTGTCCGACTTGAATGCTTTCTTCAGGCTATCGGGAATGTTAGGCATGAGTGGTTCCTTACAGGATGATGGGCCACTTTGTGGTGGCAGGCCCGGTTACTCCACAACCTCGAACTCGGACGCCGCATCAACTTTGACGGCCGGTCGGGGATCGGATGCCGGCACCAGATTGAGGCCGGAACTCTGCTTGACGACGAGGTCAGCCATGGCGGCCTGGCGCAGCGTCGCATTCTTGCCGGGGAACAGCTTTTCGAGCTGCGCGGGGCTACGGAACTTCGGCTCCGTCATGATGTCGTCGTTGGTGGCGCCAAGATCGTAGAGATGGTTCTTGGCGGCCTTCTCGTCCTTCCATTTGCGCACGGCTCTTTTCGCCACGAGCTTGAAATCCGGCAGCCCATTGCCAGCGAGCGCCTTCGCATGCTCGGCTTCCTGGACCGCCTTGACGTAGGACAGCAGCCCGTCGGCTTCGCGCAGCACTGCGGAGCGTTGCTCGACGGTCATCGTGTCGATCGCCGGGAATTTGGCTTCCGTCTCGACATCGCCGAACTCGGCGCCGGCGTCGGCCAACCGCTTGACCCTGTTTGTCGGGCAGGTGCCCTCGATCTTGCAGAATGAGTCGTGGCACCACGAGCCCGCGCAAAACGGCGCGTTCGGATCGTCCGTCGCAGCCGCGGCGGCCGCCAGCATGTCCTCGAACTCGAACAGGTCCAGCAGGTCGATATCGTAGGACCGGATCGGCCCCTTCCGGTGCGGCGCGCGCGGCTGGATGATGTGCGCGGTCAGCTTGGCGATCTTGCGGTTGTGGTAGCGGCGCGCGGCGCCGGCGGCGTAGAGAAGCAGTTGCGGGTTCTCGTCGGCGTCGACTGCGATGCCCTTGCCGTATTTGAAGTCTGGCACATGCAGGTGCGCTTCGATCGGCAGGAACACCGTCGCGTCACCGGTGCCAAAGATGGCTGGGTGAAGGTGCGTCATGTCGAGCCGCTGTTCGACTTCCATCTCGGCGTCAGGCTCCTGGGCGAGCAGTCCGCGGACAAAGGACACGTACATCTCAACCGCGTCGACCATTTCGTCATCGACCGGGAAGAAGCGCATGGCGTTCTCGCCGGTGGGCTCCTCAGACAGGCTGACGAAGCGCGGCTTGCCTTCAGCGGCGTGGATGTCGACGTACATGTCGAGGAACGCCGCCGGGTCATCGCCGGTCGTCAGGCAGTGGCTGCAAAGTTCGTGAGCTGCCGTTCCTTCGGCCGCCGCCGACGATGTCTCGTCCGGCAGGCCGTCGGTTGCGCGGACGGACCCCGCACAATTTATCCATCTCTTCGCCGCAGACGGCGCCAGCTTGGCGTGTTTCCTGGCAGTGTGTGTTTCAGACATGGCGCCAGGTGTCTCCTCGAATTGCACGGGAAAGCACGCTTCGATCTACCGGCATGTCCTGCGCGATATCGACGTGACTTTCTCCCTTCGCCGCACGGATGCGCGCCTCGCGGACCAGATCGACGGTGAGCTTCGATATCTTCCTCTGCTCTCCGATCGGCCTAGTGCCGTGGCGGTCCATGTCCAGCATGTTGTCGAGATGCGTCCCCCACTCGAGATTGTCCTCCGAGTTGTGGTGGCGCACACCGTCTTTGTGACGCACTTCCGGCAAATTGTCGGGGTTAGGCACGAAAGACTCCGCCACCATGCGATGGACTTTGTGGTGTTGGCCGACCAACACATAACCGTCGCTGTCCAGTCGAGGCTTCATCTCGAAAGGCACTGCGCGCCCGTGAGCGTACTGTGTCACCCGGAACACGCGACCGTCTTTGGTCACGGCGTAGTCTGGCATCGACGGGACAACTCTCATCAGAACAACAAAGCTCCAATTGCGAAGGCGCCGACCAACGACATGGCCCACAGGATCAGCAGCGTGTTGCGCAGGCTGCGGAAGTCGTCGTCTGAGCCGCCGCTGATCACTGGCCCAACCCCTGCCGGATGCGCCGCGCGCACTCCTGCTTGCCCTGGTGCGGCATGTAGCGGCTACTGCGAACGTTGCGGTGGCGGTTCTTGACGCCGTTCGGAACTTGAGGCGTCGAGATGATTGACGCGCTCACCGCGTCCATTGACGACGCGAACATTGCAGCAGCCGCGCCAAGCCAGCTTAGGTGAAGCGATCTCATTTGCCGACCAACGCCTCCGCGATCTTGGCGTCGACGGCGGCCTTGAACTCGTTGATCTTCTCAACGGGCAGCGCCGTGATCGCCTTGATCTGGAAGCGCTCAAGCAGCGCGCCGTACGCGTTCTTCCGGTCCTCCTGCTTCTCGAACACCGTGTTCAGATATTCGTTGATCGTGAAGGCGCGCAGCTGGTCGATGGTCAGGGCCGGCTCGGCCACCGCATCCACTTCGGCCGCAGCTTCGTTGTCTTGCGCGGCACCGGCCGAAACGCCATCTGCCTCTGCCGAAGCATCTCCGCTTGGTTGTGCTGCGCTGCTGCCAGGCTGCTCAGATGCTGTATCGGCACGCACATCGGTCTTCACCTCGCTCTCGTCATGTTCGATCGTCGGCGCATCGGCCTTTTTCGCGCGGGCCGGCTTCTTGACGGGCTGCACGGTCTCGGCGACTGCTTCCGCTGGTGCCGCCTGCGACGCCGCCAGCCGTGGCGCGATCATGAACGCCATCTGAAGGATGCTCTGCGCGATTTCCTGGGTGTTCTCGCCGGTGATTTCAATGCGAATGGACACGCTTGGTTCTCCGTTAGTTGGGTTTTGTTAACGCAGGTGTAGACTGAGTTGTAGCGCTTTGCAAGATACAAAATATCTTCAATCGCTACATTTTTGGCGAGCCATCGATCACGGCGCCAATCGACGACGATTTCCTGGAACACGCGTTCTGGATGTCCTCGTCGATCGAGCCAGCGATCATGGCGATGCGGACGAAATTCGGATTGACCTTGCCGAGATCGACGATGCGTTCGTAGACCTGGTCATTCACGCCAGGCACCCATGACGGCTCGACGACGATCATCTCGTCGGCCCTGGCCAGGGATATGCCGACGCCCTCTCCGCTCATTCTAGCGATGATGCCGCGCACCTTCGGGTCGTCGCGGAAGCGGTCGATCGCCGCCTGCCGCTCGGCCTTCTTGGTGTCGCGATTGATTCGCACGAAGGAGACGTGCAGCTTGTCGTAGAGCGCTTCGATCACCTCGTGGTGGTGCGCGAACACGACGATCTTGTCCTCTGGCGGATTGCTCTCGAGCCAGTCGGCGAGCCAGCTGCGCATCGCCGGCACCTTGGCCATGCCGACGAGCCGCCGGAGCGTCGACACGCTGCCGTTGGCCGCCACACGGCCGAGCCCCTTGATGCCCTCCTCCGCCAGCACCTTTCGCACCAGTTCGATTTCGTCGCCCGGCAAGCCGGTCACGTCGCCTTCGATGAACAGGTCTTCGAACCGGGTCGGCGGCAGGTGCTTCAGAACGTCCTTCTTGCGCCGGCGCAGCATCCAGCCGTCGAGCTTGGCGTGCAGCTTCGCTTCGTTTTTGCTGCCCACGATCTTGTCGCCGAACCCATTCGACTGCATCTGGCAGTACGAGACGATGAATTGTTGGTAGGTCCACGGCTGGCCGGTGCGCTCGGATGTGACGGCGGCCGTGTGGAGCGCGCGGAGGTGCGGGAACATCTCGCCGGCGTGGTTGAGCATCGGCGTGCCAGTGAGCACCCACACTTGCGCGGCGCGGCCAGCCAGGGCGTCAGCGCCCATCTTCGCCTTGTCGCCGTAGACGGCGGTCGTGCGCTTCGCGGTGAGGCTCTTGAGATAATGCCCTTCGTCGACGATGCAGATGCACCACTCCTGCGCGAGGATCCGCTTGTAGTCGGAGCCGGCCGCCTTCTCGAAGGACGTGACGAAAGCCGACCAGTCGCCGCGGCGGTGCTTTGCGATCTCCCGGCGCCAGTTCTCCACCACACCAGCGGGGCAGATGATCAGCACCTTGAGCGCTTGGGCGATGTCGGCCGCGCGGATCGACTGGATGGTCTTGCCGAGCCGCGGGTCGTCCGCCAGCAGCGCCGTCTTGCGGCTGGCGAGGAAGGCTGCGCCCTCGTCCTGGTAGGCAAGGTCGAGAAGGGTCAAGCAGCCGCCTTCACCGCGGACGCGGGCTCTTTCGGCGGCGCCAGCCCCATCTCCTTCAGCGCCCAATCGTGCAGCCCGATCGCGTCGGCTTCGTTGTCGTCAGCCGGCTGGAAGCCACGGCGCACGCACTCAGCGATCATCAGGTCTTTCGAAGCGTTCCCGTTACCCGTGAATCCCTTTTTGATGGTTCCTACGGGCACGCCTTGGTACGGCAGCTTCTTCTCCTCGCACCACGCCGTGAGAGTCGCCATCAGCCCACCGTAAACATGGGCGGCGTCGGTGCCGGCGTGCCGGCGCACTTCCTCGAAGAAGACGTGCGTGAAGCCGTACGCCGCATACACCTCGTCGAGCCGCTGCCTGAACTTCACGAAGCGCATGCCGCCGCCGTCGAACCGGCCTGGCTTGAGATTCCAGGTGCCGCTCACCATGTGGTTGGCGCCGCCCACAGCAAACCCCGTCTTCGTGCCGAGGTCGAGATTCATCAACTTAACACTGCTCATGCCCGTCAGCTCCGATCCCAAAGAAGATGTTAATTTGTACAAAGTGTACGAAAATCAATGCACGATCGTACGATTTGCCGCACCGTTAGTCAACGGCTGTTCTTGTTTCGTACTCGTTGTACGATATCCGCTAGGCTGGGGCAAAGCCGGGGGTTAGTAACACGTCGAGACGACGGGCCGGCGCGCCTTTAGCTTGCGCTTGGACATTCGCGCGCCGCCCCCGGCCAAAAGGCCAGGAAGCGTGCGCGGCCGCCAAGCAGGCGCACTTGTCAAAGCGCCCATCAGGCCGCTCTCTAGTCTCGATCCGGGTTACTAAGCCCGATATGGTCTTTATCAGCCGCCCTAGTTTACGCAAGTGTTTCAGCCAGTAACGTTTTGTGACAATGCTCGAATTATTCTCAGGCCGCCTGGGCGACCTCACCGGCGCACGCGGCATAGCCGCAGGCATCGATGTAGTCGTCGATGTTCAGGTTGCCGGACTGCGTCCTGGCCAGTTTCATCATGGTCATCATCACGCCCACGTCGTGGGCGTCGAGTGGCGCTGCGGGATCCTTGCGGATGTGCAGCCACGCGTTCCATGCGGTCGCGATGCGAGAAAAGTTGTCGCGCTTGGCGCCGTGCTGGCGATCTCGATCACCACCAACAAGGTTTGACGCTTTGCCGGCAATATCCGTCGCGCGCATCGTCAAAGTATCGAGTGGCGCGAAAGTCTCCCCGGCGAGATCGGCTACTTCGGCCGACCCATTCTTCACTTCCAAACTGTCCCTGAAGACCGTTGTCGGTACGTTTTCGACATTCGTCAACGAAGTATTTCTGTCGTTAACAATTATGGTTTCCGTTTCGTTACCGCGATCTGTGGCATCGCAAAATATAACATTCAACGACGACGCTTCGACTTTCTCGACCAAGTCTTTCGAGTGGATGATACCGATCTCGGCACCATAAGTACCGTCATCGCGCCACATGCGGCCTTTGCCGACGCCTGTCGTCCAAGGCCACGTCGACCATCTGCCGTTGCGGGTTACAGGGCCCACCATCAGTCCGTCTCGCTGCTTGTAGAAACAGCCTTCTTCGATCCGCAGGCTCATACGCCAATCTCCTTGAGCAGGTTTTCGATCTTCGTGATCATCGGCCGGCGGAAGCCGCGGCCTTCACGCATCTTCTTGACGAACGCCGGGTCGCCGAAGTGGACGTAGCCGAACTTGGTCTGGCTCATCGCGGACATCAGAAGGGCTTCCTCGATGCGAGGCGCCAGCGGGTCGAGTGCTTTTGAATTTGTCACGCGAAAATGTGCCTCTCAAGGTATGCGGTTGCGCGCCGCAAATTGTCGATGTTGTCTTGGAAGTTGCCGAGACCGTGATTGCATTGGCGACACAAAATGCCGCGAAATACCCCCATAGTGTGGCAGTGATCGCCGTTCCATCCGCGTTTACTGCCTGGTGTATCCCGCAAGCATATCGCGCATCTACCGCCTTGGGCGTCAAACACAGCTGCCCACTGCTCAGCGGTCAGACCGTATTTGCGCTTGCGTTCGCTGGCGCTCCTACGTTCCTTGTTAGCTTTGTACCAATCACGGAAGTATTCTTGCGTCCGCGCCTTGTTCTCTTTTCGCCACTTGGCGTCGTACGCCTGTTTGCGCGCCGGTCCTTGGTTATCTGTCATGAATCTCGATATACACCTTGACATGTAGCTTTGCAAGAGTAAATGTCGCGTCATACGAACGATACAAATCAGACAAGGAGGACCGCCCCATGACAAGCGACGACATGACAGCAAGCGCCGGACTTTGCCCGCGCTGCGCCGGTAGCGGTCGAGGCAATGCGCCCAATCAGCAATGTCCGAAATGTACGGGGCAAGGCGCGGTCATTATTCGCAGCCCCACCCCTCCCAAGGTAGGAAGTGGAGAACTGGATGCGGCGAGAGTGCGCGTAGCTATCGAGGCAATGCGAGCCGATCCGTTCATAGACGATTTCCATCTGCTTGGGACTAGGCAGCAGGACATGCGGATGCAACATTATGCCGAAGTCGCCCTCGCCTCTCCCGTCGATCACCCTGAGGTGGTGGGGGAGCAGTGGCGGTTTAAAACGCCAACCGGCATGTATGGTTGGAACCATGGCCCCATCCCGGACAATCCCTACGCAACCTTCGGATCATCATGGAGCGGGGATAGGCTAGAGATCGAGACGCGCAAATTATACGCCAGCCCTCCCGCCCTCCAACCCTCAGATAGCCCTGCCCTTGAGGCGGGGGTGGCGGAACAGCCGGGGTTTACCTACTACGAATGCCCCGAATGCGGCTTCGATGTCATCCACAGAGCCGACTACGAATGTCGCTCGACTGCCTGCCCGATTTGCGCAGGTGACAGCGGCCACGATGTAGGAATGAACAGCCGCACCGCGCGCGTCACCGATAAGCCAGAAGGCAAAGACGCCCGCGCCGCTCTTTCCCTCGCAGGAGATAAGCCATGACAAGCGACACACAACTGTTGCCTTGCCCGCATTGCGGCGGGGAAGCCTTGGGCCATGGACATTCGTACCCACCGGAGCAAGGTGACGTTCAGTGCTATGATTGCGGCGGCGCGATGATTGCGGCGACCGAAGATGAAGCCATCGCAGCATGGAACCGTCGCGCCCCTCCCAAGGTAGGAAGTGGAGAACTGGATGCGGCGGGGCTGGCGCAGATGGTCGATAAATACGCGACCTCAATGTATGGTCGAATAGTCGGGGTGCCGGACTTCGTAATCAAGCAGCATTTTTCCGAGTTCGCCGCCGAGGTAGCAGCCCTCGCCGCTCCAGCGGGGGACCAGCCGGCCTTTTGGTACATCATAGCGGAGCCGGGCCCACAGTGGTTCATTTGCCGCGACAGAGTAGATGCTGAGCGGACGGCCAGTAATTTTCGGAAGTATCTGCGGGGATGCACTGGCGCGCGAATTGAGCCGCTGTTCTTCGCGTCTCCCGTTGTCGCACCGGTAGCGACCGTCACGTTGAACATGGCGTCTGCATCAACAGAGATGCAGACCCTCAAGCCCTGCGAGAAACACCCCGACCGATACTGCAACTGTGAGGGCTATTATCCGGCGTGTCGTGATGCCGCCCTCTCGACAACTGGAGAAAAGTCATGACATTCGCCTATGGAACATGGCTCGCCATCTTTTGGTGGGCCTTCACCATCATCACCGCCCTTGGCCTTTTGCTGTTGCAGATGGGGGCGGCGTCAGCAGTCACCGCCCTTGGATGTTCAGGTCTCGCCTTCACCGCCTTTGCTGCGCTCATGCATTTGATGGATTAAATCATGACAAGCGACACACAGCGCGAGATCGAGATCGATCGCCTTCGCCTGGCAGCGTTCAAGACGAACAGCGCCGAAGACAAGACAGCCTATTACCTCGCTGCTTCGGAATGGTTCCAGAACCGGCATTACCGCACCCCTACCAATACGGTAGGAAGTGGAGAACTGGATGCGGTGCGCAAGGCGCTGACGTTTTACGCCGACCCGGCCAACTGGGTCGATACTCCGTCGTGGGACGGCGACCCGGAATGCATCACCCCCAAGGCAATACCGGTCACGAAGGAAGACGGGCAGCAGATATGCGATTGCGGTGACATCGCCCGCAAGGCGGTGCAGTCATGACGAACAGCGTTATGGTTGAGGCGCTGAAAGAAGCGCGACAGTTTCTACTCGCGCCAGCAGAAGACCTCTTGTGGGGCGTTGTGCATCGCATCGACGCCGCTCTCGCCACCCACACCACTACGGAAGATGATCTGAGAAAGCTTGAGCAGTTGGAATTGCCAGTCGTTGGAAAGCTGTTCGTTGCCAGAGGGGCAGCGACGCTCCGTGGATATCGCGGGATTGAAAATGGCCCCGACGAAAACAGCGACCTAGTTCGCCTATCCGATGTAACCGCTGCGTTGCAGCCAATCTGCGCCGCTCTCGCCGCTCCAGTTGATCACCCTGAAGTGGTGGGGGTGACGTGGGGCGATAGCGGCCCGATATCCGGCCAGTCGTTCGGCGACGAGTTCGATGCGCAGCCTCAACCGGCCTCACCGGTAGCAGCGGCACCGAGCAAGGAGCCGGTAGCGTGGCAGGAAACGCCGCCCGATATTGTCCAAGCTGCTCGCATGGCGGCAGATACGGTTGGCGT
This sequence comes from Mesorhizobium sp. M0139, assembly GCF_040322455.1. Classification (NCBI taxonomy): domain Bacteria; kingdom Pseudomonadati; phylum Pseudomonadota; class Alphaproteobacteria; order Hyphomicrobiales; family Phyllobacteriaceae; genus Mesorhizobium; species Mesorhizobium sp. M0139. The sequence continues at coordinate 213,499 of NZ_JAMYTN010000004.1, forward strand.
CACGCCCTATTCGGTCATGCGGGTTCATGTCGAGCATGCTGTTCGATACGCATTGCTGGTCGAACGCGCCTCCCCCGCTGTCGCACCGGTAGCGAGCGTGCCAACCGACGCACAGATCAAGCATATGGTTGACCGGTTCCTGATGTGGCGTCTTCCGGAGAACTTCCGACCAGATGCGGGGATCAGCTTCAAGGCTGACTTCAACGAGAACACGGCTTGGCCAATGAAGCATAAGCCGGTCGGCACGAACCTTTTCGACGCCGCGCAGGCCGATGCTATGGTGCGGAACATGGTGGAAGGGATGCCGTCTTCTCATCACCCAATGAAACTGGGCATCCAAGCCATTCCCGCCGCTCGTGAGGCATCCCGATGACCATTCGCATCCCTGGGGGAAGCGGACCACTCTCTCCCTACGCCAGCCTCTTTGATGAAAGGAATGCATGATGCCTAAATATCGCAAAAAGCCGGTCGTAATCGAAGCCGTGCAGTTCGACGGCAGCACCATCGTTGGCGGCTGCCCTGAGTGGTTGCCGGCGGTCGTCCAGCAGATCAACCCGGAGAACTGGAAGGCTGTCCGGGCCGGCGAGGTCTTTGCTGGCCCCGGCGAACTGTACATCGGCACGTTGGAAGGGCCGCACAAGGCCATGGCTGGCGACTGGATCATTCGCGGAATCAAGGGCGAATTGTACCCGTGCAAGCCCGACATTTTCGCGGCCACCTACGAGCCCGCCTGACATGCTACTCCCCGCGCAACTTCCCCTGTTCTCTCGCTGCTTCAATGAACGCAGCGCGCGCCTCTTCAACAGTCGAGCTTGGCGGGTCTGCAATCGCTCCGTAGCAGATCGGATAGGCCGCCTCGATAGCCGGGCTCAGTCCTTTGTCGCGCACCCAGGTTTGCATTTCTTCAAGCGCGCGTTCCACATCGCCTATGTGGGCGGTGCCGCGAGACCAGAGGATGGCGACGGGCGCGGAGAAGCTGTGAAAGGCCATGCGAGAAATCTAGTCGGCGCCGTCGTTTTGGCAATGCTTCTCCTGCCAACCGGCTGCGCTTCGCACAAGCCAGGCGACTTTGCGCCGGACCAGATTGCAGCGCTCGACGACGCCCTCAAGCCGTAGCGGCTTGCCTCGTTTGTATCTTTGTGCGATCTATTGTAGCGCACGGCCCTGAACAATAAAGGCGACGGCACACCTCATGCAGCCAACCAAGCTTGCCGCCGCTCTCGAAGCCGCGGCCAACGGCTTCCGGGTTTTTCCCGTAATTCCGAACTCCAAGGTGCCGGCGATCGACGATTGGCCGGATCTTGCAACGAGCGCAGCCAAGGCCATCACCGCCTGGTGGGCCGAAAACCCGAACTACAATATTGGCATCGCGACTGGCCGCGGCGTGACCGTCATCGACGCGGACTGCAAGAAGGGCAAGTCCGGTCTCGATTCGCTCGCCATGCTTGACATGATGGGTTTGCCAGAATCGCTCCGGGCCACCACGCCATCCGGCGGCGTGCACGTCTACCTCCGGACCGCCAAAGCGTTCGGCAACAGAGCCGACACCATTCCCGATTTCCCCGGCATCGATCTCAGGGGCGAGCGCGGCTATGTGCTGGCGCCGGGCAGCACAATAGACGGAGAAGCGTATAAAACCGAAGTATACGCGAAGCCGGATAAAGCGCCACAATGGCTCGAGGACACGCTCGACAGGCGCACCACGCACGCGCCGCGAGACGGCAGCGCGCTGATCGAGCTCGACAGGGCCGAGAACATAGCCAGGGCTGTCGATTGGCTCGTCAACCACGCACCGGAGGCTGTTGAAGGCGCCGGCGGTGACACGGTCACATATTCCGTTGCGGCCGAGCTTAGGGCGTTCGGCGTTGCCGAAGCGACAGCGCTCGACCTGATGCTCGACCACTGGAACGAGGTCAAAGCATCCCCGCCATGGATGCCGGACGAACTGGCCGTCAAAGTCAGGAACGGCTTCGAGCACGGCCAAGGCGCACCTGGTTACAAGACGGCCGGCGGCGAGTTCGGTGCTGTCGACATCGATGTTGGTGTTGCGCCAATCCGTCCTGCAGATCAGCGTGGCGAAACTATTCCCGTTTCTGCCCTCAACATCCGCTCGGCCGCCAGCTTCGCCGACCAGGAAAAGCCGGTGCGGCAATTCGTCGTAGCCGACCTCATCCCCGACAAGAACGTGACGACGCTCAACGGTGACGGCGCCACCGGCAAGTCGCTGCTGGCTATGCAGCTCTGCGTGGCGATGTCGTCGGGCTCGCGCTGGATCGGACGCGATGTGAAGCCAGGGCCAGCGCTCTATTTCTCGGCTGAGGATGACGAGGACGAAACGCACATCCGGCTGAAGGACATCTGCGCCGGCGAGAACCTGGCGCTGGACACGTTGGGCGGTTTGCATGTCGCTGTGATGGCCGGGAAGGACTGCCTGCTTGCCGTGGCCGGTGAAAATGACGCGGCGGTGCTCAAGAAGACAAAGCTCTTTTCGACCCTGCGCGCGACGCTTGCGGAGCTGCGCCCTGCCCTCCTGGTGCTGGACAACCTCGCCGACATCTTCGGTGGCAACGAGAACGTGAAATCGCTGGCCAGGCAGTTCATAGGCATGCTGCGCGGGCTCGCGATCGAGTTCGATTGCGCGATCCTGCTGCTCGCCCACCCATCGCTCTCCGGCATGGCCAGCGGATCCGGCTCGTCCGGCAACGTCGCGTGGAACAACAGCGTGCGCTCGCGGCTCTACCTGCAGCGCGACAAGGACGATGCCGGCGTCGAGATCGACCCCAACGTGCGCATCCTCGAGACCAAGAAGGCCAACTACGCCGGCATCGGCCAGGAGTTGGAGATGCGGTGGGAGGCCGGCCGGTTCGTCGCAACCGCGGCATTCGAGTTTGGCGATGTCGAAGGCATGGAAGACCCTGAGACCAAGGTCGAGCGGGCCGAGCGGGTGTTCCTCGAAATGGTCGATCGCTTCAACAAGGAGAAGCGCCACATCAGCCCTTCGAAGGGCGCAAACTACGCGCCGATGCTATTTGCAAGACATCATCGCCATGCTGGCGTGCCGGAACGTTTCTTCGAGATCGCGCTCAATTCACTGCTTGAAAAGGGCTCGATCGAAGTCGTCACGGTTGGTCCGCCGAGCCGTTTGCAAAAGAATATCGTGTTTGCAAGAGGTGAATTGCATGCATCTTCAGACCCCCTTCAGACCCCTTCAGAGGGTCAGGCGCATGACTCTGCAAAGCCATGAAATCATTGAGCAATCTGGGATTCTTCACGCCTCGATCTTCAGAGGGTCTTCAGAGGGGTACAAACCATTGATTTCATTGACTTCAGAGGGGTGTGTCTTCAACCCCTATACTACGTATAGAGGCCGCTTTGCGGGCGGCCCTCGTAGCATTACGTCCCTGGCCCGGACTTTTTGGACCTGCGGGATAAAGGCGCGGCATGAGGCTGACTTTTTGGACATGGTGAGATAGATGGGAAAGATATTCGAGGTGACGCCGGCCAGCCGCAAGGCGATCGACAAGGCGATGGCCCGGCTCGATGCCAGGAAGGCGCGGCAGCGCAAGGCGGCGACGATGGCGACACAGGCAACGATCAAACGCAGAGCTGCCGAACGCGCGGCGGCGGTGCGCGCAGCGAACGCCATCAGCTTGAAAGGCGAATGGCAGCGACCGCGCTACGCATTGCCCGGATGGCAAGTCATGGTCGCGCGCATGGAGCCAGGCACCTGGTACACGTCGACCGAGATTCACGCACTGATGTCTGAATTCCCGCGTGGCAGCGTCAAGGCGTGGCTCTGGCTCAAGGCGGTCAAGGCTGGTGCGATAGAGCGGGCGGGCAATCCCGATTGGCAGCTGGATCCAGCGAACCCGATGCAAAACGTTCCCAGGTATCTTTACGCAATAGCGCCAGGCGCCACACAGGCGCGCGCTGAGTGGCGTCGGCAACTTGGTCTCAACTCAGAGGCCGTCGAATCGTGCGAACTCTCCGAAGTGCTTCGCGGCAGCACAGGCATAGGCTAGTGCAGCTTCGGTCACGTCGTCGAAAGCACCAAGGAAAATGCGGCGTCCAGCGACGGTAAGCCTTACGTCCCATTTTTGCTTTTGGCGGTTCCAGCTAACGCCTTTATGCCCGCTTTTGTTTTGCTTCGTCTTCGAACGGTTCGCGCTGTTTTGCGAGCTGGTGGCTGGGCGCAAATTGTCAATCCAATTCTCAGACCGATTGAGATTTTTGTGGTCAAGCGACCCTTCGGGGAACTTGCCGTGGACGTAGAGCCACGCGAGTCGATGCTCGCGGTAGTTCACGTCGTCGATCATGATTTGACGATAGCCGCGCTTGGCTGGGGAGCCCGCGCGATTTCCCGCGAATTGATCGTTCCATTGGTCCGCGTAACGCGAGCCACCAGGTTTTGCCTTCCACGCGAAAACTCCCGTCTCGGGATCATAATCGAGACGGGAGCGAAGATACTCTGCGGTGATCATAGCGATGCAGAGTGCGCCAGGATCAGCGCCAGCAGCGTGAGAACGGCGACGGTGCGGAAGGCGACGTGCGCGAGGTGGATCATTCGTCCTCCTCGCCAAAGTCCGGAAACCAGTCAGGGTCTGAGTGGACGCAATCGGAGATCGATTTGAACATGGTGAGCGGAAAAGACCGCGACACTTTGCGCGCGCCTTTGCGGTGCGTAATCACAACTTCGCCTTGCGCGATGACGCAGGACTGAAAATCGCCATCGTTGGTTGCGGCGAGCACATGCTCGCGGAGCGTTCCCTTCTCACCCCAATTCCAGGACTTGGCGGTTGCGTCGTAGTCCAGCGTCTTCCAGCATTCAGCGTTCGGCATCCAGATATTGCCGACCAGATAGCCAGTGATGTGGATTTGAGCGGTCTGCATTGTCGTATCTCCTTTTGATCTTTAAACGCTACAAGCCAGGCGCGAAATGCGCGAGGAATAGCGATGCGGCGTAGAGGAAGGTCGCCATGGCTAGGAAGCTGGCAACGTCTTGGATGAAGTCACGCATCAGACCGCTGACCACACGTCAAAGCCGATTGCCTCAAGGCGGCTGTACCAATACGAGCCGTTGTCTCCAATCAGCTCTGCAGCGAACCGGCCTGCGTTTTCAGCCTGTTCGGATGACATGTGTGCGCCAGGGGTGATTCGCTTCACTGCGTCGGAAACCGCGGCGCTGTGCTTGTCGTAACCGTAGCCGCCAGCATGGCCACGCACCATCTCGGCGCCGAGCCAATGAACGTAGGCGTAAAGCCTGCCGGCGCCGTCCTTGGGGTATTTGAAAGCGATCGTCGCAACGCGCTTGCCGTCCTTTGCGATCACGTAGGCAGCGACGTTGGCGAAAGCGGCTTTGTGTTGGTCGTAAATGTCGGCCATTGTCGTTCTCCCTCAAATCATCGTCAGGAAATAGGCTTTGCGCGCGATAGCGGCGCGGCGCGTGAACCGGCGGGTGCGGCCGGCGTTGGACTTGGCGAAGGTGGAGTGTTGGTTGTGATCGTGTTTCATTGTGGTGTCTCCTTTGTGTCTTTGAACGATACGGGTTAGGCGAGTGGAAGGCTTACGGCGTAGCCAGTGACCTTGCCATGATGGTCGGTGAGACGCTCGATTTGCGGGTCTTCGCCTTGCGACACCTCGCCGTCGGCGAACATGTCTTCGATAATAGCTTCGGCGCGAGCGCGGGTCTTTGCGGCGGCGTAGATGAAGCGGCCTGTTTTTGTGTAGCGGCTCATTTCTCTGAACTCCCTTTCAGCGCCTACCAGGCGCCTTTGTTGCCGATCCAGTTGATTGCGAGCGTGATGGCTGCGGTCGGGATTGCGATGGCGAGGAAAGCGAGGAAAGCGAGGAAGAGCATGGGTGTTTCCCTTTCGTGTTGTATCGGCTACAATCAGTCCGATAACGATACACATAAACCACGCCAAATAATTTGCAAGAGGGAAAATGCCGGAAGGTCAAATAAAGGGCGCGGCGAGCGATGTAGCCGACATTATCGTGGCCGGCGACCTCAACGAGCGGCAACAAATCGCGGTATTTGAGTACCTCAATGGCAAGAGTAAAATTGAGGCAGCCATTGCTGGCGGCTACCCCGCGACCTCTGGAACGTCTGTGTTTCGCCAAGCCAGAGTGCAGGCGGTGCTGGCTGCCGCAATGGATCGCTTCATGGTCGGCGAGCTGGCGCCGGCAGCGATTCACACCATCTCGCGCATGCTGGCCGACAACGCAACGCCGCCAGGCGTCAAGGCGACGCTGGCGCTAGGCGTGTTGGATCGCGCCGGATTCAGCGCCAAACGCCACGAACGGCCCGAAGGCGCTGGCAAAGACCCTAGCCAAATGACGACGACAGAGCTGCAGCAGCAGATCGACAAGCTCGAGGCCCAAATCGTAGCCAAAATGCGTGATATAACGCCAGTTGACGCGCCAAGCGCAGAGCAAGACGTTGATTTGTATCCATAAAATAGCGCCTTGATTAGGCGGTGTCGACACCCTGGGCTATGCCGGAGGCCGACCCCACCCCCTACCCCCCACCGGATCACGGTAGCTGCAAGCCTGTAGGCCAGCTTCACTAAATTTGTAGATTTTTAACCTTTCCCACCCCTTATGTGTGCCATGCTCACGTCTGAATTTGTACGGCGCACCTTCGACTACGATCCGCTCACCGGGATCCTCGTTTGGCGCGCAACCTGCCGCCGCGCAGGCACTCTCGGCCAACGCGGGTATCGACGCGTGAAGATCGAAAAAGGCAACTACAGGGAGCACCGGATCATTTGGTTGCTGATAACGGGCGAATGGCCGACCGATCAGATTGACCACGAGAACCAGGACCGTGGCGACAACCGTTGGGCCAATCTCCGCGACGCGACGCAGACGGTCAACCAGCGGAACCGAACGCTGCAGAAGAACAACACGTCTGGCGTCCCAGGTGTGGCCTGGCACGAGCGGGATCAACGCTGGCGGGCCCGGATCAAGGTCGACGGGGCATACGTCAATCTCGGCGCCTTCCACTCGAAGGACGAGGCGATTCTTGCGAGGTGGGAAGGTGAGTTGAAATACGACTTCCACGGAAACCACGGGCGTTCTGCCGCATAAAATTTTTGGGAATTTTGTATCTTTTGTCTCTTGCATCCAAACGCTACATCGGCTACAAGCAGCCCACTTGCTACAGGAGATGGGATTTCAATCTCGTCGCCTGTGGGCCGGAGCGGGAATGTTTCCTCCTTTCAGCACCGCTCCGGCCCACTTCGATTTCTCACACAGGGGGTGTGTAATGAGCGGTTCAGTCTGATTTCAGTTTTCCACTCTCCGGCGGCTTCAGCCGCGTGAAAGTGGAAAGACGGCCTCGAGGGCGCCGCAAGACCTGCCGTCGGTGTAAGCCCGGCAACTTTCTCGCATCTCAGATACGCGACAGTCAGTTTTCAAGCGCCGGATGGATAAACCGGAATGCTGGAAAATCCGGTTCCGCATTTGTGGTCAAACGGCCCGTCCGCGGATTAAATCTCAGGTGAGAGCCGGACGTTTCCCCAAGCCCATCAGCAGATCGATATTCGGCGCGAGCCCGGCCGCAAGGCCCTTGGCCCGGTCAGCCGCCTGCGCCGCGGCAATCGTCGCGCCCATTGGATCCCCGCTGCCGAACGACTGTGCTGGCCCGCCCTGTGGCACGCCGCCACCGGCCATCGAGCCCGCCATTGGCGCCAGCGCTGCGAATATTCGAGACAGGCCGCTCTCCGGTGCTGGCGCGCCCTGCCCCGCAACGTCGATCGAGGGCATCGCCGCCGGCGGACCTGCGACCGGGTAATCGTTGATTGGCTTGCCGGCCGTCAGCGGCGGTGGCGCGACTTCCTGCCCCTTCGGGCCGTCGGGCAAGACGACAGGCGCAGGAGCACCGCCCTTGCGCGCGCCGATCGGCTCGACGTGCCACGGCTCCCAGGACATCGGGAAGTTCAGTCCGTACTTCGCGGCGTTGTCGTGCGCGTACTGGCGAGCTGCCGGGTCGAGAAACTTGAAATCGACGGCGTGGCCGAAATTGTGCTGCGAATGGCCAGGCCGGGCGACCATGTGGCCGGACTTGTCGGAGGCGTCGAAAAGCTGCTGCTGGCGCTCGACGGAGCGATAGCCCGACATCAGCCGCAGATTTTGCTGAATTTCCGGCGGAGCGGATTCGATCATGGACTGCAGCGATTGCAGGAACGCCGGATCGAGCCCGGAAAAGCTGTCCGGCCGGGTTGCGCCGCCGACGGCGAACTTCGAAAGGTCGATTGTGGCCATTTTCGTCTCACAGGAATATTTTCCTGTAGCCTTATACGACAAAACGTTGCGCTACGAAAGCCAAACGTGCTACAAAGGCCCTGATCTGTCGTATGGCCGTGTCGCGAGCGGCGCCAGCTTAGGCGTACGACATGACGCAGCCGACCCCATACAACCGGGCGTACAATTTCTCGAACTATCAGGCCGAAAACCCGACTTCACCGTTGCCGGGAAACAAGCTGGACGAGGAATTGGGGCGCATCAAGGCCGTTCTCGACCAAGTCCGGTCGGTGATTCGCGTGATTCAGCGCGACGATACGGCCCTAGCCAACACTTCCGTCGGCTACGACCAGCTCAAGGCCGAACTGAACGGCTTCGGCTTCAATCCGCCGCACGCGTGGGCTTCAGCGACGAATTACATCGTCCGTGACACCGTTTTTGCGAATTCCGGCTTCTACCAGGCGCTCATCTCGCACATCTCGACCACTTTCGACGACGATTTCGACGCCGGCGATTGGGAACTGATCGCCGACTTCTCCGAGATCGCCGCCGTGACCGATGCGTCGTTCCTGACCAGCGGCACGCTGCCGGACGCGCGACTTTCGTTCACCGTCACGGCGTTTGCGAAGACGCTGCTCGACGACATCGACGCCGTGACAGCTCGCGCGACGCTCGGCGTCCGCATCAGCACCGATGTCCAGGCGTACAACGCCAATTTGACGACGTGGCAGAACAAGGCGACGCCCGCTGGCGTCGTTGTTGGCACGACCGATGCGCAGACGCTGTCGGGAAAGACGTTGACGGGCGCCATCATACCCACGCCGACCATGACGCTAGAGCAGAGCGCGGCGCCTGCACCAACCGTCGAAGGTCACATCCAGTGGGATACCGACGACAACGTGATCGCCATCGGCGATGGCGCGGCGACGAAGCTTTTTGTTCCGATCCCTGCTTCAACGGCCGCTGGCGATGTCGAGTATTTCACCGGCGCCAAGGTCAAGGCGCGGCTGGCGAAAGGCACCGCAGCCCAGGTTCTTCAGATGAACGCCGGCGCAACAGCGCCTCAATGGGCAACTTTGCCGTTCACCCAATCGTTCGAAAGCGCGCAGCAGACGATCACGGCCGGCGGCACTCTTACTCTCGCGCACGGGCTTGGAGTTCAGCCGAAGCTTTACTTGGCATATCTGCAGTGTACCACGACCAATTTGGGCTACGCGGTTGGTGAAGAAGTTCTTCTTAACCCCATGTTGAACACCACCGATGCCACGGTGCAGGGTATCTACATGCTCCCTGATGCCACTAACATCAACGTGGGCATAGGCACGGCGAGCAGTTCTTTAAAGATTTTGAACCGGGCTCGTAATGGTCTTAATGATATTACGAACAGTAGTTGGCGTCTCGTCGTGAGGGCATGGGCATGACACAACCCCTCCCCTACGAGCGCGACTACTCGTTCACCGGCTTCCAGTCCGGCCATCCGAAGACGCCCCTGCCTGGCGACAAGGTCGACGCCGAACTGGACGCCATCGCGTCTGTCATGGACGAGGTGTTGGAGCGCATCGCGCTCATCCAGCGCGACGACCTGGCGCTGGCCAATAAAAGCGTCGGCTACGACCAATTCAAGGACGAGGTGTCCCTCGGCTTCGAGCCGCCGACGGTTTGGGTGACGGCGCACGTCTACGCGGCGCGCGACACCGTTTTCCACGACACCGGCTTTTACCGCTGCCTCATCGCCCATACGTCCGGCACCTTCGCTACCGATTTGTCGGCGCTCGATTGGGAGCTTCTGGCTGACTTCCTGCCGCCGATCGCCGGGAAGATGGACACGATCACCTACGATCCAACCGGCATTGCCGCGGACGTGTTTGCGCGGACCAACCACACCGGAACGCAGCTTGCGTCGACGATCTCGAATTTCTCGGCCGCCGCCGACGCGCGGATCGCCGCGGCTGTTGGCGTTTCCGTCCAGGCGTACGATGCGGATCTCACGGCGTGGGCGGCGGTCAACCCGTCTGCCTATTTGAACACAGCCGCCATTGCGGCAGCCTACCAGCCTCTCGATGCCGATCTGACTTCATGGGCTGCGCTCACTCGGGCCGCGAATTTCGATGGCTTGGTGACCGGCGGGACATCTGCTGCTCTTCGAACTTTTCTCACCGATGAACTCGGAACCGGCTCTGCCGTCTTCGAAAGCGTCATTCCGCTGGACATGCCGAATGGCCGCTTGACGCTTACGACCGCCGTTCCAGTCACCACGGCTGATGTGGCCGGCGCAACCTCGATCTTCTACACGCCAGCAGCCGGGGATCGCGTTCCGATATACAATGGCACGCGCTGGACCTCTACCGTGTTCACCGAATTGACCCTGGCGCTGGATTCGAACGCGGCCCATACCGGCTATCAGCAGTCTGCCAAAATCTTCGACCTGTTCGTCATCAGCGACGCCGGCACGATCCGGCTGGCAAACGGCCCGGCTTGGACTTCCGACACGGCGCGCGGCACCGGCGCCGGCACGACCGAGCTCGAACTGAAAAACGGCATTTACACCAACAAGAACTCGCTGGCGACGGCTCGCTTCGGGTCGGCGGCGGGCAATACCGTTGCCGTCTCGGCCAATCAGGGAACCTATGTTGGCTCTTTCCGCGCCACGGCAGATGGTCAGGCATCCGACACGGTTCTGCTTCGCCTGCTCTACAACACATACAATCAGGCGCCGCGCCTGATGCGCCGGGCAGACCCGGCCGTCTCATGGGCATACTCGACGGCAACGATCCGCCAATCAAACGCTAATGCGGCCAATCAAGTCGGATTTCTGTTTGGTCTGGCGGGGGCTATGGCCGAAGCCAAGGTGACAACGCCTGTCTCGGAAGCGGGGGCGACCGTCAGGAATGTTGTTGCTGGCATCGGCCTTGATTCCACCGTGGCCTTTTCGTCCACAAACTCTGATCTCGGTCAGGTCTCATCGGCTTCTTTCAGCAACCTTTCCGCATCTTATGTCGGCAACCCCGGCCTCGGGTATCATGTGCTGACCCAGCTTGAATACGGCGCGGGCGCGGGAACGCAGACATGGTACGGAACTGTTGGCCCATGGGTCGGCGGGCTTACGGGTACCGTCTATGCTTAACAGGGGTTTTACCAGGTCAGCCGCAGACCCGTTCCTGCCCTATGACGGGGCGAGCTACAATCAGCCAAAGACGTTTTCGACGCCGGTCATAGCGGCGGGCGAAGTCACCGCCGTTCTGGTCGCCGCCGGTCAATCGAACGGCGCGAACAATGTCGACACCACGTATACGGCAACCAACCCGACGAAGATCGCCAACTTCAACCACAATGACGGCGGCACCTATGTGGCCTCAGAGCCGCTCAATGGCTGCACCGGGCCGTCAACCCTCGGTTCCGGCAATATGTTCTATCGGGTCGCCGACAAGCTGATCACGGCCGGGATATTCCAGCGGGTCATCCTCGTCCCGCTCTGCTGGGATGGAACCACGGTCGCGACGTGGGGCGCCGGCTCACTTTCCAATCGCATCCCGAACGCAGTCAGACGGCTCACTGCGGTTGGTCTGTCGCCAACACTGTTCTGCTGGCAGCAGGGCGAGAGCGACAATACTGGGGCGACCTCACAGGCGGCCTATGCGGCATCGCTGGCGCAAGTCATCGCCCAACCACGCGCGCTTGGGGCCAATGCACCCTGGTTCATCGCGAAATGCTCCTACATCAGCGGCACTGTCGCAGCAAATGTGCAGAACGCTCAAGCGGGCATCCTTTCTGGCCCGTCTCAGATTTATGTCGGAGCGGACACGGACAGCCTGACCGGTACAGCGGTTAACCGGCAGGCGGACAACACGCATTTCAAGGCAGCCGGCGCGGATGCTGCTGCGACCTTGTGGAAGACCGCGATCGACGTGATTTTCTAGCTCACCAGGTCATGAATTCGAGGCTGGCGCGGTGTTCGGCCTCGGTTTCTTCGCGGAATTGCCACTGGCCGTTCACTCTCCGGCGCATCCGAGAGTCGCATTTGTGCCATTTGGCGGGGTTTATGCGCCCAATCCGCAGACCGAGCAGATCGAACCACAGGCAAACGCTTTTCCAAGCTTTGAGCATTTGCGCAATTTCGCACCGAATCCGACCTCTTTCAAGCCGATATCTTGTATCGTTTGACGATTTGCTGTAGATAGGAATAATGTCCCAAGACGCAGACATTCTGGACCTCCTGCGCCAGCAGCAGCGCTTGGTCAAGCGTCAGTTGGCTTACAAGAGCGCGCGCGACAGCCTGCTACGCTACCTCGAAATCCAGATGCCCGATCCGCAGGATCTCGACGATCCTGAATTAACCCGTTTCACCGCGACGCCCCAGGCGCGCATGCTCTGCCAGATCATGGAGCAGGTCGAGGCCGGCAAGAAGAAGCGCGTGGCCGTCGCGATCGGCCCGCAGCTCGGCAAGTCGGAAGTGCTCTCTCGCGCATTCCCGGCGTGGGCCGCCGGCCGAGACCCTTACCGCAACCTGATGCTTGGCACATACAACCAGACGTTTGCTGAAGAATTCGGTGGCGAGGTCCGCACCAAGATCGAGAGCCCGCGGCATCGCGCCGTGTTTCCCGAACATGCGCTGCAGAAAAGCGCGCTCGACCTGTTGATCACCGACAAGAACGGCAAGACCGCGTTCGTCGGCGTCGGCGGCTCCGGCACCGGCAAGCCCGCGGACTTCTTCATCGTCGACGACCCGATCCGGTCGGACGAGGACGCGCAGAGCCAGCTTTACCGTGACAAGATATGGAAATGGTTCAACTCGGTTGTTTTCACACGCTGCCACTCGAAATCGGGCATCGTGGTCGTCCACACCCGCTGGCACACCGACGACCTGATCGGCCGGCTCTGCGACCCGGAACACCCGGAGCGCCACAAGGAATATGCCGGCATTGCGGATGATTGGGAATACATCAACCTGCCGGCCGTGGTCGACGACCCGGACCTGGCGGAGAGCCTTGGCCTGACGCTCGAGGCGCAGACCGATCCGCGCGTTGTTTCTCAATTCGGCCAGAAGCCGATTTCGTCGCTCTGGCCGGAGCGCAAGGGGCTTGAGTTCCTGGCCGAAGCCAAGCGCATGGATTCGCGCACCTTCAACGCGCTCTACATGGGCAAGCCGACGGCCGACGAAGGCGCTTACTTCAAGGCCGACATGATCGTAGAATACGGGCCGGAGGACTTGCCAACCGACCTGAAAATTTACGGCGCGTCAGACCACGCCGTCACGACCAAGCAGAATCGCGACCCGAACGTGCTCGGCTGCGTCGGCGTGGACGACAATGACGACATCTGGATCCTGCCCGATCTCGTGTGGGACCGCATGCAGACCGACAAGGTCGTCGAGGAGTTGTTGCTGCAGTTTAAAATTCGCAAGCCGCAGCTCTGGTGGATGGAAAGCGAGCTGATCTCGAAGTCGTTCGGCCCGTTCCTGCACAAGCGCATGATCGAGGAGCGGATTTACACGACCATCCAGCAGGTCGTGCCAAGCAAGGACAAGCAGACCCGTGCGCGCGCCATCCAGGGCCGCATGAGCATGCGCAAGGTGCGCTTCCCGCGCTTCGCGCCCTGGTATCAGGATGCCCGGCGCGAACTGCTTCAATTCCCGTACGGCGCCCACGACGACTTCGTCGACTGGCTGTCGCACATCGGCATGGGCCTGTTGGCTGCGCGCGGCGCGCCGCGGCACCAGGCGGACAACGTCAACGAGCCGGCAACCGGTTCGATCGAATGGATTCTCCGGTCGGCGAAGGCGCGCGCCCGGACAGAGAAACGCGCTGAAGCGACAAAGGGCTGGTGATGGATTACGAACAGGACAATGCGGCTGCGCCGGTCGAAACGGGAATGCCCGCTTCGGGCGCGGAGGAAAAGGCAGAAGTTTCCGAAGCGCGCGCGGCTCTCGTCAAGGAGTGGTGTGAGAAGGTCAGCGACGCCAAGGCGCACTGGAAGGACGTGTTCAAGGCCATGCGCGAGAGCATGGACTTCTGCATGTACGGATCCGAGAAGGCGTGGCGCAAGGCCGGCAACTACACCGTGCCGATCCTGCCGCGCTACATCAACCAGACCGTCAGCCAGCTTTATGCCCGCAATCCGAAGTCGGTTTTCAAGCGCCGGCAGAAGCTGATGTACAAGCTTTGGGACGGCCGGTCGGACACCCTGCAGGCCGCCATGGAGTCGGCTGTCGTCGGCGACCAGACGGCGCTGGCCCTGGTTCAGGAAGTGTTGGCCGTGCGCCAGCAGAACCTGATGCTGGACCGCATGGGCCAGACGCTTCAATTCCTCTGCGACTACTATCTCGGCGAGCAGGGCCGCAACTACAAGCAGCAGATCAAGGCCGCCGTCCGCCGCGTGAAGACGTGCAAGGTCGCGTGGATCAAGCTCGGCTACCAGCGCATGCTTGAGGAGCGGCCAGAGGTCTCGGCGCAGATCAACGACGCGACGAGCAAGCTCGCCAGCATTCAGAGCGCGCTGGCCGGGATGGCTGGCGACAAACTCGACGAGCAGTCGGCGGACGCCGAAAAACTGCGGCTCAACCTGGAAGACCTGAAGCGCGACCAGCACATCATCGCCCGCGAAGGTCCGGTGCTCGACTTCCCCAAGGCCGACCAGATCATCGTCGACCCGGAATGCACGCACCTGAAGTCGCTGACCGGCGCCAACTGGATCGCGCACGAGTTCGAGATGTCGCCCGCGAAGGTCAAGTCGATCTGGAAGTGCGATGTCGGCAGCAATTTCACGCCGTACAGCAAAGACGGCAAGGCGTACAAAAAGGGCGCCACCGCCGACAAGAAGGCGTGCTGCCGCGTCTACCAGATTTTCGACAAGGAGAACCTGCAGGAACTCGTCGTCGTCGAGGGCTACAAGGATTTCGCCAAGGAGCCGGCGACGCCAGTGGTCTACACGGAACGCTTCTGGCCGGTGTTCCCGATCGTCTTCAACGAGGTCGAGCACCACGAGGAGATCTACCCGCTGTCCGACGCCGAGCAGGCCAAGGACATCCAGAACGAATACAACCGCGGCCGCCAGGGGCTGCGCGAGCACCGCATCGCCGCCCGGCCGTATTGGGTCGAAGGCGTCGGCATGGATGACACGCAAAAGGCCAAGCTGGCCGATCACGCTGCCCACGAGGTCGTCACCCTCGCCACGCTCGGCACCGGCCAGAAGATCGAAGACCTGCTGCAGCGCGGCCCAGCAGCGCCGATCGACCCGAACCTCTACGAGCTGGAATCGCACTTCACCGACCTGACGCGCGTGATCGGCTTCCAAGAAGCGCAGATCGGCGGCGTGTCCGGCGCCACGGCGACGGAAAGCTCGATCGCACAGCAGTCGCAGTCGAGCGCGCAGAGCGACAACGTCGACGACCTCGACGAGGTGTTGACGGAACTGGTGCAGGCAATGGCGCAGGTCATGCTGCTCAACGTCGACAAGCAGACGGTGATGGAGATCGTCGGCGACGGCGCGGTCTGGCCCGATTCACCGGAGAGCCGCGAGGAAGCGGCGAAGGAGCTTTATCTCGAAGTTGAAGCCGGCAGTTCTGGCCGGCCGAACCGTGCGGCCGATCTCGCCAACCTCGAGCGCGCCGTGCCGTATGTGATGCAGATCCCCGGCATCAAGCCGGAGGCTCTGGCCAAGAAATATCTGCCGCTGCTCGACATCGATGTCGAAGACGCGCTCGCCGACGGCATGCCGTCGATCACGGCGATCAACGCGATGATGGCCAAGATGGGCGGCGCAGCTGGCGGGCCGGGAGCGGCTGGTGCTGCGCAGACCGGCAACCCGGCAACCGATCCGTCCAGCCAGGGCGGGCAAGGCGGCCAGAACGCGCCAGGCACCCAGCGAAACGAGCCCGGCGCGCAGCCGGCTTACACGGCGCCAAATGCCGCTTGACTTTTGCGTAGCGTTATAGGATAAAAAGCCTAACTACATCGCGCTACATGCGATACAGGAGACGTAATGCCGGATTCGTCAACGGACCTTGCAGTCGAAGATGCCATCACCGCCCCGGACGTTACCTCGGAACCGTCCACCGAGACGCAGAATCAAGGCGTAGGCTCCCTTCTCGACGCGGTTAACACCGCTCTCGGTGAGGAAAAGCCAGAGGCAGCGCCGGCCTCGGTTGAACCGGGTTCGAAGGAACCTGTTCCGAATCCATCCGAGCCTGCGCCCGAAATCTCCGAACAGGAAATCAAGACGTACGGTCCCGGAGCACAACGCCGCATTCGCGAGCTTGTGGAAGCGAACCGCACCGCCAAGAGCGAGGCCGAACCACTCCGTCAGGAACTGGAAGCGGTCAAGCCCAAAGCGGCGCAGATGGACCAGATGCTGGACTACATGCGCGAGAATAACGTCGCGCCCGAGCACCTGGACAACGCACTTGGACTGACCGCCCTCATCAACAGGGGCGATTACGACAGGGCGCTGCCGATCCTCGAAAACCTGCTCACGCAGGTCCGGTCAGCAGCAGGCGAGACGCTTCCGGCCGACCTTCAGAAGAAGGTCGAACTCGGTTACATCACCGAGCATGACGCGAAGGCCCTGCACAAGGCGCAGACCACGGTCCAGCGGACCACGGAGCAAGCCGCGCAGGACAAGGCGAAGTCGGAGAGCGAGCGCCAGCAGCGCGAAACTCAGACGATGGTGCACACGGCGGTCAGTGCCGCCGAAGCGTGGAACCAGGAACAGGCGACGACGGATCCAGAATGGAACCTGAAGCGCGAACTTGTCACGCAACGGATGGAATTGGAACTTCTTCGCCTCGGCCCACAGGGCTACCCCCGGACCCAAGCTGCGGTTCGGACGCTCCTGGCGGATGTGAAGAAGGAGGTCGAAAAAGGGATCAGCCGGTTCAAGGCGCCCCCGAAAGCGATCAGTCCATCCCCAACTGGCGGTAGCGCTTTGCCTCGCTCGAAGACGCAGCCCAAGTCCTTGATGGACGCGGTGAATGTAGCTTTGGGCGAGTAATCCGCGAAGGATTACCGCAATGCCTTTCTCCGCTCAAGAACTCGACAATATCGGCCAGGCCGTGATGGAGTACAAGCAGAACGTTCCCAACGTTACTGCTCAGACCCTTCAGGACAAGCCGCTTCTCGCCAAGATGCGGGACAACACCAAGGAATTTCCCGGTGGCAAGGACAACATCACCGTCCGCGTCAAGGGCGTCTACTCGACGACCATTCAGGGCTTCGAGCACGACGATGCCGTCACCTACGGCAATCCGGCCAACCTGAAGACCGCCACCTACCCGTGGAAGCTCATCCACTCCGGTATCTCGTTCACGATGCACGAACTGCTGAAAGCCGGCATTTCGATCAGCGACAGCGCGACCGGCAAGGGCGAGACCCGCCACTCCGAGAACGAGAAGATCGTTCTGGTCGACCTGCTCGAAGACAAGGTCGACGACATGATGGAGGGCACCGACCGCGGCATGAACGAAATGTTCTGGCGTGACGGCACCCAGGACGCCAAGCAGGTGCCTGGCCTGCTCTCGTTCATCCTCGACGACCCGACGACCGCAACCGTTGTCGGCGGCATCGACCAGTCGGTGAACACCTGGTGGCGCAATCGCGCGTCGCTGGCGATCGCCTCGTCCGACGCGTCGCTGCAGGGCCTCGTGGCCCGGCTGCAGAAGGAGTTCCGCCAGCTGCGCCGTTACGGCGGCCGCCCGGATCTGTTCCTGGCCGGCTCCGACTTCATCGAGTGGATGGAGAAGGAACTGCGCTCGAAGGGTAACTACACCCTCGAGGGCTGGACTTCCAAGGGCAAGACCGACGCCGGCATGGCCGACATCTCGTTCAAGGGCCTGCAGGTGCAGTACGACCCGACGCTCGATGACCTGTCGAAGTCGAAGTACGGCTACGTGCTCGACACCAAGCACATCTTCCCGAAGGTCGTGCAGGGCGAAAACGCCAAGAAGCACACCCCGGCCCGCCCGGAGAACAAGTACGTGTTCTACCGCGCGCAGACCTGGGTCGGCGGCTTGGTCTGCGACCAGCGCAACTGTCACGGCGTGTATTCGATCGCGTAAGCGGCGCCCATCACCCCGGCCAATAGCGGCCGGGGTCAACCCTTTCTAGGAGATCGGTCCAATGGCCGCTTTTGATCTTATCACGCTCTACCCGTCGGCGGCTGTCGCCACCAGCGGCACCATGACGTTCACCTATCCCACTGGCAACGCATCGCGCTATTCCAGGGGCTCCGAAGTCCTGATCGCCAGTGGCCTGATGGACACCCTCACCGTCGGCGCCGGCAAGTTCTCGCTGGTCTACGGCGCGTCGTCCGTCGTCGTCACTTATCTCGGTTCGACTTCGATCCCGGCAGGCAGCAAGGTGGTCTTGCATCTCCCGCTGGCGGAGAAAGTCGGCGTGTCGCTGCTTGCGATCAACCTCAACCTGGCCGACATCGCGACCGGCGACCTGATCACCAACTACGTCCCTGGCTTTGCCTTCAGGATTATCGGCATCGACTGGCGCACGATCAAGCCGGCGACGACCGCGGCCAAGCTCGCGACGCTCAACCTCGAGATCGGCACCACCGATCTGACGGGCGGCCTCGTGGCCCTGACCTCGGCGAACTGCACTCCGGCAGGCGCCGCGGTGGCTGGCACCGACATCACCGGCGCCTTCACCGGCACGGCGACAGACTCCATCTCGCTCGAAGCATCGGCCGTCACGGCCTTTGTCGAGGGCAACGGCGTCCTGGTGATCAAGCTGCAGAACCTCGACAGCGTCAACGAAATCGCCGCCAAGTAGCGTTTTCGGATCAAATGTTGCCGATACGTGGCATCTTGTGGTAATACAGAGGGGCCGGGAAACCGGTCCCTTTGTTGCAACAAGGAAACCCTCATGCAACTCTACAACTGTACCGTCCGGCTGAACGGCTCGACGTTGAACGAAGTCCCCAAATTCGACATCAGCGCCGCCGAGATCAAGGTGCTGACCGCCGTCCACAACGGCCCGGAAACCGGCGTCGAAGTGATCCACAGCATCAAGGCGACCAGGCGCGTCGATCGTTCCGACGAGGATGAACGCGCCTACCTCAAGCGCACCTACGAGCCGGCGCTGCTCAAGATCGAGAGCATCGGTTCGTTCGAGAAGGTGCTCGGCTGGGAGGGCACGCCGCTGCCGCAGACGGTCGCCGGCGTCGACTCCCTACCCCCGCCGAAGACCGGCAAGCGGGCGCCGAAGGCCGCTGAACCCGACGGCGATCCCGACCCGGTCGAGCCGATCGACCAGAAGGAATTCGCGTGATGGCCGTGTTTCTCGGCAGGGTAGATATCCGCAACACGGGTACGCTCGGCCGTCTCGACAAGTTGTTGCGCCGGATTTGGAAGTGCCCAAGGAGCAACGGCGACATCCCCTGCTTTATTCTTTTGGAAGATGAGGAATTCGCATAATGGCCCGCGGCGCAACCCTCCTGCAGCTCATCTCCGATCTGCGCGATGAGTTGCGCCGCGCCAACTCCCCGGCTGCTGGCCCGGACGACACTGGCCCGCTTCGCCGCACCATCAACCACGTCTACGCGACCCTCTACGCGTCGCACAACTGGCCGCACCTGCTCACCTATTTCGACCGCGTCACGCTCAACGCCGGCCAGCGCTATTACGACGTTCCGACCGGGCTCGACTACGAGCGCATCATCGAGGTGCGCAACTGGTGGAACGGCATCCCGGAGCCGATAGAGCGCGGCATCAGCTTCGACGACTACATGTCCTACGATTCGACCGCCGACGTGCGCAGTTCGCCGGTGCTCAAATGGGACGTTCGCTTCACCGGCGACCGAGAGCAGATCGAATACTGGCCCCTGCCTGACACGAGCACCCAGGCGGTGCAGTTCGTCGGCATGTGGGCGTATGCGCCGCTGGTCAACGACACCGATACCTGCCGGCTCGACAGCGACATCATCGTTCTCTACGCGGCGGCCGAACTGCTGCCGGACACCAGCCCGGACAAGAAGGCGAAGCTGCAGCTTGGACAGGAACTCCTGCGCCTGGCGAAGGTGCGCAGTTCATCCGGCGCCGGCAAGACATTCCAGCTCGGCCTTGGCGAGGCGTCTTCGCGCCGGCCGAGTGAGGCCGTCGTTCGAGTGAGGTAGCGGTGTCCTATACTGCAATTTCCGATTTCAAGTACGGCATGGACCGGCGCCGACCGCAGTCGTCCGGCGTGCCCGGCACGCTCTGGAAACTGCTCAACGCGGTCATTACGCGCGGCGGCGACATCGAGCGCGCCAAGAAATTTGAAAGCACCTACGTCCTTCCTGCAGGAACTTTCAGCGCATATTCTGTCCGTAGACAGCTTTACGTTTTCGGCTCCGCATCGACCCCGGCCGGCATTCCGGTCGGTGTGCGCTACCAGCAGCTGGCCGCGCCGGGCGCGCCGGCGATGACCGGCGTCCTCGACGCCAAGGGGCCAAGCGGCAAGGTCTACGCGATCGCCACCTACGTCGACGGCAACACCTACCATTTCTATGACGGCAGCCGCGTCACGGCGTGGGACGCCCTGGCCGACGCTGCCGCCAGCTTCGACACTGTCGCCGCGCGCCTCGCGGCGCTGATCGACGCGCAGACCCTTTACAAGGCCAAAGCGTCCGGCGCTGTCGTCGAGATCACCGCGGCGACGCCCGGCACCGGGTTTACGATCGCGGCATCGGCAGTCGACAACGGCGCCGCCAACACGCCGACCTGCATCGCGGCCGTCGTTCAAGCCAACGTCGCCGGCGTCTCGGAAGTGCGCGCGACCGGCACGGTCACGATCACCGCCGGCTCGGACAGCGCGGGCGTCAACAAGATATCGTCGCTGACGGTCAACGCCGTCCAGCTGCTCGCCGCGTCCGTGGATTGGATCGACAGCAACGACGCGACCGCCAACGCGCTTGCCGTGGCCATCAACGACAATTCGTTCACCTCCGGCTACACGGCGTCGGCCGCCGGCGCGATCTGCACCATTCAGGCCGCTGTTGGCACCGGCGCAACCCCGAACGGCTACGTCGTCGACAGCACCGGCGCCGGCAACGTCACGGCGACCGACGCAAACATGGCCGGCGGCGTGGCCAAGGTCACGGCCGTTGCGCAGGTCAACACCGTCACGATCGGCGGCACGACGTTCGGCTCCACAGATCTGTGGAAGATCACGCTCGGTGGCGTCGACTTCCAGTCCACCGGCCGCGCGTCGGCGACAGGCACCTTCGCGTTCTGGCACAAGAAGCGTGTGTGGTCCCCCGCCGGCCCGATCGTGTATGGCTCGAAACTGAACGACCCAACCAACTGGTCCGACGCCGATCCTTCGTCCGGCGCAGTGACGTTGAGCGTCGCCGACGAAGTCGACGGCGCGGATTACATCGTCGGCCTGGCCCGGTATGAAGGGAACGTCGCCATCTTCGCGCGCAACGCGATCGTTATCTACGACTTGGCGGCCGACGCCAGCACAATCAGCATCGTCCAGGCGCTCGACAACACCGGCACGCTCGCGCCGCGATCGATCGTCTCCTACGGCGCCAACGACGTTTTCTATCTCGACGAGACCGGCATCCGGTCGCTCCGCACGCGCGACGCCGTGCAGTCGGCATATGCGTCCGATGTGGGCTCGGCGATCGACACCTTCATCCAGCCCCTGCTGGTCGAAGTCGGCGACGACGTGTCGTCGAAGGCGTCGGCGGTGATCGAGGCCAAGGACGGCCGGTTCATGCTGGCGATCGGCCAGTACATCGTCACGCTGTCGCAGTTCCCGTCGTCGAAGATCGTGGCGTGGAGCTACATCGATTTTGAGGCGACGATCACGGACATGATCCGCGTCGACCGCAACATCTGCATGCGCTCCGGCGATGTGATCTATGTCTACGGCGGGCTCTCCGGCGACGTTTACCCGGAGATCGACGAGTTCGAAATTGAGGCGACGACGCCATTCATCAGCGCCAAAGACCCGGCGGCGCTGAAGCAGATTGAAGGCTTCGACATGGCTGCCGAGAACGTGTGGCGTATCGAGCTGCTGGAAGATCCCAACAACATCGAGCACTACACCGATTTGGGCTTCCTGAACGGCACGACGTACAACAAGGACGCGATCAAAGGCGTTGGAAAGACATCGCATTTCGCCATCCGGGCGACATGCTCGGCCGCCGGATACGCGTCGCTCTCGTCGACCGCCGTCCACCACGAAATTGATGCGGCGAAACAATGATGGACCTCCGCGTCGCCATGTGGGCGGACATCGAAAGCATCCTGGATCGCATCTCCGACCAGCACCGCGCCGAGTACGAGAAGATCGGCTTCCCCAGCGAAGGCTTCAACCTCCGACTGCTCCACTTCATGATGGCTGGCGACACGCACTGCATCTGGTTCGACGGCAAGCCGCAGTGCTTCATGTCTGTCGCACCCGTCGGCGATGTCGTCACGACCTGGGTCGGCGTGACGAAAGAGTGTTTCGACAAGGGCATTGGCCCGCTGCGGCTCGGCCGCCGCCACATGGCCGATGCCGTGCGCCGGCGCGGCAAGATCACATCGTACGTCGCTTCGGAGCATCCGAAGGTCGCGCAGTGGATGAAACTGCTCGGAGCGCGCCAAATCGACGCCACCGTGTTCGAGTTCGCATGCCCGTAAGCGAAGCACAAAAGAAGTGGCGATCCGACAACGCTGACCTTGTGCGCGAGTACAGACGCAATCACGACAAGAAAAAGCGAGACGCGCATCGCGAATCCCCTAGCGCTTATTACCAGAGAACGAAAGAAAGACACAGCGCCAAAAATCGGATCAGCAAGCTAAAGCGGGTGTACGGAATAACTCCTGAGCAATGGGATGCGTTGTTCGAAGGACAAGGACATCGCTGCGCGGTATGCGGCTCGACAGAACCGAGAACCACGCGAGGCCGGGGTTGGCAAACCGACCACTGCCACGCCACAGGCAAGGTGCGAGGCATTTTGTGTTTTCGCTGCAACATCGGACTCGGAAAGTTTGAAGATGACACTGACAGACTAGCGAGCGCCATCGCCTACTTAAAACTGCACAGTAGGTAATTCCGCCACTTGAGAATTTTTTCCTATCGTGGTAGATAAGAAGATCAGAGCAAGCGTTAAGTCGTCGGAATTCGCTGCGCCGGCGCCCCTATTAAGGGTGCTCCTCTATGTGTGGCGGTGCCAAACAACCTTACGACGCCTATAAAAAGGGCGATTTCGCAAACTGGAAGACGCAGTTCGACCAGAAAGCTGCGATTCAGACTGCCCTAGCCAACGGCACGATCGACAAGGCGACGGCTGACGCGCAGATCGCCGCTCTCGGTGGTGGGTTGGACAAACTCGGCAACAAGATCAAGTCTGACGCCTCCGCCAACATGGAGATGCGCGAAGTCTCGCGGCAGAACGATGTCGGCCTGGGCAAGATCGGCATCGACAAGGCGTTCACCAAGTTCGGCGACAGCTACTACAACGGGTACAAATCCGACTACAACAATTACTACGACCCGCAGCTCGACCGTCAGTACAAAGAAGCCGTCGGCAAGACGACCGCGGCGCTTGCCGATCGTGGCGTGCTCGATTCCAGCATCGGCGCCAACAATTTCGGCGACCTCGCCAGGCAGAACGCCGAAGCGAAGACCAACATCGCGAACGAAGGTCTCGACGCCGCCAACAAGCTGCGCGGCACGGTCGAGAACGCGAAGTCCAGCCTATACAGCCTGAACGAAGCCAGCGCCGACCCGCAGGCGATCAACGCGCAGGCGATCGGCCAGGCGACTTCGCTCGTCGCGCCGCCGCAGTATTCTCCCCTTGGCCAGGTCTTCGCCAACGCGCTGCAGAGCGTGTCGGCTTACCAGCAGGCCAAGAACAACGCCCCGACAGCGCAATACAAAACGCCGTACGCCAGCGGCGCCGGCTCAAGCACGGTGATCAGGTAATGTGCACGGGATTGGAACTCATCGCCCTGGCCGGGACCGCCGCATCGACTGTCGGCGGCATGATCACGCAAAAAGAGCAGCAGGCCAACATCGAGCGGCAGGCGAAGGCCCGCAACGACAAGCTCAATTCGACGATGCTGAAGAACGACGCGCTGGCCAAGCAGAGCCGCGCCGACTTCGACGCGCGCCAGAAGAATGCGACCGGCGACGCCATTGAGCAGGACCGCGCCGACAAGACGCAGCAGCGCACGCAGGATCTGACGGCGGCAGTCGACAGCACGCCGGCGGCCGCGGATGTCAGCCTGTCCGGCTCGGCGCCGACGGTCATTAAATCCGAGCTGGCGAAGCGCATGGCATCCGCGCTCGGCCAGGCCACCGATTCGGCGAAGGCGCAGGCCAAGCTCGGCGGCTACGGCGACGCGTGGCTCAATCAGGGTTTTCAGGATGTCGACGCCAGCCGCGACATCGGCACCAACGCCAATTACGCCGCCGGCAACATGGCGATCCTGCCTTACCAGCAGGACATCGCCGAGCAGCACGCGACGAAGCCGATCAGCCCGCTCGGCTCGCTGCTGCAGGGCTTCGGCTCGATCGCTTCGTCCTACGGCGGAGGCGGGGGCGCGGTGCCGAAGAAGTCGTATACGAGCGCGATCCCGAAGGCAGGATACCTACCCTGATGGTGAAGATTTTCAGCCCGTTCCAAGGTCAGGATCCTCTCGCCGAGAAGCTGCGTTCGCTCGGCCAGCAGATGTTTGGCGACAACACGGTCAACGCCGTCAACAACGAAAAGCTGTACGGCCTTCAGCGCGAGAACGTCGAGACCGACGAACTCGGCAAAATGCTCGCGGCAGGCGGCGGTGCGCAGGCGCTCTCGGCCGACCCCACCGCGCAGGCAAGAATGGTGCTGTCGGGCTATGACCCGAAAAGGTTCGGCGACATAGCGCTGCTCGGCGGCGCGACGGAGTTCGGAGCCGCGGACCCGCGCACGCAAAATCTCCAAGTCGGCACCGGCCAGTCGTATGACAACACCGCCGCCGCCGTGCAGGCGAAGCAGGCCGAAGTCGGCCGCAACAATGATTTGCAGAGTGGCGATCGCCACTACGGCGTCGATCAGAGCATCGGTCAGCAACAGCGCGAGTTCAGCCAGAAGCCGATCGCCGCGCTCGACGGCTTGGGCAAGCAGGTCTTCGCCCCACAGGGTGATCTCGCGAACGGCGGCTTTGCGCCGATCCTGTCGGAAGCAGATCAGAAGGGCGTGCTGCTCGGCAAGAATTGGGACAATCTGCCTGGCCTCGTGCCGGAGCAGAAAGAAGTTCTCGGCGCCCTGCCCGGCTCGGCCGGCGGCAACCGCACGCCGAAAAACTACATCGTCAAGGACGCCGCCGGGAAGACGCAGACCCTGCTCACCTCCGATGGCGTGACCGATCTGCAGTCCGGCCAACCGCTGCCTCCGGGCGGCTACATCGGCACCGTGCAGGGCTCCGCCAACGAAGCCGGCGTGACCAACGCGGTCAAC
This sequence comes from Mesorhizobium sp. M0139, assembly GCF_040322455.1. Taxonomy (NCBI): domain Bacteria; kingdom Pseudomonadati; phylum Pseudomonadota; class Alphaproteobacteria; order Hyphomicrobiales; family Phyllobacteriaceae; genus Mesorhizobium; species Mesorhizobium sp. M0139. The sequence goes on from NZ_JAMYTN010000004.1 coordinate 239,161, forward strand.
ACCGACCTGCAGTCCGGCGTCATCGCCAACAAGAAGTTCAACTTCCTGCTCGGCCAGGCGATGGAACTCACCGGCGATCCGGCGCTGTTCGGCGCGCAGGGTTTGGCCCGGTCGCTTGGCCAGGAGGTCGCCGCCGGCGTCTCCGGTGTGGCGAAGGCGTTCGGCAAGGGCTCCGTCGGCGACGCAGCGCTCAACGATGCGCGCGTGCTCGCGCAGCAGAACGGCTTGGCCAGCTTGATCCCTGAACTCTACGATCCGAACCTGCCGAAGGTCGATACGCTGTGGGGCCTTCTGGTCTACCAAGGCGCATCGGCGCTGGCCGGACAGAACGGCCGCGGCGTGTCCGACGCCGATGTGAAGAACATGCGCCAGATCCTCGGCGACCCCAAGTCGCTGTTCTCGAGCGCCGCCATGATGCAGTCGAAACTGAGCCAGGCGCAGAAGATCGTCAACGGCTACGACGAGATCAACCGCGAAGCGCTTGGTCAGAACGCGCCCGTCACCCCGGCGCCGGAAGCCGCAGCGCCACCGATCGCGCCGCCGGCCGCCGTCGAGCACTTGCGCGCCAATCCGGCGCTTGGCCCGGCGTTCGATGAGAAGTACGGCGCTGGCTCGGCCGCCCGCGTGCTCGGAGGTCAGTAATGGCCAATCCGTTTGACGTTTTCGACGCCGCCCAGCCGCAGCGCAAGCTGCCGCCGGCCAGCCCGATCGGGCCGTTCCCCGGCATGCTGCAGCAGGGCAACATTGACCTCGAGCATCGCCCGGTCGTCAACAATCCCGACGGCTCGTACAGCACTGTCCGGTCGATGTCGTTCGGCAACGACAGCGGCGAAGTCCTGGTTCCGACGGTGTCACCGGACGGCAAGGTGTTGCCAGACCGCGATGCGATGGACCTTTATGGCAAGACGAAGCAGACGCTTGGCGTGTTCGATACGCCAGAGCACGCTGACATGTACGCTGGCGCACTGCACAAGGCGCAGGAACAGCATTACGGCGCAGCCCAGCCCCAAGCCGGTGCCAACCCGTTCGACCAGTTCGACACGCCCGACGTGCAGGCCGCCCCGCCTCCGCAGGTTCCCGGCGGCGACTTCGTGCAGCCGCTGCCGGAAGGCACTGTCAACCCGCCCGGCAGCGTTCCCGCTGGCACGCCCGACAAGTCGATGGAGTACATGGGCCAGAAGGTCGCAAGGGTGCCCGCCGATCTCATCGGTGCGATCCCCGACCTGATCAACATGTACGCGAACTCGGCGATCAACTACGCTGATAATTCATACAAATTCGCCTACGGCCCCGACCATGGCCTGACCGATTACCGCATCCCGTCGATGTCGGACAGGATCGCCGATGTCTCCGGCAATATTTTCGAAGGCGCCGGCGGCAAGCTGGTCAAGCCGGAGGAAGTCGATGCGTCCACGAGAGCCAACGCGGAAGCCGCGCGCTTCGGCATCGGCGCGCTCGTGCCCGGCGGCATTTTGGCCAAGATCGGCAAAGCCGGCGAACTCACGCAGGCGCCGAACGTCGTGCGCCGTTTCGTCGAGCCGCTGGCCGCGACGTACAAGACCGACAACCCGATGCGCACCGTCGTCGGTGACGCCATCGGCGGTGCTGGCGCGGGCTACGGCGGCCAGTCCTATGAAGACATGGTGCCGGACGAGTGGAAGGAAAAGATCGGCCCGATCGGCAAGGTGCTCGCCAGCATCCTTGGCGGTGTCGGCGCGAACACGGTCGACGCCATCGGCTCCGGCCTCACTTCGGCAGGCATCACCGCCGGCAAGAACATGGTCACTGGCAAGCGCGACTTCGCCGTGCCGGTCAATCCCGAAACCGGCTTGCGGCCACGCCGCACCGATGTCGAGGAAGCCGCGCGTGTCGCGCAGGCCATGCCGACCGACAAAGCGCGCACGATCACCAACATCGACCAGGGCGCCGAGAACTTCGGCCAGATGGTCAAGCCGAACGAAATGCCGACGACGGGTATGCTGGCCGATGATGTCGGCATGGCGACGAACGAAAACGTCGCTCGCGGCCGCAACGCTCAAGCGTTCGTCGAGCGCGACACCGCGCGCGAAGCAGCTGCAGCCAGGAAGCTCGACAGCGTGACGCCCGCCGGCGACGGCCGCGCGTTCACCGACACGGCGACGCGGTTGCACGACGAAGCGATCGGCAACGCCGAGAAACAAGTGCTGACGGCAGAGCAGGCGCAAGCCGCCGCCAAGCAAGACATCACTCGCCAGAACGTAGAGTTGGAGGCAGCGAGAGCCAATCAGCCGCAGGCGTCTGTGGCGCTGGCGAGTGAATTCGACAATGCGCGCAACGCCGCGCGTGAGACCAAGAACGCGATCTACGACGCCGTTGACCCGAAGACGCCGATCGAGAACGGCGGCGCTCACCTCGGTGAAGCGATCAAGCGCATCGACGCGCAGATGTCGAACGCAGAGAAGCTGGCCGGTGGCCCGTACGCCAACATCGCTGGCCGCGTGAAGCAGCTGGTCGCCGGCGGCAAGCCGATCACGTACGGCGACGTGAAAGCGCTGAAGGCGCAGATTTCCGAAGCACGCAAGATGGCCGTGACCGCGTCCGGCCAGTCGGTGGCCGGTTCGGGCGCCGATGCGCAGCGACTGAAAGACCTCGGCACCGTCGTCGGCACGCTGGCCAACCAGACCAACCCGGAGGCGTCGCAGCACTACGCGAACGTCTACGCGCCAAAGTTCAAGGAAGGCAAGGCCGGCGAGTACGGCGCGCAGATCGACCGCGCGGTTCGCACCGGCGGCGAGAGCAGCGCAACGCGGCCGAGCGAGTTCGGGGCCAAGTTCCTGAACAAGCCGGAGGACGCGGCCAGCCTCAAGCGTGCGCTGACGCCGAAACCGACTGGCCAGGCTGCCCTGCCCGGCGAAGGCGGCCGCAGCAGCGGCATGTTCCCGCAGTCCGAGCAGAACGCGCACGACTGGATGCTTGGCGACCTCGCCAAGTCCGGCGTGCTGACCGACAACGCCGAAATCCGCTACGATCGGTTCAAACGCTGGACCGACAAGAACCGCGCGACGATCGACCAGTTCCCGACCCTGGCCGACCGCATCGACAAGGAACTGGCCGGCGCGCAGAAGGGCGGCTTCATTTCGAAGCAGCTCGCCGACGACGTGCTGTCGGCGAAAGGCAACCTCAACCAGACCAAGCGCGAGATGAGCCGCAGTGCGCTCTCCGCCGCGATCAACAACGATCCAGAGCACGCCGTCGGCAAGCTCATGGGCTCCGGCGATTCCGAGAAGCAGATGGCCGAGATGGTCCGTAGGCTGCAGGGCGACAAGTCTGCGCTAGACGGGCTCAAGACCGCGACACGCGACTGGATCGTGCAGCGCAAGGGCGACGGCAAGGCGATCGTCGGGCATGGCGACCTGCGCCACGTCAACGCCAAAGGCATGCAGGATCTGTTCAACCAGCACGAAAAGACGCTGGCCAAGCTCTACACGCCGGAGGAGATGAACACGCTCCGCCAAGTGCACGCGCTGGCCACGGCGCCGAAGAAGCTCGACGTGAAGTCGCTGCCGGGCTCCGACACTTTCAGCCGGATCATGAACGACGCAGCCAAGGAGAGCGGGAAGACCGGCAAGATGCGTGAAGCAGCGCTGAAGCTCTGGTTCGGCATGCTGCGCGGCGGCGGCATCAACCGCGGCATCAACCTGGCGCTGGAAACCTTGCCGAACAACAAAAACGAGGTTAGCCGGATCCTCGACAGCATTTGGTTCGACCCGGAAGTGGCAGGGCATCTGCTCAAGATGCCGCTGCGCGATCGCGACGTGCCGTTGTGGAACGGCAAACTGAACAGGCTGTTGTCCGCATCGAGCGGCGGCCGCGATCAACAAGACGACAAATAATATCCTCTTGCGCTATTTGTAGCGTTATGGGATATGTTGTAGCGCTACAAAGGAAAGGCAAATGGCCGCAGGCAACTTCCAGAGATGCTTGAATGTGACGCTCCCGCTGGAAGGCGGCTGGTCCGACAACCCGGCTGACCCCGGCGGCGCGACCATGAAAGGCATCACGATCGGGACTTTCCGGCGCTTTCATCCGAAGGCGACGAAGGCCGACCTGAAAGCCATATCGAACGACAACGTCGCCACGATCTACCGCACCGATTATTGGGGGCCGATCAACGGCGAAAGCCTGGCGGCCGGCGTCGATCTGGCGACCTTCGACGCATCGGTTAATTCCGGCGTCGGCCGCGGCAAGGCGTGGCTGGCCGCGTCTGTCGGCGGCTCACCGGCGGACACCGTCAAGAAGCTCTGCGCCAAACGGCTCGGCTTCATGCAGAGCCTGAAAATCTGGAAGACGTTCGGCAAGGGCTGGGCGCGCCGTGTCGCCGAGATCGAGGCCAAGGGCGTCGCGTGGGCGATCGCGCTTCCCGGCAACGCGGCCGTCGTCAAGGCCGTGCTCGAACGCGAAGCTGACGCCGCCGGCAAGAAGGCCGGCAAGCAGGCGGCCGGCGCCGGTGGCGCGGTTGTCAGCGCTCCGGCGGCGAACGCCGTCGTCGACACAGGCAGCGTGACCACGATCGTCCTGCTCGTGATCGCTGTCGCAGCCATCGCCGGCGTCCTGGTCTGGCGCGCACACATCAACAAGACGCGGGCAGCCGCGTACATCGCAGAGGCAGCCGCACAATGACCTCCGTGTTCATCCGCATCGTCCTCCGCTATGCCGCCGCCGCGCTCGTCGCGCGCGGCCTGTTCGGCTCCGACGACGCCGCGACATTCACCGCCGACCCCGACATCCAGATGCTGCTCGAGACCGGCTTCGGCCTGGCCATGGGCGCCGTCACGGAGGGCTGGCACCTGCTCGCCCGCAAATTCGGATGGGACAACTGACATGGAAGGCCGGATCGAGCTTTTCTACGCGTACGTGCTTCAGGCGCGGTGGCCGTTCGCTGTCGGCGCGGTTCTCGGCTTCATCGCCGGAGCGTGGCTGTTGTGATCGCTTTCCTGCTCAAGCTCCTCGGCGTCGACCCGATCGGGAAGATCATCGCCGGGCTGAACGGGGCATACAAGGCGAAGCTGTCCGCGCAGAACGACGCCGACCGCATCGCCGCCGATGTCACGATCAAGCGTTACGAGGGACTGCTCGAGCAGCAGAGGCTGCAAGCCAGCATCGTCACCACCGGGATGCAGCACAAGTCGTTCTGGATTCCATGGCTGATCGCTGCGGTGCCGACAGCGGCGTGGTTCGGCTGGGGCATGCTGGATTCGCTCTGCAACGGCGCGCTGCCGGATGCGGCCGCCTTGCCGCCGCAGCTCAAGGAATACGCCGATGTCGTGTTCCAGAACATCTTCTACGTCGGCGGCGGCGTGGCCGGGCTTGGCGCAATAGCCAACGCGATCGGAGGCCGCAAATGAACGACGCCATTACATGGAGCAGCGTGCTCGCGTTCATCACCGTAGCCGGCGCCCTGGCTGGCGCTGGCGGCTGGCTCTATTCGCAGATCATGGCCGTCCGCAGGGACGTTGAAAAGCTCCGCGAAGACAACGCGCTGCGGTTCGCCGCCGTCGCGCAGGTGATCAGCGACTTCAAGCTCGAGGTCGCGCGCAACTACGCAACCAACTCATCCATCCGGGAAGTCGAAGAACGTGTCGTGCAGGCCATCGAGCGCCTTGGCGACCGCCTCGACAAATTTCTCGACAACCGAACCGTAGCTCGATCGTAAGGAGATTTTCTCATGCGCAAATTCGTGATCGAGCCGGCCAACTGGCTTAAAGCCCTCGTAGTTCTTTGTTCTCTTTTCCTCGGCGCAAGCTTCGTCACCGGCGCCGCTCTTGCGCCGACCGATCTGGCCAAGTCAGCCGTTCGTGTCGAAGTGGCCGGCGGTCACGGTTCCGGCGTCCACATCGGCAACGGCTTCTTCATCACCGCCGGCCATGTCGGCAAAGATGTCACCAGCGTCATTCTCACCGCGCAGGACGGCAGCAAATACACCGGCGAAGTGCTGTGGGCGGTGCTCGGACAGGGCCACGATGTGGCGCTGGTCTATTCGCCGAAAGCAGCCGGCCTGGATGCATCCTCTCTCTCTTGCTCGCCGTCATATGTTGGCCAGGCCGTCCGCCTCGTCGGCAACCCGATGGACCTCGAATTCGCCAACACTTGGGGCCGCGTGTCTTCGAATTTCGGCTTCACCGCGGGACCGTGGAATGGCCTCATCCCGCTTGATCTCACCGGCACCTTCGGTGTCTCCGGCGGGCCTGTCTACGACGAAGCGACCAGCGAAGTGGTCGGCATCCTGGTTTCTGGCTTGCCGAACACAGGGTACACCCTGATGGTCCCCGGCGCCGACATATGCCGCATGCTTGGCCGGGTCGTCTGACTCAAACATGACCCCTTTTCAATGGCTGCTGGCGTTCGACGCGGCAGCCATTTTTGCATTCATCGAAACGGCTAGAAGGTACGCGAGCTAATGGCTGGACAGCCCCTTTCAGACGAACTGGCGCAGCAGACGGTCGACGCTTACCGCGCTGCCGGCAACAACAAAGCGGCGGCCGCGCGAATGCTCGGCATGGCACCCGGCACGTTCGATAAACGCTTCAACCGCGCCGCGGAACGCGGCATGCTCGGCTACGATCCGGTCCTGCCTGGCTTCGCCGTCAAATCGGTCGCCAGCAAGGTCGGCGACGCATGGGTCAAGCAGACCAAGGAGCCCGGAGAGGTCTTCGAGATGCCGGCCGGCCATGTGGCCAAGGGTATTTCCGCTCTGGTCGACGCCGAAGACCGCGTGCTGGCCAAATGGATCAAGACCCGCGAAGACGGCACTCCGATCCTCGCCGACGCCCTCCTGGCCGCGCTCAAGGACCACAACCCGGCCCCGCTGGTGGCGCCGCCAGGCCACACCAACGACGATCTCCTGACCGTCTACCCGATCGCGGATCTGCACCTCGGCATGTTCTCGTGGGCCAAGGAGACCGGCGCCGACTACGACATAGCGATCGCGTCGGACCTGCTGCGCGGCAGCATGAACAACCTCGTCGCGCGCTCGGCCGCCGCGACGCACGCCGTCGTGCTCGACCTCGGCGATTACTTCCACTCCGATAACAGCATGAACCGGACGATGCGCAGCGGCAATCCGCTCGATGTCGACACGCGATATTCCAAGGTCGTGCAGATGGGCTTCGAACTCATCCTCGAATGCGTCGAGCTGGCGCTGCAGAAGCACGATTTCGTCGAATACCGGAAGCTGCCAGGCAACCACGACGACGAATCGAGCCGGATGCTGTCGATCGCCGTCGCCGCGCATTTCCGCAACAACGAGCGCGTCACCGTCGACACCAGCCCGTCGCGCTTCTACATGCGCCAGCACGGCGCCTGCATGATAGCGGCGACACACGGCGACATGCTCAAGATGGGCGACATGGCCGGCTTCGTCGCCGCCAACTGGCCGGAGCAGTGGGGCAAGACCAAATTCCGCTACGGCTACACCGGCCACATCCACAACGAAAAGTCCTTGGCTGTAAACACGCTGCGCGGGCTGCGCGCCGAGAGCTTCAACACCCTGGCCGCCAAGGACGCATGGCACGCTGGCGAAGGCTACCAGTCGCCGCGCAACATGGTTTCGATCACCCTGCACAAGGACCGCGGCGAGGTCGATCGCTTCACTGTTGCAGCGTAGGCACACATTCCTAACCGTTTTGTCCAAAATCAGACCGTGTCTTGTACTCTTGCAAATTGCACATACGTATCGTTGTGTGATAACAGCAAGAGGAGATTCAACGACACATGAGCATACAGATGGCAAAACAGCACCGCACTCAACACGCCGCCCCGGCTGGTCTGGTAGACAACGCCCCGGTCGACGCGGTGGCGCTCGAATTTGCTAGACGGCTGCAGGTGCACCTCGACAAGAAGGGCTGGTCTCAGTCCGACCTGGCCAGGGAAGCGACCAAGCAGATGGCCAAAGGCGAGGTCACGCGCGATTCAGTTTCGAAGTACATTAACGCGCGCTTCCTGCCAGGCAACACCAAGCTGCACGCGATTGCGCGGGCGCTCGGTGTCGAAGCGGACGAATTGCGGCCGGCGCTTGGCGTCACCGGAACGGGCGAGAAGCATGCCGCGATGGGCGTGCGCGACCTCGGCGAAGGCAAAGCGTGGCTGCGCATCAACCAGCCGGTGGAATGGACCACCGCGTTGAAGATCCTCGAGATACTGAAGGGAGACGCGAACGAATGATGTCTATCGGCGAGTTTGCAGTGCTGGTCGGAGCGAGTGTCAGGACCGTCACCCGCTACGTGAACGAAGGAAAATTCACCCCGACGGAGCGCACAGCCGGTGGCCACATGCGATTCGGACCCGAGAAAGGAAAGGAGTTCAATTCGCTATGCCGAGACCCGCGCGGACGACCCCGTGGTGCGAGCGCCGTGATAACGGAGGCGTTTTCTACGCACACTGGTATGACGATGTCACCCGGAAGACCCAGCGCCTCAGCCTTCGTACGAGCGACGCTGACGAAGCGCAGTCTCGCTTCGCGGAATTCCTCCTAAACGGCAAGGAGATCCGCAACGCGCGTCCGAAGGGCGCGATCACCGTTGCGCGAGCCCTCGACGACTACCTCAAAGAGCATGCCAGGAAGAAGTGCGCTGACGCGGAGCGCCAGGAGCACGCTGTCGCGCACCTGAAGGCGTTCTTCGGCGACAGGCTGCTGTCCGATGTCGACGTGCCCACCAGCCAAGGCTACACGGCCGCAAGGCAGGCTGGCGAGATCGGTGGCGGCAAGCGGCGCACGGTCAAAGCTGGCGCCACCGCCACGATCCGGCGCGAGCTGAACGTGCTTGTGGCCGCCGCCAACCACGCCATCTGGATGGGCCGGCACACGAAGCCGATCCAAGTCGACCTGCCGCCGGAGCGCCGCCTTGGCCCGGACGACGAGGCGCCCTACTATTCGACGGAGGAGCGAGACGCGATCTTCGCGGCCGCCGACGGCGAGATGGCCCAATTTGTCCAGTTACTTTATTACACCGGCGCGCGGCGCAAATCGATCGAGGATCTGACCCGCGACCAGATCAAGCTGCCGCAAAAGCGCATCATCCTTCAGCAGGCCGGCAAGAAGACGACCAAGAAGCGGCAGCCGATCGTGCCAATCCTGAAGACCATGGAACCGCTCGTCGAGGGGCTGCTAGAGACCGGCGGCAAGCAGCGCGTCTTTGTGTCGTCGAACTTCTATCGCCAGTATGTGGCGTTGTGCGAGCGGCTTGAGATTGATGAGAACCGTCGGCACCCGCACATCATGCGGCACACTCGCGCGACCCACCTCCTGCAGGAGGGCAAATCACTGTATGATGTCGCCAGGCTGCTCGGTGACACGGTGGCGACTGTCGAGCGGGTCTACGGCCACCACTCGCACGAGCACCTGGCGTCACGGTTGGAGGATTGACATGGTCGAGACCGCAGGCGGCATCATCCTGGCCCTAGCCGCCATCGTGGTTGGCGCCTTCGCGCTCTACAACTGGCGGCTGGTCGGCGCGCTCGGCTGCGCGGCCGGATTGATCTACCTGGTCGCGCACAATCTCTGACGCGCCAGTGGCGTGTTAACCGGCCATTGGCGCGCTTTTAGTGTCGCGCTTTGTAGCGCTACAAATCCGAATTTATCAATCAATTCAGTGTAGCGTTGTATCGGAGAATGGTCCGTGGAGCCCTTTCACGGCGGTAACAGGGGTTCGATTCCCCTTGGGCGTACCAGATCTTTCAGGAAAACAAGAAGCCTCGCGGCAGCCGCCGAACTAGCAGCGGCTGGAACGGTGGCGCGGCGAATCGGTTGAAACGGCGAACAGCGGCTGCCGTGCCGAGGTTTCCCTCGGCGCCTGCTCGCGGCAATCTCCGGCACTCACCCTTGGTCGTGCGCTACCTGCGGCCAGCGCTGTAACGCCGCGTGGCCACCCTCGGTCAGCGCGTAGACGCCGCGCTCGGCCCTGGCGAACCAGCCATAGACATTGTCCAAGAGGATGCTGGGCGCGCGTGGCGAAATCGCTTTCAGATCGCGCGGGCGTTTCGGCCCGTCGGTCATGGCTGCGGCGCAGGCCAGCGCATCCTGCCGGTAGGCGGTCATGATCGGCGCGCGCGAACCGCCGCCGACCACCGGATCGCCGCGCCGGCGCCGGTGTTCCTCCATCAGCCGGGAGCGGCGCTTCGGATCGCGGCGCGGCGGCAGAGCCGCCGGGCTGAGCAGCAATTCGACCTCCCCCTTGCCGCTGACAGCCAGAAGCCCGAAGCCGAGCCGCCGGCACAGCGCGCGAAAACGGCGGTCGTGCTCGCGGCCCTTGCCACGCGCCGACATGCGCGCCGCCAGCCACACTTCGTCGCATGCCGCGGCGCGATCGACACCTTGCAGCACCAGTTCGAGGTTGAACTGCAATTTCAGTTCGCAGATGACCAGCACAGGCGGCTCGCCGTCGCGCACCGCCACGATATCGCAGTGGCCGACTTCGCCCTTGACCGTGAACTCCAGGCTCTCGAGAAACCGCTTCACCGGGATGTAGAGAGACGTTTCCTGCATCGCGCAGGCATAGCCGATTCGGATCGGGTCGGCACAGGGATGGCCGAGAGGCCGACGCCTTGCGCTAAACCGCGTCGATCCCACCATCTGCAAAAGCCATTCGTCAGGCAGGTCTCCGGCATGATAGTCCCGCCATAGCGCTCGACGATTTCCTTGGCGATGACCGACGTCGCCAGGGCCGAGCGCGACCAGTATTTCATCGCCTGTCTCGCGTTCAACAAGGCGCTCGCCGTGGCTGGGACGGCACAATCGACAGCGTAGGACCCGAGATCCGTCGACGCCAAGACCGGTCCACGGTTGGCCACACAATGATGAGCGCGTGTGTTTTGAGGCTAGGGGCGGGTGCGCGTCCGGCGCTGCCCTGGTGCGGCATCGTCCGCCTTGAAATGCATCTCGTCCTGGACCGCGGCAAAAAACCGGCGGACATCGTTGGCCGCCGAAGCCGCATCGCAGCCGGCCGCGACCGCCTTGTCGAGGAGTTCGCGCGCCGTGGCCTTCCAGAACGACGTGGCCGTGTCGCCGTGCAGTCTGCCCAGCCTTGCGGCGACCTCGCGCACCAGCACGGTCTGCCGATCTAGCGGGAAGGTACGCACATTGGCTGAAGACATGTTCTGCACCATGAAACCGACGCAACGAATCAGACGCTGCTCTATGGCTCATGCCTAGCTGTGAAGTCGGAAACGGAACCTTAACGCCGCGGAGTCCGCGCCGATTGGAACGAGTCGGTTGGCCGGCCTCCAGGCCAAGCAGAACTCTAGACCCTCAGGCCCCTCGCCTCGCCGGCGCGCTTGGCCGTAACCATCATATCCCTGGCCAGCAGGCCACTGACCCGGCAAAACGCCATGAAGGCGCGCCAGGCATCCTCAGTCTTGACCACATCCACCGTGGCCCCGAAGCAGGCATTGAACGCCGCCTCATAGACCTTGCCCTGTCGCTTCTTTGGCCAGTCATGCAGGATATCCAGCGCCTGTTCGACGCTGTATATTTCCTCTACCGGCAGCCCGGGCGCGGGCGCGATGCGCACCGGCACCTCGAATTGCAATCTGTCCATTCTATATCTCCCGAACTGGCGTCGACCACAGCAACGCCGTTCGTCGTCAAAAGTTGCTTTGGCTGCTTTTGCGCGAAAATGTGTCGTCAGTGCGATCTCGGCATTCGGAGGAGATCGCGCACCTGGATGTCATCTGAGCGGCCGCGCAAGCTAGGAATATCGCCAGTATCAGTCCATTGCCGGCAGTTCTTCCTTGAACCTTGCGGCTTGCAGTGCCAAATCTGAGGAAATTTTCTAACGGGCTGGTATGCGCCGCCCGCTTACAGGCAAACGGACACTATGGTCACCTATCTCGACGCCGCCACGGCACCCCTCAGGAATACCGGCCAGATCCGCCTCTATGCCGAAGAAGGATTTGCCGGCATGCGCAAGGCCTGCGATCTCACCGCGCGCTGCCTCGATGAACTGGTGCCGATGGTCCAGCCGGGTGTCACCACCGAGACCATCGACCGTTTCGTCTTCGAATTCGGCATGGACCAAGGCGCGCTACCGGCGACGCTCAACTACCGCGGCTACACCAAATCGTCCTGCACCTCGATCAACCACGTCGTTTGCCACGGCATTCCAGACAACAAGCCGTTGAAGGATGGCGACATCGTCAACATCGATGTCACCTACATCCTCGACGGCTGGCACGGGGATTCCTCGCGCATGTATCCCGTCGGCACCATCAAGCGCGCCGCCGAACGCCTGCTCGAAGTCACCCACGAGTGCCTGATGCGCGGCATCGCGGCGGTCCGGCCCGGCGCCCGCACCGGCGCCATCGGCGCCGCCATCCAGACCTATGCCGAGGCAGAGCGCTGCTCGGTGGTGCGCGATTTCTGCGGCCACGGCGTTGGCCAGCTGTTCCACGACGCACCCAACATCCTGCACTATGGCACCGCCTCGGAAGGCGTCGAGATGCGGCCGGGCATGATCTTCACCATCGAGCCCATGATCAATCTTGGCCGGCCGCATGTGAAAGTGCTGTCGGACGGCTGGACGGCGGTGACGCGCGACCGCTCGCTGTCGGCGCAGTACGAACACACGATCGGCGTCACCGAAACTGGCTGCGAGATTTTCACCCTGTCGCCAAACAAGCTCGACCGCCCCGGCCTGCCGCCGGTCAGCTGAAAACAAGATCGCCTCAAGCCGCGGCTTTGAGGCGCCGTCGCCGAAAAAACTCGACCGCGCGCTGCTTACCGCTCTAATCTGCCGTCGAAGCCTTCGGGGAGTGTGGGGGGTCGATGGGGAACAGCGGTGACGACGAACGGGGGTTCTTCTCCGAGCGGTGGCTTGAACCACCGGCGAAGGACAAGGCACCAAGAGACAAATCGACGGACAAGCCACACTATCACGGCCATCGCGACCGCTTGCGCGAGCGCTTCGTTGCCGGCGGCGCGGACGCCCTGCCCGACTACGAACTTCTCGAACTGCTGCTGTTTCGCCTGATCCCGCGCGTCGACACCAAGCCGATCGCCAAGGCGCTTTTGGCGCGCTTCGGCACTTTTGGCGAAGTGCTTGGCGCACCGGTGGCGCTGCTGCAGGAGGTGAAGGGCATCGGCCCCGCCGTGGCGGTCGACCTGAAGGTGATTGCCGCTGCCGCGCAGCGCATGGCGCGGACCGAGGTTCGCGACCGCGAGGTGCTGTCCAACTGGACGCAGCTTCTTGCGTACTGCCGCTCGGCGATGGCGTTCGAGAACCGCGAACATTTCCGCATCCTGTTCCTCGACAAGAAGAACGTGCTGATCGCCGACGAGGTACAGCAGGTCGGCACCGTGGACCACACGCCGGTCTATCCGCGCGAAGTGATCAAGCGCGCGCTGGAACTGTCGGCCAGCGCCGTCATCCTGGTGCATAACCACCCTTCCGGCGATCCGACACCATCGCGTGCGGACATCGAAATGACCAAGCAGATCATCGACAGCGCCAAGCCGCTCGGCATCGCCGTCCACGACCACATCATCATCGGCAAGAAAGGCAATGCCTCGATGAAGGGCCTGCTGCTGATCTGAGCCCGACGCTCGCCGGCGCCGTCAACCCAAACGCCACCGCTCGCGAGCCAATCAGCAACATTCCGGCTTGGCTCAAACGCCCACGCTTGCGGTGTAGAAGTGATATTGTGACGGAAGCGCCCGCTTCGGCGACAATGTCGTAGACTCGCGAATACGAAGCAGCCAGTTCCCGTCAGCCATTGCAGGAGATCTATTCAATGACGCTCGAATGCATAAATCCAAATGATCTGCCGATTCCGGAAATGTACTCCCAGGTCGTCGTTGCGACAGGAAGCAAGCTGGTGTTCGTCTCGGGCCAGCAGCCAGAAGACATACACGGCAAGCTCGTTGGCCATGGTGATTTCGCAGTCCAGGCGCGCCTGGCGTTCGGGAATCTTGGCCGTGCGCTTGCTGCCGCCGGCGCTCGGCCCGAGCAAGTCTGCAAGATCACGATCTACATCGTCGATTACAAACGCGACGAACACGTGCCGATCATCGAAGCGGCCCAGATCGAGCTGTTCGGCGATCACAAGCCGGCAAACGTAGTGGTCGGGATAGCGGTGATGTCTCCCGGCTACCTGATAGAGATCGATGCGATCGCGGTCATCGACCCGTAGGCCAAGCGAGGACGCGTCAAGTCGCCCAAACCAAATCCCGGAACTCGCTGCGAGATTGCCACGACCTTGATCTCTCCATCCATCCACGATCACATCGTCATCGGCAGGAATTGCGATGTCTCGATGAAGAGCCTGCTGCTCACCTGATCAACGTCGGAAACAGGAAACACGCAATGCCCCAGCCCGGCGACGAACCATGGCCGTTCGACAAGCCACGCGCAGCCCTCCTGGTCATCGACATGCAAAGCGACTTCGTCGATGAGGGCGCCGTCATGGAAGTGGCCATGGCCCGCCATCGCATTCCGGCGATGCGGCAGGTGGTCGAGCTTTGCCGCGCGCAAGGCGTCCCGGTGATCTACACCCAGCATGTGCTCAGCGACCATTTCGATATCTCGCCGCTGGAACCAGCTATCAGCCGAAGCTGAAAACCAAAGGCATGCGGGAAGGCAGCGCCGGCGCCGAAATCGTCGCCGCGCTTGCGCCCTTGCCTGGGGATGTCGTCATCAAAAAGCACCGCTACGATGCCTTCCACAACACGCAGCTCGAGACCGTGTTGCGCAACATCCGTGGCGCAGGCCGGGTCGACACGGTGATCATCATCGGCACCGTGACCAGCGTCTGCTGCGAATCCACCGCGCGGAGCGCCTTCATGCGCGACTACAAGGTGGCTTTCATCAGCGACGCCAATGGCGGACTGGACGAGGCATCGCACAATGCAACCCTCGACATCATAGGCAAGGTGTTCGGGCGCGTGATGACGGTTGCCGAGCTTGGGAACCTCTTGCGGAGCTGAGCCCGCGCGTCAGCTGGCGTGCGTCTCAAGCTCCGGCGCCGAGTCTGCCCTCAAGAAGGTCGCGCCGCTGCTGCAATTCGCCGGAGACGAATTTGGTGAAGGCGTGGACGCGCGCCGTGCGGCGCAAATCGTCGTGCACCAGCACCCATAGCGCCGAGCCGATCTCCTCGATCAGCCCTCCGACCCTTACAAGCCCGGGCAGGCTGTCGCCGAGATAACAGGGCAGCGCCGCAACCCCGATTCCGGCGCCCGCCGCATGCGACATCGTCACCAGGGAATCGGCGCGCATGGCGATCTCGACATCGGGCAGCGACGACCGCATCCAGCGGGCGACGCCGGTGTTGGCCAGGCTGTCGTCGGGCGCGATCCAGCGCAGCGCACCCAGTCTCGGCTCCGGGGGTAGCTTTTCGGCGTAGGAACGTGTCGCGTAGGCGGCGAAGGCGACGCCCGAAATGCGCCGGCCCACCAGGATTTCCTGCGGTTGCGACACCGGCCTGATCGCCACGTCTGCATCCCTTTGCGTCAGGTTGGCGATGGAATTCTGCGTCATCGCCTCGACCCGTATGCCGGGATGGAGCTTATGAAACGCCGCCAGGATCGGCGGCAGCACCGACGCCATCAGCGTGTCGGTGGTGGTGACCCGCAACCTGCCTTCGAACCTGAGATCCTGCCTCGACAGTTTGCGCGCCAGTTCATTGACCGTCTCGGCCATTGTGCGTGCCGCGCCCAGCAGTTCCTCGCCGCCCGGGGTGAGGGCATAACCAGTCGGCAACCGATCGAAAAGGCGGATACCCAGCCGCGCCTCGAAGGCGTTGACGCGCCGCAGCACAGTCGTGTGGTTCACGCCCAGGATCCGAGCCGCCGCCGCCAGCGAAGCGCCATCGGCGACGGCCAGCACCATGCGCAGATCTTCCCAGTCGATATCGCGTGAGCTGTGCATTCTTGCAGAAAGATAAGAGAAAACGTTGCGCTCTGCGAGTCAAATGACGCTTCACTGTGCAAAAACGCAGAGCAAGCGGGCGAATCGGCATGTCGATCTGCGCATGCGCGCACGCCATATGGAGTCCGACGACGAAAGAACGGTCGCGGAGAAGAGCCATGACGCCGATAGAACTCTACACCTGCCAGACACCCAACGGGCACAAGGCCTCGATCATGCTGGAAGAGGTCGGCCTGCCCTACTCGGTCCGCTTGGTCGACATCGAAAAGGGCGACCAGACCAAGCCTGATTTCCTGGCGCTCAATCCCAACAACAAGATCCCGGTGATCGTCGACCGGGACGCCCGCCGCACGGTCTTCGAATCCGGCGCCATCCTGCACTACCTGGCGCGACGGTCGGGCAAGCTTCAGCCGGTGGGCGCGCAGGAAGCGGACGATACGCTGACCTGGACCTTGTTCCAGGCGGCCCATGTCGGCCCGACGCTTGGCCAATTGTGGAATTACAAAGTCTTCGCGCCGGAAAAAATCCCTTACGTGATCGAGCGTTTTGAGCGCGAAACCGGACGTGTCTTCCGCGTTCTCGATAGCCGGCTAAAGCACCATGAGCACATTGTCGGCAAAAGCTACGGCATCGCCGATGTGATGACATGGCCATGGATCAACGCGGCCGTCACCAGGCTCGGCCTCAGCCTCGATGACGCGCCAGACCTGGCGCGTTGGTATGCCGCCATAGGCCGACGCTCCGCAGTTGTCAGAGGCATTGCCGTTCCCGCCCTGCCCGAAGCATCGGCTGCCGCTTAGATCATGATGAGATTTGGTTGAAATCTCATCATGACCTAACCCTTTGTTGGAGCATGATCTTTTCCAAAACCCGGCACCCACTTTTTGGGATCATGCCCTAGCCGCCGCACCCCGCATTCAAGGAAAACGATCGTGGAAATCCTCTTCATCCCTCTGGCGCTTGTCGCCGGTGGCCTGCTCGCAGTGCAGGCTGGCGCCAACGCCCAACTTTCAAAGGCGGTCGGCTCTCCCTTTGCCGCGACCACGCTTCAGCTCGCGGTCGGCGCCATCGTGCTGTTGTCGATCACGGCCCTCACCGGAACGACACCGGCTCTGCTTGCCGTTCGGCAAGCCGAATGGTGGCATGCGATCGGCGGCATTGCTTCGGCCTTCTACGTTGTTTCGACCATTCTTCTGTTCCCTCGCCTTGGCGCCGTCGTGTCCGTCGGGCTCTTCATCGCTGGGCAGATGCTTGCATCCTTCGCCCTCGACACGTTCGGCTGGCTCGGGATCCCCGACGCCGGACTGCGAGCCGGGCCTGCCTTCGGCATGCTCGTCTTGCTTGCCGGGGCTGCCCTCATCGTTCTGGGACAGAAGGGCGCGGCCGACAATACCGCATCCTCAAGACCAGGGTGGATCGGACTGGCGCTGCTGGCAGGCGCCGTGCTTCCGGTGCAAGGCGCTGTAAACGCCTTGCTTCGGCACGACCTTGGCGGCGCGCCGTTTGCGGTCGGCACCATCTCGTTCCTGGTGGCGATGCTGGCCATGGCCGCGGTGCTTCTGATCGCGCTTGCCCTGACGAAGACGCCCCGCCCTCGCCTCGCCGGCCTGTCGTCGATGCCCTGGTGGGGCTGGCTCGGAGGTTTTGCCGGCGCCACCTATGTCACGACCGTGTTCACCGCCATCCCCGTCATCGGAGCGGCAGCTGCCGTCAGCCTGACGGTGGCCGGCCAGCAGGTCGCCGGCATCTTCGTCGACACCTTCGGCTGGTTCCGCCTGCCGCAGCGGCTTGTCTCCGGCATGCGGCTCGCCGGCGTCGTGCTGCTTTTGGCCGGCTGCATCATCATCAAGGCGCTTTGATCCCGCTGGAACAAGGCAAGCCGAATCAAACCAGTCCCTGCCCTCCCTGATTTGGGGGTCAGGTGTCGCTCCGGCGTCACCAACGAAGCAAGGTCCGGGCGCCGCAGAAGCAATTTTTCGCTCCTTCCACAACCGGCTCTAGAATTTCGATCGCAAATCACGCATGATGCACTTGGTATTTTCCCGGGACGGCTTCGCGCCCCCTGAAATACCGGGAGGAACGGGACATGCCCATAGTGGTTGTACTCGTTTTGATCGTCGTGGGCTCGGTGTTGTTCCACTTCCTGAGCCCATGGTGGTGGACTCCGATTGCCTCGAATTGGGACTATATCGACAACACCATCATCATCACCTTTTGGATTACCGGCGTCGTCTTCGCCGCAGTCGTCCTATTCATGGCCTATTGCGTTTTCCGCTTCCGTCACCGCGAAGGCAACCAGGCGGCCTACGAACCGGAGAACAAGCGGCTCGAATGGTGGCTGACGATCGTCACCGGAGTGGGTGTTACCGCCATGCTGGTTCCCGGCCTGTTTGTCTGGAGCCGGTTCGTCAACGTTCCAAGCGACGCAACCGTGGTCGAAGTCGTCGGCCAGCAATGGCAGTGGAGCTTCCGCTTGCCCGGCAAGGACGGCAAACTCGGCACATCCGACACCCGCGACGTCACCGCTGAAAATCCGCTGGGCGTGATCGCCAAGGATCCCAGCGGCCAGGACGACGTCGTGGTCGAAGCGGCCGACCTGCATCTGCCGGTCGGCAAGCCGGTCAAGATGCTGCTGCGCTCGATCGATGTGTTGCACGATTTCTACGTTCCGGAATTCCGCGCCAAGATGGACATGATACCGGGCTCGGTCACCTATTTCTGGTTCACCCCCACCAAGACCGGGACCTTCCAGGTTCTGTGCGCCGAACTGTGCGGCCAGGGGCACCCGATGATGCATGGCATCGTCATGGTCGATACCGAGCAGGACTATGTGGCCTGGCTCGACCAGCAGCAGACGTTCGCGCAGTTGTCGGCGCCGCAGCAGACGGGCTCGGTGGAACAGGCGCCGGGCAACGCGACGGCGTCAGCTCTAGAAGTTGCGGCAAAACTCGAAACTGTCGGGTCCCGCTGAAGGGCACGGAGGTGCTCCGCCTATGGTCGATATCACGCCTGCAGATGCCGTCCCGCCCGCCGAAGTCGCGGAAATGGAGCTTTACCATCCGCACAGCTGGTGGACGAAGTATGTCTTCTCGCAGGACGCCAAGGTCATCGCCATCCAGTATTCGGCGACCGCAACGGCCATCGGCCTGGTCGCGCTGGTGCTGTCCTGGCTGATGCGGCTGCAGCTCGGCTTCCCCGGCACGTTCGATTTCATCACCCCCGAGGCCTACTACCAGTTCATCACCATGCACGGCATGATCATGGTGATCTACCTGCTCACGGCACTCTTCCTCGGCGGCTTCGGCAACTACCTGATCCCGCTGATGGTCGGCGCCCGCGACATGGTCTTTCCCTATGTCAACATGCTGAGCTACTGGATCTACCTCCTTGCCGTGCTGGTGCTGGTGTCGAGCTTCTTTGATCCCGGCGGACCGACCGGCGCCGGCTGGACGCTCTATCCGCCGCAAGCCATCATGACCGGCACACCTGGCGGCCAGGAATGGGGCATCATCCTGATGCTCGTCTCGCTGATCCTGTTCATCATCGGCTTCACCATGGGCGGTCTGAACTATGTCGTGACGGTGCTGCAGGCCCGCACGCGCGGCATGACGATGATGCGCCTGCCGCTGACCGTCTGGGGCATCTTCACCGCCACCGTCATGGCGCTGCTCGCCTTTCCGGCGCTGTTCGTCGCCTGCGTGATGATGCTGCTTGACCGCGCGCTTGGAACCTCCTTTTTCATGCCCGCGGTCGTCGAGATGGGGGAACAGCTACAGCACAATGGCGGCAGCCCGATCCTGTTCCAGCATCTGTTCTGGTTCTTCGGCCACCCGGAAGTCTACATCGTGGCGCTGCCGGCCTTCGGCATCGTCTCCGATCTGATCAGCACGCATGCGCGCAAGAACATTTTTGGCTACCGGATGATGGTCTGGGCCATCGTTGGCATCGGCGCGCTGAGCTTCGTGGTCTGGGCGCACCACATGTATGTCAGCGGCATGCACCCCTATTTCGGCTTCTTCTTCGCCACCACGACATTGATCATTGCCATCCCGACAGCGATCAAGGTCTACAATTGGGTGCTGACGCTGTGGCGGGGCGACATCCACCTCACCATACCGATGCTGTTTGCCATGGCTTTCATCGTCACCTTCGTCAATGGCGGGTTGACCGGGCTGTTTCTCGGCAACGTCGTCGTCGACGTCCCGCTGTCGGACACGATGTTCGTCGTCGCTCACTTCCATATGGTCATGGGTGTTGCTCCGATCGTCGTCATCTTCGGCGCGATCTACCACTGGTACCCGAAGGTCACCGGCCGGATGCTGAACGAGACGCTCGGCCGGTTCCATTTCTGGGTCACATTTCTCGGCGCCTACCTGATCTTCTTTCCCATGCATTACATCGGCCTGATGGGCGTGCCGCGGCGCTATGCCGAACTGACCGACGTGACGGTCATGACGGAGTCGGCGCATCACCTGAACTCGTTCATCAGCATCATGGCGTTTATCGTCGGCTTCGCCCAGATCGTTTTCCTGTTCAATCTTATCTGGAGCATCCGCCATGGGCGCGAGGCCGGTGGCAATCCATGGCGAGCCACGACACTCGAATGGCAAACGCCGCAGACGCCACCGGCGCATGGCAATTTCGGCAAGGATCTGCCGATCGTCTATCGCTGGGCCTATGACTACAGCGTGCCCGGCGCCAAGGAGGACTTCATTCCGCAAAACATGCCGGGCACGTTCGGCCCCTCCAGGGAGCCGGCATGAGCGTCATCCTGGTCTTCCTTCTCGTGATCGCCGGCTTTGCCGGCTGGTGGCTCTCGCATCAGCGGCTGATGGCGAAACCATGGCTCGAGCAAGGTGTGGCAGGAGATTTTGTCGCCTTCGACCGATCGAGCCTGCCGACCGCCAAGATCGGCCTCGGTGTCTTCCTCGCCGTGGTCGGCTGCCTGTTTGCGCTGTTCACCAGCGCCTACTTCATGCGTATGGCGCTGTCGGACTGGCAGCCGCTGCCCATCCCACGCCTGCTCTGGCTCAACACCGGCATGCTGGTGCTGAGCAGCATCGCGCTGCAATGCGCCTCGATTGCGGCGCGCAAGCGCCAGATGGACACGGTTAGGCTCGGCCTTGCCGCGGCTGGGCTCACCGCGATCGCCTTCCTCATCGGGCAGCTCATGGCATGGCGGGACCTGACCGCCGATGGTTATTTTCTGGCCTCCAATCCGGCCAACAGTTTTTTCTACCTGATAACCGGGATGCACGGCCTGCATATCGTGGGAGGGCTGGTGGGCCTGAGCAGGACAACCGCCGGCGCCTGGAACGGGGCACGGCCGGAACGGCTTCGCCTCAGCGTCGAATTATGCGCCATGTACTGGCATTTCCTGCTTTTCGTCTGGCTCGCCATCTTCGCTCTTTTAGCCGGCTGGGCCGCGACGTTCATCGATATTTGCCGGCAGTTGCTGACCTAGGAGGTCGAGGAGCATGGCAGAAACGACACTGACGCATACCGGCCAAACGGAGACGCGGCCCGCAGGCTGGCAAGGCATCGCCGCCGACTGGTCCTCGGATCAGCGCGCGTTCAAGAACGTGTCCTGGGGCAAGGCCATGATGTGGATCTTCCTGCTCAGCGACACCTTCATCTTCGGCTGCTTCCTGCTCTCCTACATGACCGCGCGCGTCTCCACACGTGTGCCGTGGCCCAATCCGAGCGAGGTCTTTGCGCTTCGCATCGGCGGTTCGGACATTCCACTGATCCTGATTGCCATCATGACCTTCGTGCTGATATCGAGCAGCGGAACGATGGCCATGGCGGTCAATTTCGGCTATCGCCGCGACCGCCGCAAAACCGCAATCCTCATGCTTCTGACGGCAGCGCTAGGAGCCACCTTCGTCGGCATGCAAGCCTTCGAATGGACCAAGTTGATCACCGAAGGGGTACGGCCGTGGGGCAATCCCTGGGGCGCGGCACAATTCGGCTCGACTTTCTTCATGATCACCGGCTTCCACGGCACGCATGTGACGATCGGGGTGATCTTCCTCATCATCGTGGCGCGAAAGGTCTGGCGTGGAGACTACGACGTCGGTCGTCCCGGCTTCTTCACCAGCCGCAGGGGTCGCTACGAGAACGTCGAAATCATGGGGCTCTACTGGCATTTCGTCGACCTGGTCTGGGTGTTCATTTTCGCATTCTTCTATCTTTGGTGAGAGGCTGACATGGCTGAAGCAACCGCAAACGGCCTCGGGCAACACGCGCTGCACTCTGATCATGCGCATGAAGGGCCATCGACCGGCGTCGCGGAGGTTCATCAGGAACATCCGATCAAGCTCTATCTGGTGGTCTGGGCATGGCTGTTCATCCTCAGCGCCTGCTCCTACATGGTCGATTATCTCGGCATCCACGGCTATCTCAGATGGTCTCTGATCCTGATCTTCATGATCCTCAAGGCCGGGCTGATCGTCGCCGTGTTCATGCACATGGCCTGGGAGCGGCTGGCGCTGACCTATGCGATCATCCTGCCGCCACTTCTGATATTGGTGTTCGTGGCGATGATGCTCTTCGAAGCGGACTACACGCTTCTCACCCGGTTGTCCTTCTTCGGACCGGGGCCCTGACGCACAGTCTTCATCTCCGGTCAAAGACCGGAGATGAAGCTTCCCATCAGCTGATCTGCAGGGTCAGAGGCCTACCCGCGTCGGGGACGATGGCGGCTCCACAACCTTGCGGTAGACATGCCAGGTGGCGTGACCCAGGATCGGCAGCACGACCGCCAGCCCGGCAAACACCGGCAGCGAGCCTATGATCAGGGCGACGGCGACAATCAGTCCCCAGACAGCCATGGGGATCGGGTTCGCCAGCACCGCTCGCACCGACGTGTGGATGGCTTCGTAGGCGCCGACGTCGCGGTCGAGCAGCAATGGGAAGGCGACAACCGTCGTGCACAACACCACCACGGCGAAGACGAAGCCGATGGCGTGCCCGAGGACAATCAGAGACCAGCCGCGTCCGGTGGCAAATATTTCATTGATGAAGCCCGAAATCGATGCAGGCGGAGCCGGGCCGAAGAGATATTCGTAGAACACCTGCGCCGCCAAAAGCCAGGCGATGAAGATTGCAACCAGCATGATCCCGACTGCGGCGATGGCTGGCAGGGCCGGAGAATTCCTGACCTCGAACGCGTGCGTCCAGGAGGTGTCGAGCCCGGCTTCTCGTCTGCGGCTGATCTCGTAAAGGCCGATCGCCGCGAATGGACCGATAAGCGCAAAGCCGGACACCAGCGGAAACAACATCGGCAACGCATTGGCACCCGAAGTCCAGGCAGCGAGCACCACGCCGACAAGCGGATAGATCAGGCAGAGAAAGACGATGTGCGACGGTTTGACCATAAAATCGTCAACACCGCGCTTGAGCGCATCGAAAAGATCGGAAACACTGATTTTTCGGATTTTGGTGTGTTCCAGCGTTTCGCTGGCGCCTGCAATCACGTGAAAACTTGTCATGCCCGTTCCTCCAGACCAGGTCCGGCAAGGTCGCGGTATCACGGTGCTGCCGTTCTGCATGACTGGCCACGCGAACCGCGACCTGCACCGCAATCAATATACTCCATTGACTGGAGCTTGTCGCCCGTTCTTACAAAAGGCTCCCGGAAGGCGAAGTTTCCGAACACAGCGTCATGCCGTCACCCTCCGGCTGACATGAACGCGCGCATCGCGATGGTATCGGCAAGCAGCACGGCAAAGATCGCGAAAAGATAGAAGATCGAATAGGCAAACAGCGCCTTGGCCGGCTTCATCTCCTTGTCGAGGATGACCAGGGCGTTCCAGGCATGCCAGATGAAACCCGCGCCCAACGCAGCCGAAACAATCCCATAGACCCCGCTCGTAAATCCGAACGCCCAGGGCAGCACTCCGATCGGTGCCAGAAGCAGTGAATAGGCGAAGATCTGCCTTCTGGTCGAGGCCTGGCCGGCCACGTTCGGCATCATCGGGATGCCGGCAGCGGCATAGTCGCCGGCCTTGAACAGTGCGAGCGCCCAGAAATGCGGCGGCGTCCACAGGAAAATGATCAGGAACAGGATCAGGCTTTCAATGCCGATGGCGCCGGTGGCCGCCGCCCAGCCGATCATCGGAGGAAGGGCACCCGCTGCGCCGCCGATGACGATGTTCTGCGGCGTCGAGCGCTTCAGCCACATCGTATAGATGACGACGTAGAAAAAGATTGTGAAGGCCAGCAGTGACGCGGCAAGCCAGCCCACCAGCACGCCGAGCGTCATGACCGAAAGTGCGGAAAGCACCAGGCCGAAGCCGAGCGCTTCGCCGGCCGTGACGCGGCCCGACGGAACCGGCCGCTTTGATGTGCGCGACATCAGCGCGTCGATGTCGGCGTCGTACCACATGTTGAGCGCGCCGGCCGCTCCCGCTCCAACCGCAATCGCACCTATGGCGATCACGGCGATGACCGGGTTCATCGCGCCGGGCGCCACCATCAGACCGACGAAGGCGGTAAAGACGGCAAGGGCCATGACCCGAGGCTTCAAGAGCGCAAAGAAATCACTGGCCGTCGCGTCCGAGAGGCGGACGCCGGTATCCTTGAGGCTTTCCTTGACCGACATTTGAGACGACCATCGATGGAAACCGGGCAGCCTAGAGCAATTCCAGGAAAAGTGTATGCGGTTTTCCATCCGGAATTGCGTAAGAACAAAGAGATCGAGCGGATCGCCGTTTCCGTGAAACGGTGAAACGCTCTGGCCGGCCGAAGAGCCAGGTTACGGGGAAAATTGCTTCAGATAGGCGATGACGTTGGCGACGTCCTCGTCCTTCTTGAGGCCGGGAAACGCCATCTTCGTCCCTTTGACCATTGCCTTGGGGTCGTGAAGATACGTCGTCAGTGTCGGCTCATCCCATTTGACGCCGGATGTGCCGGCCGCGATCATGGCTTCGGAATATTTGAAATCCGGATGCGTGCCGGCCGTCCGGCCGATAACGCCATGCAACGAAGGGCCTATCTTGTTGGTGTCTTGGTCTGCGACGTGGCAGACCTTGCATTTGGTGAAGACCTTCTCGCCCGCCGCGGCGTCCTGTGCCCGCGATGGATTGGCGATGAAAGTTGCAACGGAAACGACGGCGAAAAACGCAACCAAGCGCATGGCATTCCTCCCTGATCGTCAAATTTGCCTGAGACGGTCTGCACATGCCGGTAGCACCAGCATGCGCCCTGCACGGCAGAATAGATTCTCCGCTCCTCCTCAGATGGAATTGCGGCACTTGTGTACCACAGAATCTGGCCGGTAGGTAGAACAGGACGACCGTACAAAGGTTCAGGTGGGCTGCGGTGGCTCAAGGCACATCCGCCACAACGAAAAAGGCCGCCTCGGGGGCGGCCTTTTCTGATCTTGTCGTCAGGCGCTTATTCGGCGTCCTTGGCGGCCTTCTTCTTCGGGGCTGCCTTCTTCTTCGGCTCTTCCGCGTCGTCGGCCTTTTCAGCCTTGTCGGCCTTCTTGGCAGCGGCCTTCTTCGCCGGCTTGGCCTTGGCGGTATCGCCCTCTTCGTCGTCAGCCATCAGCTCTTCCTTGCTGACCTTGACGTCGGTGACCGAGATGTGGCTGAGCAGATGGTCGACGACCTTCTCCTCGAACATCGGCGCGCGCAGCGTGTTCAGGGCTTCCGGATTGCTGCGATAGAACTCGAAGGCTTCCTGCTGCTGGTTGGCCGGGTAGCGGCGCACCTGCTCGAACAGGCCGCGCTGCAGTTCCTCGTCGGAAACGGTGACGCCGGCCTTCTCGCCGATCTCGGCCAAAACCAGGCCGAGACGCACGCGGCGCTCGGCAAGCCGCAGATATTCGGCGCGTGCCTCTTCTTCCGTCGTCTCCTCGTCGGCGAAGGTACGGCCGGCGGCTTCGAGATCGCGGTTGACCTGGGTCCAGATGTTGTTGAACTCGGCATCGACGAGCTTCGACGGCGCCTCGAACGAATAGGCCGCGTCGAGCTGGTCGAGCAGCTGGCGCTTGACCTTCTGACGGGTCATCGAGCCGAACTGGTTCTCGATCTGGCCGCGCACCACGTCGCGCAGGCGCTCCAGCGATTCCAGGCCGAGATTCTTGGCCATCTCGTCATTGATTTCCAGCGTACCGGGCTTGGACACTTCCTTGACGGTGACGTCGAAGGTGGCTTCCTTGCCGGCCAGATGCGCTGCCTGGTAGTTTTCCGGGAAAGTGACCGTGACCTGCTTCTCGTCGCCGGCCTTGGCGCCGATCAGTTGGTCCTCGAAGCCTGGAATGAATTCCTTGGACCCCAGAACCAGCGGCTGGTCGGTGCCGGCGCCGCCGGAAAAGGCCTCGCCGTCGATCTTGCCGACATAGTCGATCGAAACGCGATCGCCTTCGGCGGCCTTGCCGGTCTTCGGCTCGAAGCTTCGCGCCGATTCGGCAACGCGCTGGACCTGCTCGTCGATCTCGCTGTCCGGCACTTCGAATACCTGGCGCGTCACCTTGATGTCGGAGAAATCCTTGATCTCGATCGCCGGGATGACCTCGTAGTTGAGGCGGAATTCGAAGTCGGCGCCGCCGGCCAGGATCTTCTCGGCCTCTTTCTCGTCTTCCGTCATGATCACTTCAGGCTGCATGGCGGCCTTTTCGCCGCGCCCCGTGATGATCGAACGGGTCGAATCGTTGAGGATTTCGTTGACCACTTCGGCCATGAACGACTTGCCGTAGACCTTGCGCAAATGCTGCACAGGCACCTTGCCGGGACGGAAGCCGTTGATGCGGACCTTGTTCCTGGCGTCGGACAGCCGCGCCATCAGCTTGGCTTCCATATCACCGGCCGGCACGGTGATCTTGATCTCGCGCTTGAGACCGGAGTTGAGCGTTTCGGTGACCTGCATCGTAAAACCTTTATCTCCACCAAAGAGGCTGCCACGGCGTCTTGCCGTTCACAGCCTGCCGGTACAATCTTGCCGGGAATGGCTTTTGGTACGGAACCTGGCGATTTGACCGAAATTACGGCTCAAATTGTTCCAAACTGCGTTCCAAGATGTGAATAAGTTCTTGTTTTTCCTACTTCTTATCACATTCTGCAGAAGCGGATCGGCGCGTCCCGTCACATTTGACACGCCTTTTGTCACAGGCGAGGCCAATTTTCAACCATCTTCGCGTTGCAGCGAATGACCGCCCCAACGGCAGACATTTTCGCCCCGACATTGACAGAATGATGGCTACATGGGATTGCCGACAAATGCGGATGTGGCGGAACTGGTAGACGCCCTGGATTTAGGTTCCAGTGCCGAAAGGCGTGGGGGTTCGAGTCCCTTCATCCGCACCACCCTTCGCTCTATCGAGCTTCGGGTGGCAGGCCACCCAGGAGCTTGATAAAGCGAAGGGTGTCCTCCGAAGCCGTGGCGTAGGAGGACTGGCGGCGACGGCCTACACTTCAAACACTTGACCGGTAAACCACTCCGCCAATTTCGCCAGCTCCGGCCCCAGCACCCGGTCGGCGTCGACCGGGGGCACGATCTTCCTGATATCCGCGACAAAATCCTGCAATGCCGGCGGCGCGGCGCGTTCAGTCACGTACAGGGCCTGCGAGGCGATCATGGCCAGCATCGCCATTGCCGCATCGAGGCAGCGGCCGGCCGTCGCTTCCTTGGTCCAGGCGAAGAATGCGGTGGTGGCGACGTCGTCCTGGCCGGCGCCGGCCGATTCGGTGCCCGGAATGAAGGTGCGCTGCGCCGCGAGCTTGGCCTGTTCGAAATAGCCGGTGATCGCCATCGGGACATAGCCGACATTGCCATGGCCATCGCTGTCGGCCCAATGCCGCCCGGTCATCAACAGATCGGGCAGCAGCGACACCTTGCCGTTCAGCAGCTTTGAGGCGTGGCGGTCGCAAAGCAGGCAGAGATCGGCCCAGATCGCCGCCAGATCGTCCAATGCCGGTGTCGCCATGGCATTGTGGTAGCCGCCGGTGGAGATGCAGCGTCCCAGCGGATGCGCATCGTCGGGCGGGATATAGACCGGATTGTCCGAGATCGAGGCCAGCGACACGGTCGCCGCCTGCTCGGCGCCCGCCAGCGCCCGATGCGCATGGCCGAGCACGCGCGGCACGATGCGGTAGCTGACCGGCGCCTGATAGTTGCGCCGGCCGTCGCCGGCGCCAACCAGGTATTGCCGCAACCCTTGCAAGGCGGCCGCTTCGTGCGCGTCGCCCCACAGCCCGTCGAGCGCGGCATCATAATGCTCGAGCGGCGCACGAAAGGCTTCGATCGACAGCGCAAACACCTTGTGCGCCATCGCGACGCGACGGCGTGCGGCAAGTGCTGCGTCCGCCACAAGGGCGGCAGCGCAGGGCGAGCCGTTGATCAGCGAGCCCCGCTCCTTCACTTCGAGCTCCAGGCCAGCGGTAAGCGCGGCAAACAGCGGATAGAGCGCCAGGATCTCGCCGGCGCCGCCCTGCCCCTGCGACGACACCACCGGCATCGGTCCACCGTCGAGCATCGCCGCAACGGCTAGCGCGATGCGCGGCGTGGTGGCGGCATTGCCTTCGATGAAATTGGTCAGCCGTGCCAGCACGATCGCCCTGACCACGCGCTCGGGCAACGGCTCCCCGAAGGATGTGGCGGCGGCAAAAGCCTTGATGCGCGCATGGCGGTCGCGCTCGTCAAGTTCGAGCTTGCGGCTTGCCAGCTCGCCCATGGCGGTGGTGACGCCGTAGATGACCGGCGGCGGATCGGACTCAATGAGTTTCAGGAACGAGGCGCGGCATTCGGCAATGCGTTGCAAGGCCTTGTCGCCGATTTCGACCGTGTCGTTTCTCCAGGCGACGCGCAAAACGGCATGGAGATTGATATCTTCGCGCGTCGTCACCGTAATCGGCATTGTCTTCGCCCGTCTGGTTTGCATGAGGGCGGAGCGATCGATCGTTGCCGAAATCCATGCCCTGGGTAATGTCTTCTAGTAGAGCGGTTCCTCAAACAATGTCTTGTCGCCGTCCATCAGCCCCTTGATCTGCGCCTCGCCACTGGCGGCGAG
Organism: Mesorhizobium sp. M0139; assembly: GCF_040322455.1. NCBI lineage: Bacteria > Pseudomonadati > Pseudomonadota > Alphaproteobacteria > Hyphomicrobiales > Phyllobacteriaceae > Mesorhizobium > Mesorhizobium sp. M0139. The sequence continues at coordinate 268,069 of NZ_JAMYTN010000004.1, forward strand.
CGCGATGCGCACGCCGAATGGCCGCACCCGCATGTCGTTCTGGATCGCCATGCCCTGGCCCTCAGGTAGGTAGAAGCGGTCGATGCCGTATTGCGGTGCGATCGTGGATTCAGGATCAAGCGTCCAGCCCGGCGCGACCTGGCCGACAATATCGGCTTCGTCGGCGGTCGCTGGCGTCGGAGACTTGCCGAACCAGGCCGTGGTCGCATGCCAATAGCCGTCGGCACCCGGCTTCAGCCGGACCACGATCGGCGTGTTCTCGCTCACGAGCTGGCCGGCCGGGATGTTGGCGATCAGCTTCACCGGCAAGCGCGATATTTCATAGTCGAGGATAATATAGTCGCCGCGCAGCAGATCGCGCGGATCGACCGGCTCGACTTTCAGCAAGACCTCCTTGCCGTTGCGCAGGATCGCCGCGCGGCCGGCGATGATCCAGCTCAGGAAGCCGATCTGGACGAGCGCCAGGACCAGCGCCGAGATGACAAGTTTCTTTCCCGACATCATGCTGCCGCTCCTTCCGGGGCCTTCATGCGTTTTTCCACACGGATGATGACGAGAGCCAGGATGCCGAAAAGCACCGCGGCAGCCAGGAAGAAGCCGGCCGTGCCGAGCATCGTCTGCAAGGTCACGACGTAGATAATGGCGAGCTCGAAGGCAAAGCCGGCATAGGCAACCCAGCGCAGCCCCCTGCTCTCGCGCCCGCCCAGAACGATCGCCGCCGCAATCCCGGCCAGCGCGATAACCGAGGCGACGGCAAAGCCGTTGCTGAAGGCGTTGTCATCGCCCAGTTCGATCTGGATCATCGCCAGCCCGGTGAGAAAGCCGGTCAAGGCGTGCAAAGGCAGCCGCCCGCCGAGCTGCAAGATCCGGTCGGCCGGCCCGGCGGCGAAGATGGAAACCGCAAACAGCAGCGCCGACACCGCGACCAGAGGAATAGCCAGGGCGAGCGTGTTCTGGTCCAGGCCGCGCACCGCGATATAGAAAATGACCGAAAGAATGATCAGGTGGCGTGCCGGCTGGCTGCGCGTCCACAACGAGACGACAAAAAGCACCGGCGCCATGATAACGAAGAAATCCGGAAATACGGGGCGGTCATAAAAGTCGAACGCGCGCACGAACAGCCAGGCAACGGATATGCCGACGGCAGCGACCGTCAGCGGGTTCGAGCGCAACGCCACCGCGGCTAATGCCGTGCCGATGCCCCAGGTGACGATGGCCGAGGCTTCGTCACCCGTGAGATGGTACATCTGGCCGATCAGCGCGATCGATCCGCCGAAGGCCGCGGCGGCCACGATCCACAGCGCCTCGCCGATCGCCGCATGGTCGCGCATCTTCAACACCGCGCCGCCGACATAGCCGGCGAGAATGACGGCAAACAGCGCCGCGACCCGCACCAGCCGCGGGATCGCGTCCCAGTTGGCGGCGACGAAGAGCAGGATCGCGGCGCCGAACAGCAGCGCTGCCATCATGGCCAATATAGTGCCGAAGCTCAGCGATTTGCGCTCGTTTGCGTCGATGTCGCGCTTAAGCGCATCGGCCGTCTTCGCGTCGATCAGGCCAGCCTGCAGCCACCGCCCGATATCGGCCCTCGCCCGTGACGAATAACTCGCCATGCCGCTTCTCCCCCAGCTTGGTCTTTCTGACAGCCGATCCGCTCAAATCGTTGACGCAACGTCATTTTCCGATTCGGGTTTCTTCATGACGAAGCCGTGAACGCGCGTTAATGTTGCATTGCACAATTTGCATTGCTGCCATGCGCCAACAGCACTTTTAAATCGATATAACCCAGCCTATTTACTGTTCGTACACAAACGGAATGATCCGAAGAAAGACGAAACGAGCACTACCATGAACCTGATCCGCAACTACCGCAACTGGCGCCGCTACCGGGACACCGTCTCCGAGCTGAGCCGCCTGTCGAACCGTGAACTGACCGACCTCGGCATCAGCCGCAGCGACATCCACTACGTCGCCCGCAAGGCGGTCTAATCCTCTTCGGATCGCAAATGGTCCGAACCAGTTTTGAAAAAGAGAACGACAATGAACCTGATCCGCAACTATCGTAACTGGCGCGTTTACCGCGACACCGTTACCGAGCTGGGTCGCCTTTCGAACCGTCAGCTCCATGATCTCGGCATCGTCCGCGACGAGATCAAGATCATCGCCCGCAGGGCGACGATCTAACCAGAATTTCGCCAGGGTCGACCTCCTCCCCGACCCTGACGGATACGGTCAGCCTTCACCTCCTCCCGAGGGTTGACCACCAAAACGGCGCCCGCCGCACCTCCTCCCGCGGCGGGCGCTGTTTCCAAACCGAACGCAGTTCGTCTCCAAAGTGAACGCAGTTCGCCTTCCAGGGATTTCGCCTCCCTCGATCCGGCGAAAAGAATTTCGTCAAAGCCGACCTCCTCCCCGGCGATGACGAATACGGCCGATCCCCACCTCCTCCCGAGGATCGGCCCCAAAAACGACACCCGCCGCACCTCCTCCCGCGGCGGGTGTTGTTGTTTTTGGGCAGGCTTTTCAATTGCGCATGCAGTCGATCGAGGCGCTTTACGCCGCCATCAGAGCGTCGCCGCGGACATAAGAAAGTCGAGCTCCGTCGTTGCACGACAATGACCCACGCTCGCACCGGCCAATTGCAAACGGCGCGCCAAGCGATTATTCCGGCGCTCATGAGCAAAAATCCTATCCACATCGTCGGCGGCGGCCTCGCCGGCTCCGAAGCCGCATGGCAGGCAGCACAAGCCGGCGTTCCCGTCATTTTGCATGAGATGCGCCCAGTGCGCGGCACCGATGCGCACAAGACCGATGGGCTGGCCGAACTCGTCTGTTCCAATTCCTTCCGCTCCGACGATGCCGAGAACAATGCCGTCGGCCTGCTGCATACCGAAATGCGACTGGCCGGCTCGCTGATCATGAGCGCCGGCGACGCCAACCAGGTGCCGGCCGGCGGCGCGCTGGCCGTCGATCGCGACGGCTTCTCCGACGCGGTGACGAAAAGGCTCGAAACGCACCCGCTGATCACCATCGAGCGGGAGGAAGTGCCGGGCTTGCCGCCGGCGGAATGGGACCAGGCGATCATCGCCACCGGCCCGTTGACCGCGCCGTCGCTCGCCCAGTCGATCGCCGAGGCAACCGGCGCCGACGCGCTGGCCTTCTTCGACGCCATCGCCCCGATCATCCATTTCGACACGATCGACATGGACACCTGCTGGTTCCAGTCGCGCTACGACAAGGTTGGGCCCGGCGGCACCGGCAAGGACTACATCAATTGCCCGATGGACAAGGACCAGTATCTCGCCTTCGTACAGGCGCTGGTCGACGGCCAGAAGACCGAATTCAAGCAGTGGGAAGGCACGCCCTATTTCGACGGCTGCCTGCCGATCGAAATCATGGCCGAGCGCGGCGTCGAGACGCTGCGCTACGGGCCGATGAAGCCGATGGGGCTGACCAATGCCCACAATCCGACGGTAAAAGCCTATGCCGTGGTGCAGCTGCGCCAGGACAATGCGCTGGGAACGCTCTACAACATGGTCGGTTTCCAGACCAAGCTGAAGCATGCCGAGCAGGTGCGCGTCTTCCGCACCATTCCGGGCCTGGAAAACGCCGAGTTCGCCCGTCTCGGCGGCCTGCACCGCAACACCTACATCAATTCGCCGACCTTGCTCGACGCCTCGCTGCAGCTGAAGTCGCGGCCGGGCCTGCGCTTTGCCGGCCAGATCACCGGCTGCGAGGGCTATGTCGAGAGCGCGGCGATCGGCCTGCTCGCCGGCCGCTTCGCCGCCGCCGAGCGGCTCGGCCACGCGCCATCGCTGCCACCGCTCACCACCGCCTTCGGCGCCTTGCTCAACCACATCACCGGCGGCCACATCGTTTCCGACGACGAGCCGGGCAAACGCTCGTTCCAGCCGATGAACGTCAATTTCGGCCTGTTCCCGCCGGTGGAAGCACCGAAGACCGAAGGCAAACGCCTGCGCGGCAAGGACAAGACGGTGGCCAAGCGCCACGCGATCACCTCACGCGCGCGGGCAGATTGTCGGGAGTGGCTAGGGCTGCCGGCGCAAACATCGGAAGCTGCTGAATAGCCAAGTCTCAGAGTCCTAACGCGATTGACGTTTACGTCAACTCGCTGGCCAACCCCGCGTTGCGCGCCTGAGCAACAGCCAATGCCGGCGCAGAGCCGAAAGCCGGGCTGCGCCACCAAGCGGCGAGCGGCCATTGGCCATCTTGCCGAGATAGGCGCTGGTCAGCGCCAGCGGCAGGAACGCCGGACGCAGCGTTTCCGGAAGTGCGGACGCCCCTTGCTCGAAAGCGCGGAGATGCTCCTGCGCCAATGCAATCAACGCAGCCACCGCGCGCTGAGCGCCGGGGCCGCCGTCGCCGCTGACGAACTCCTCCGGCGACGAGCCGGCCGCTGCAAGGATATCCGCCGGCACGAAGCATTGCCCGCGTCGGCGATGCAGCGGCAACAGCAGCAACAGGCCGGTCATCGCCTGGGCGCAGCCGGCCCTGCCCGCCAGTTCGGCAAAGCGCGGCGCCTGATTGGGATCGAGCACCATCGCCGCCAGCTGGATCAGCGCGGCCGCCGTCTCGCCGCAATATCCCTCGAGATCGGTGCGCGACGGCATCGGATCGTCATAGAGGTCGAAGATGCGGGCCTCGAGCATGTTGTCGAAGGCAGTTTTGGGCAGGCCATGGGCAGAAATCGTCGCCTTCAGCGCATCGGCGAGCGGGTTGCCTGTGGCTGCGGCTTCAGCAGCGATGACATCGCGCCACCATTGCAGCCTCACTTCGCCCGGCAATGCCTCGTGGATGCGGTCTCGGACAGACGCAATCTCGGCATTGAAGGCGTAAAGCGAAAACAGCGCCGCGCGCTTGTTGGCCGGTGCATAGAGTGCGCTGACATAGCGGTCATGGTCGCCGGCGCGCACCGTCTCCATGACGATGTCAGCTGTATCGGTCACGTCAGTCGACGGCGATGAGCGCCGCGGCCACGGCGCGGTCTTCGGCAAGCAGAACATTGTAGGTCCGCACCGCTGCCCCCGTAGACATCGGGTCGGAGCCAATGCCAGCCGCTTTCAGCGCCGCCCGAAGTGCTGTCGGCAAGGGCCGCAAATCCTTGCCTGTACCGACCAGCAGGATCTCGACCTTGCCGGCCTCAGCCAGCAGCAGGTCGAAATCCGCCGCCGTCAGGGCCAGCGGATCGGCCGGCTCCCAGCCATGGATGCCGGAGGGCAGGCAAAGAAGCGAGCCGCGATGCGACATGTCGGCGAAGCGGAAGCCGCCATTGCCGTAGGCTTCGATCGGCGCCCGTCCGGGGAAATGCGCCTCGCGGATGACGATGCCTTTTGCCACCAGCGCAGCCGTCAGGTCGCCATGGCCTTGCCGCCACCAACCGGCTTCTCCTCATCGGCGCTCGCTCCCTGCGGCCTGAGCCTGAACAGGATCAGCAAGGGCGCTGCGATGAAGATCGACGAATAGGTGCCGAAGACGACGCCGAACAGCATCGCCATGGTGAACGAGCGGATCACCTCGCCGCCGAACAACACGAGCGCCAGCAGCGCCAGGATGGTCGTCACCGAAGTCAGCGTCGTTCTCGACAGCGTCTCGTTGATGGCGTTGTTCAACAATTGTGGGAGCGGCATTCGTTTGTATTTTCGCAAATCTTCTCGAACACGGTCATAGACGACGATCGTGTCGTTGAGCGAATAGCCGATAATGGTCAGGATCGCCGCCAGCGAAGACTGGTTGAACTCGAGCCCGGTGATGACGAAGAAGCCCAGCGTCATCACCACATCGTGCACCGTCGCCACGATTGCGCCGACCGCGAACTGCCATTCGAAGCGGAACCAGACATAGACCAGGATGCCGATCAGCGCGATGATCATCGCAATCGTGCCTTGCTTGGCCAGTTCGCCCGAAACGGTGGGACCCACCACCTCGACGCGGCGGAAATCGTAATTGTCCTGCAGCTCGCCGCGCACCTTGTCGATGACGGTCTGCTCGGCGTTCTCACCGCCATCCTGGGTGCCAACGCGGATCAGCACGTCATTCGGCGCGCCGAATTGCTGGACCTGCACTTCACCGATATTGAGCTCCGACAGCCGGCTTCTGATATCGCCAATATCGGCGTCGCCTTGCTTGGACTGCACCTCGATGATCGAGCCGCCCTTGAAGTCGATGCCGTAGTTGATGTCGATGGTCAGGAATCCGATAACCGACGCGATCGACAGCAGGCTGGACAGTGCGAACGTCCAGCGGCGGATGCCCATGAACGGGATTTTCGTGCCGGCCGGAACGAAGGTCACCGGCGCACGCGGCAATTCCTTCGGACGCGCACGGCGCAGCCAGATCGACACCAGCAGACGGGTGAAGGTGAAGGCGGTGAACACCGTGGTCAAAATGCCGATGGCATAGGTGATGGCGAAGCCCTTGACCGGTCCGGTGCCGAGATAGAACAGCACGACCGTGGCAATCAGCGACGTCACGTTGGAATCCACGATGGTCGCCAACGCCTTGGTGAAGCCTGTGTCGATCGACTGGATGACCGAACGGCCGGCCCGTCGCTCCTCTCGGATACGCTCATAGATCAGCACGTTGGAATCGACCGCCATGCCGATGGTCAGCACGATACCGGCAATGCCGGGCAAGGTCAGTGTCGCGCCAAGCAGCGACAAGACCCCGACGATCATCGCCACGTGCACGGCGAGCGCAATGTTGGCGAGGAAGCCGAGAAGTCCGTAGGCGACGAACATGAAGGCGACGACGAGAATGGAGCCGATGATGCCGGCGACCTTGCCGGCATGGATCGAATCCTGGCCGAGGCCCGGGCCGACGGTGCGTTCTTCGATCACGGTCAGCTTTGCCGGCAGCGCGCCGGCGCGCAGCAGCACGGCGAGGTCGTTGGCGCTTTCGGCGGTGAAATTGCCTGAGATCTGGCCGCTGCCGCCGAGGATCGGTTCGCGGATCACCGGCGCCGAAATCACCTGATTGTCGAGGATGATGGCGAACGGCTTGCCGACATTCTGCTGCGTCGCCTGGCCGAATCGTGTCGCACCGCGCGAGTTGAAGACGAACGAAACCACCGGCTCGTTGTTTCGGGAATCATAGGTTGCCGTCGCCTTGGCAAGATCTTCACCGGACACGATGACGCGATTTTCCACCAGATACGGAACCGGCGGATCGTCCTGCGAATAAAGCACCGAGGAGCCTGCCGGCGGGCGGCCGTTCAGCGCATCCTGCACCGACATCGAGGTATCGACCATCTGGAAGGTCATCTTGGCGGTCTGGCCGATGATCTCCTTCAGCCTTTGCGGATCCTGCAGGCCCGGCACCTGGACGAGTACACGGTCGTCGCCCTGCCGCTGCACGATCGGCTCGGTGGTGCCGAGTTCGTTGACGCGACGCTCGACGACTTCGATCGACTGCGCCAATGCGGCCGAGGTGCGGTATTTGATGCCGGCGTCGGTGACGGTGAATTTGAGCAGCCCGGCTTCGGAATCATCCAGGGACATCTCCTGGATGGAGCCACCGGTGAACAGGCCGGCGGCGACCGGATCGGTCAGCGGCTTAAGCGCCGCCTTGGCGGCATCGATCTGGGTTGGATCGGTGATGCGCACTTGTACGGTCCTGCCGGTGCCGCCAAGGCCGGTATAGCCCACCTTGGCATCGCGCAGCAGTGTGCGGATCTCGTCGCGCGTCGTTTCCAGCTGCGCCTTGACCAGGTCGTTCTGGTCCATCTGCAAGAGGATGTGCGAACCGCCCTGCAGATCGAGACCAAGCGTCATCTGCCGCTTCGGCACCCAGTTGGGCAATTGCGCCAATGTGCTGGCCGGGAAGAGATTTGGCGCGGCAAGGATGAATGTGACGGCCACGGCGATCCAGATCAGGATCATCTTCAGGCGCGAAAAATACAGCATATGGCGTTGTCCGTCAGGGCGTACTGGCGGATCGTTCCGCCGACAATTCGGTTATTTCTTGGCGTTCTTATTTGCCACCGGCTCGCCCTTAACCCGCACTTCGCCGATTGTCGAGCGCGCTGAGGTCAATTTGGCGCTGCCGCCGGCAGCGGTTTCGGCGTCAATCGCCTCTGTCGGTTCCATTCTAATTCTGATCACCGCCGGGCGCTATCGTGCGCTACTCGACTATTTTCAATTGTGCAGGCATCGGTCCGGAACGCAAAAGCAAGGCCAGATCATCGGCGTTCTCCTTTGTAAGGTTGCCCGATATCTGGCCGCGGCCGTTAAGAATTGGCTCGCGGACGACTGGCACCGAAAGCACTTGGTTGTCGAGGATCATCGCAAATAGCTTGCCGACATTCTGCGAGGTCGCCTGCGCAACGCGTGCCGTTGCCCTGGAATCGAAGGTGAACGAAACCGCCGGCTCATTTGTGACGGAGTTGGAAGTCGCCTGAGCATTGACAATGTCGTCACTGGAAACGATCGTTCGGCTCTCAACCAGATAGGGAACCGGTGGATCGTCCTTCGAATAAACCACCACCGAGCCAGCGGGCGTCCGGCCATTGATCGCATCAGCGACCGGCATCGACTCATCAACCCACTGAAAAGTCAGCATTCCGGTTCGGGTGAGAATTCTCCTCAGCCTTTGCAAATCCGCAACGCCCGAGGTCCGGACCAGCATACCGTCTTCGCCCTCTGGCCGCACTACTGGGTCGGCTACACCAAGATCACGCAGGCGATTCTTAATGACCACGATCGACTGCGCAAGCGCGATCGACATCCGATACTTGATACCTGTGTCTGTTACCGTGAACTTGAGCAACGCTGCTCCGGTATCATCCAGGATCACTTCCTGGACCGGACCAGCGCTGCCAAGGACAGGATCAGTCACCGCCTCCAATGCCATCTTGGCCGCGCCGACCTGAGCGGCGTCGGTGATATGCACCTGAACGGCCCGACCCGACTTAGCAAGACCAGTATAGCCGATCCTTGCATCGCGCAGCAGCGTCCTGATTTCGTCACGCGTCGCCTCCAACCGGCGATCGATCACATCGGTCGCGTCCAATCGAAGCAGCACGTCCGCGCCGGCAGCGTGAAGACTGGGCGCGTCGACGAGCATTGTGGCCATAGCAAGCCAGATCAGGATCATTTTCAGGCGCGAAAAATGGACCATACGCCGTCTTTGTCAGAGCTCTGCCCGCGGATCGCTCCGCTTGGGAAACTGGCTTACTTCTTGGCGTTCTGGTTGGCCACCGGCTCGCCCTTGACCCGAACATCGGCGATCGTCGAGCGCAGCGCCGTCACCTTGGTGCCGCCGCCAAGGTCGATCTCAAGCTCATTGTCGTCGATCACCTTGGTCACCTTGCCGACGAAGCCGCCGCCGGTGATGACCGTGTCGCCACGGCGCACGGCCGAGATCATCTCCTGGCGCTTCTTCAACTGGGCGCGCTGCGGCCGGATGATGAGGAAATACATGATCACGAAGATCAGAACGAACGGGAGTATCATGCCGATATCCCCGAACGGACCAAGCGGAGTTCCGGTAGCTTGGGCGTATGCCGGTGTGACGAACATCAAGAACTCCTGGTTACGAAGAAGGCCGTAGGGCGGCCTCGCCAAATTTGGCCGGAATATAGTGGGTAAAGTTACCAATGCAACTGCGCGGCCGGGCTTTCAGCTGCTTTTCCGGCCGGTTGACCCGTGTTAGAGCATGCTCCCGGAATACGGGCGTGGTTTTCGCAAAAGATCATGCCCAAACAAAAGCTTGGAACCAGTTTCTATCTCGCCCGGATCAAGACGATTTCGGCCCCTACGCACGTTCGTGCGGAAACATAAAAGACGAGACATGACCGACAGCACCATCGAGGCCCTGAACCAAAAGCTCGACCGCCTGATCGAGGCGGTCACCCGCCTCGCCCCGCCGCCGGTGCCGCAAACCGATCTTGCGGTTGCCGATTGCTTCGTCTGGCAGGCCGACCCCGGCTATCTCGAGTCGGTGCGCAAGGTCAACCGCGTCGACATCGGCCTGATCCGCGGCGTCGACCGCGTGCGCGACATTCTGGTCGAAAACACGGAACGCTTCGCCGCCGGCCATGCCGCCAACAATGTGTTGTTGTGGGGTGCGCGCGGCATGGGCAAATCCTCGCTGGTCAAGGCCGTGCATGCGCAGATCAACGCCCAGGCCAAATCCGACCTGCCGCTCAAGCTGATCGAGATCCATCGCGAGGATATCGACACGCTGCCCAGGCTGATGGGCCTGCTGAAGGCGGCGCCGTTTCGCTTCATCCTGTTTTGCGACGACCTCTCCTTCGACCATGACGACACCTCCTACAAGTCGCTGAAGGCAGCCCTTGAAGGCGGCGTCGAGGGCCGCCCGGCCAATGTCATCTTCTACGCCACGTCGAACCGCCGGCACCTGTTGCCGCGCGACATGATCGACAATGAGCGCTCGACCGCCATCAACCCGTCCGAGGCGGTCGAGGAAAAGGTTTCGCTGTCCGACCGTTTCGGCCTGTGGCTCGGCTTCCACAAATGTTCGCAGGACGAATATCTCGACATGGTCAACAGCTATGCCAGCCATCACGGGCTCACCATCGACCCGGAGCAGCTGCGCGCCGAGGCGCTGGAATGGGCAACGACGCGCGGCAGCCGCTCGGGCCGCGTCGCCTGGCAGTTCACCCAGGATCTGGCCGGCCGGCTCGGCAAGCCGCTGAACGACTGATTGATTTCCGTCAGGTCACTGAAAAAGCCCGCCCCTTGCGGAGCGGGCTGAGCCGGCGGGCCGGACTGGAGGTCAGACGGCCTGCAAAACGTTTATTGTTCTATTCGAGATAGCCAGAGGGGTCGACCGGGGCCGAGTTCTTGCGCACTTCGAAGTGCAGTTTCGGCGAGTCGGTGGTCCCGCTCATGCCCGACAGCGCGATTTCCTGGCCGCGCTTGACCTTCTGGCCGCGCTGCACCTCGATCGACCTGGCGTGACCATAGACGGTGACCAGCCCGTTTTCGTGGCGCACCAGAACCGTATTGCCGAATTCCTTGAGGCCGTCGCCGGCATAGATGACCACGCCGTTTTCGGCCGCCTTGACCGGCGTCCCCTCAGGCACGGCGATGTCGACACCATCCTTGCCGCCACCAAAATTGGAGATGACGCGGCCACGCACCGGCCAACGCATCTTGCCGATGCCGGTGGCATCGGGCGCAACAGCATCGTCGTCCTCGGCCTGCTGGATAACCTTGGCGTCCTTCTTCGGCGGCGTGTAGGTGGCGAGTGTCTCCGTCGGCTTTGCCGCCGGTTGGGTGGTCGCGGTCGTCACCGGATCAACTTTGGCCGGCTTGGCGCTGGCGACCGTTGCGGTGCCACCTGCCGGAACCTTCAGCGTCTGGCCGATCTTGAGCAGGCCGTCCTGCATGCCGTTCGCCTGCTTCAGCGCCACGACGCCAACGCCGGTCTTCCTGGCGATGGAGGACATGGTGTCGCCCGACTGGACCGTGTAGGTGCCCGCGCCGGCCTTTGGCGCGGCCGAGGCCGTCTGCGCCGGCTTGTCGGTCTTCGGCTTGTTCGCTGCCGAAGCGTCAACCTGCGCGGCGGACTTGCCGTCCTTGAGTTTCGGCTGCTGCGGCAGCACGGCGACCTTTTCCGGCGCCGGCGCCTTGGGGCTGTTTGCCGGCTTGCCGTCGGCAAGTTTCGGCTCTGCCCCCTTGCTTGAATAGGCATAGGCCGGGATGACCAGTTTCTGACCGGTCTTCAGCCCCTTGGTGGCGCTCAAGCCGTTGACCTTCATGATCACGTCGGCGGGCACATGATAGCGATGAGCGATGCCGGAAATGGTCTCGCCGTCGCTGACCACGATCTCGGTCGCATGCGGCGTACCAGCCGCAACTGGTTTCGGATCGGAGTCACCGGCATTCTTGAACGGCCTCGCCGGCTGGACGGTGCCGGTGGTCGTCCTGTCGACATGCGGTGCCGGTGCAAGCGCCGGCGCGGAAGCGGTACGCATCGGAGCAGCTTTGGGCGCGCTCGGCGGCGGCAGCTGCTGGACGGTGACCGGCTCCAGGCTGGAGCGGCTGACCGACTGGTTATGGCTGCCATCGACAGGTGCCGCAGCGATCGGCTCGGCCGCCACATCGCCCGGATAGGGCTGAGCGGTGCTCTGCTTGTCGATGATGGCGCGCTGATTGTTGGTCGAGGAGGTGAAGACGTCGTCGACACCGTTGAACCGCGAGACTTGGGAGCTACACCCCGCCGCCACTCCGGCTAGCATGAGGACAGCGCAGCCCCGCGACAGAGTACGCCCGTTTGCCTTCAAAACACTGAATTGCATCGCACTAACCCGCACAGACCCGGTACACACTGGTCATGATTAAAGCGCGTTAATGTTACTGGCGGGTTAACCCCATAGAATCAGACGCAAATTTTCTTAAAACATTTTCGAACGCGCCGAAGGTGCGCTGACATTCAGGTCAGGCCGAGTCGAAAATGACAGGTTCTGAGAACCGGCCTACGCCGGCCGTAGCCTTCATAGAGCGGAGGCATTTATGACGGCTTCGACCGGCGAAGGCCGGAGCGGAGCGTACTCAAACATGTGAGCACCGGAAGCGCAGGAACCTGCCATTTGCAGGCCGGCCTCACCTGAATGTCAGCGCACCTAAATAACCGCCGCGACGCTGCGCAGGATCGGCTGCAGGCGCACGGTGCCGATATCCTCGCGCTCGAAGCGGCTGCCGACCTTGGTCAGCTTGGCCAGCACCTGCTCGCCCTCCTCCGGCCCGATCGGGGCAATGACGATGCCGCCGCTCGACAATTGGTCGAGCAGGAAGCGCGGCAGGCTGTCGAAAGCCGCCCAGGCTACGATGCGGTCGAACGGCGCTTCGTTGGCAAGCCCGTTGGAACCGTCGGCCTGGCGCACGATGACATTGCCGATGCCGAGCGCCTCGAAGCGTTGCCTGGCCTGCTCGGCCAGCGTTTTGTAGCGGTCGACGCTGACGATGCGCGCCGCGAGCCGCGACATCACCGCTGCCGTGTAGCCCGAGCCGGTGCCGATCTCCAGCACCCGGTTGCCGGGCTCTATTGCCAGGGCCGCAATCACCGCCGCCTGCAGATCGGCGCCCTCGATCGCCTCGCCGCATTCGATCGGCAGCATGCCGTCCGACCAGGCGATGGAATGGAACTGGCCGTTGAGGAAGCCGCGCCGCGGCGTCGCCTCGAAGGCTGCGATCAGCGCCTTCGGCACCGCGCCTTGGCCGCGCAGGCGCAGCAGGAAAGCGGCAAAACCCTCGCGATCGTCGAGCGGCAAGTTCATGCCAGAACCTTCTTCATGCGAACACCTTATTCAGACAGCGCCTTGGTCAGTTGGTCACGGATTTCATGCGCGGTGAGGTCAAGCTGCAGCGGCGTCACAGACACGAGCCGGTTGCGCAGAGCATGGAGATCGGTGCCCTGCTTGCCCTCGACCGGCTCGCGGCCGAAGCGCAGCCAGTAATAAGGCAGGCCGCGCCCGTCGCGGCGCTCGTCGACCCACAGGCTGTGCACCAGCTTGCCTTGCGACGTCACGACGGTGCCGGCGACCTCGTCAGGCAGGCAGTTGGGAAAGTTGACGTTGAGCAGCACGCCGTCCGGCAGCGGCATGGCGACGAGCTTTTTCAGCAGCGCCGGCGCCAGCGCTTCGGTGGTCTCGTAGGGAACGACGCGGTCCTCGCCGACATAGGAATAACCCTGGCTGAGTGCGATCGAGCGGATGCCGAGCAGCGCGCCTTCCATGGCGCCGGCGACGGTGCCGGAATAGGTGACGTCGTCGGCGATGTTGGCGCCTGAATTGACACCGGACAGGATCAGGTCCGGCGCGCCAGGCAGGATCTTCTTGACGCCCATGATGACGCAGTCGGTCGGCGTGCCGCGCACGGCGTAGTGTTTCTCGCCGATCTTGCGCAACCGGAGCGGCTCCGAGATCGACAGCGAATGCGCGTAGCCGGACTGGTCCTGCTCCGGCGCCACCACCCAGACATCGTCCGACAGCGTGCGGGCGATGCGTTCGAGCGACGCCAGGCCCTCGGCATGGATGCCGTCATCATTGGTCAGAAGAATGCGCATTATTTCGATTCGATCTTCGCCAGACCGCCCATATAAGGCCGCAGCACTTCAGGAATGGTTACGCTGCCATCCTCATTCTGGTAGTTTTCGATGACGGCAATCAGCGCACGGCCGACAGCGGTGCCCGAACCGTTCAGCGTGTGCACAAAGCGGTTGCCCTTGCCGTCCCTGTGCTTGTAGCGGGCATCCATGCGCCTGGCCTGGAAGTCGCCGCACACTGAACAGGACGAGATCTCGCGATAGGCGTTCTGTCCAGGCAGCCAGACCTCGATGTCGTAGGTCTTGCGCGCGCCAAACCCCATGTCGCCCGTGCACAGGACCATGGTGCGGAACGGCAGCTCCAGTCGCTTCAGCACCTCTTCGGCGCACTGCGTCATCCGCTCGTGCTCGGCGAGCGAAGACTCCTGGTCGGTGACCGAGACCAGCTCGACCTTGTAGAACTGGTGCTGGCGCAACATGCCGCGCGTGTCGCGGCCGGCGGAGCCCGCTTCCGAGCGGAAGCACGGCGTCAGCGCCGTATAGCGCAGCGGCAGCTTTTCATGGGCCGTGATTTCTTCGCGCACCAGGTTGGTGAGCGGGACCTCGGCGGTTGGAATCAACCCGAGCCGGCCATCGCCATGTTGCACGAAGAACAGGTCGTCCTCGAATTTCGGCAGCTGGTTGGTCCCGAAAAGCACTTCGTCGCGCACCATCAGTGGCGGGATGACTTCTTCATAGCCATGCTCGGTCGTGTGCAGATCGAGCATGAACTGGCCGATGGCGCGCTCCATCCGCGCCAGCCCGCTCTTCAGCACGGTGAAGCGTGATCCCGACAGCTTTACCGCCCGCTCGAAATCCATCATGCCGAGCGCTTCGCCGATCTCGAAATGCTCCTTCACCCAGTTCGGCCGGGTCGGCACCTCGCCGACGATATGCTTGACGACATTGTCGTGCTCGTCCTTGCCGACCGGCACGTCGTCGAGCGGCACATTCGGCAGCACCGCCAGCGCATCGTTCAGCGTCTTGTCGAGCTCGCGCTCGCGCGCCTCGCCATTCTGGATGAAGGTCTTGATATCGCCGACTTCGGCCTTGAGCTTTTCGGCAAGTGCCGTGTCGCCCGAACGCATGGCGTTGCCGATCTCCTTCGAGGCGGCGTTACGGCGTTCCTGCTTGGTCTGCAGCTCGGTGACGTGCTCGCGCCGCGCTTCGTCCTTCTTGATCAGCTCATCGACTGTGGACTGCGCCTCGTCAGCCGACCACGAGCGCTTGGCCAGCGCCTCGACAAGGGCCTTCGGGTTGTCGCGAATCCATTTGATATCAAGCATGGTTGGTCGTCCTCGAGCTAAGGCCTGAGGGCGTAAACCGCATCCTTCATCGATGCAAGATGGCGGCTGTCGCGTTTTTCCGCTAACGCGGATACCCGAACGCGACGGCCTATGAAGGAGCCTGCTTTGAGGACGCGTCCGCCGCCTTTTCGGCCACGGCTTCGGCGGCTTCCTGCTTCTCGCGCGCCAGCTTCTGCTTGACCTGGTCGCGCTCGATCAACCGGGCCGCCCAGATCGACACCTCGTAGAGCAGGATGGTCGGGATCGCCAAACCGATCTGGCTCATCGGATCGGGCGGCGTCAGCACCGCCGCGACGACGAAGGCGATGACGATCGCCCATTTGCGCTTCTCGGCCAGCGCCTTCGACGACAGCATGCCGACCCGCGTCATCAGGCTGGTCACCACCGGCAGCTGGAACACCAGGCCGAAGGAGAAGATCAGCGTCATGATCAGGCTGAGATATTCCGACACTTTCGGCAGCAGCGAAATCTGCACCTGGTCGTCGGTGCCGGCCTGCTGCATGGCGAGGAAGAACCACATCACCATCGGCGTGAAGAAGAAATAGACCAGCGACGCTCCCATCAGGAACAGGATCGGCGATGCGATAAGGAACGGCAGGAACGCGTTGCGTTCGTTCTTGTAGAGGCCTGGCGCGATGAATTTGTAGATCTGCGTGGCGATCAGCGGAAAGGCGATGACCATGCCGCCGAACATGGCGAGCTTGACCTGGGTGAAGAAGAATTCCTGCGGCGCCGTATAGATCAGCTCGACCTTGTGCGGATCGAGCCCGGCCCACTGCGTGGCCCACTTGAACGGAACGACCAAAAGATTGAACAGCTTCTTGGCAAAGAAGAAGCAGACGAGGAAGGCGACGAAGAAACCGCCGATCGACCAGATCAGCCGCCGGCGCAGTTCGATCAGATGCTCCATCAGCGGAGCCGACGACTTCTCGATCTCGTCCTTTTCGCTGTCCGTAATGCTCACTTGGCGGCCCCCGCCGTCTTCTTGGACGCGGGCTTCGTGGCCGGCGCAGGCTTCGGCTCAGCCTTTGTGACTGCCTTCGGTGCAGCAGCGGGCTTGGTGGCGGCTTTTCCAGGTGCAGCCTTGGCGGGCGCCGCTGACGGCTTGGCCGCAACCTTCGCCGCAGGCGCCGGCTTTGCCGGTGCTGCCTTGGGTGCCGCTGTTTTGGTTGCCGGGGCCTTTGATGCCGCGGCCTTCTTGGCGCGCGCGTTTCGTGGCGCTGCTGTTGCTGCAGCCGGTGTCACCACCGCCTGATCGGTCATCGCCGGAAGGATCGGCGCCGCCGGCGCTGTTTCCGGTCCGTTGAGACCCGGCATCACCGTCGCGCCGTTCTTGAGCGGCTCGGCCGGCTGTGGTGTTTCTGCCGCGGGCGTTGAGGGGTCGACGGCGGGCTTCGGCTTCATCACCGCATCGACGCCGGAGCGAACCTCGGCTGCCGCCTGTTCGAACGGATTGAGCTGCTTGCGAATCTCGGCCGCCGGATTGAGGCCGCGCAGCGTATCGACAGACTTCTTGACGTCGTCGAGCTCGGCTTCCTTCAACGCCTCGTTGAACTGCTTCTGGAAGTCGGAGGCCATGGCACGCAGCTTCGCCGTCGTGCGGCCGAAGGTGCGCAGCATATTGGGCAAATCCTTGGGTCCGACGACCACGATCATGACGATCGCGATCACCAGCATTTCGGTCCAGCCGACTTCAAACATGGCAATCAGTTCCGACTAGTGCTTGTCGCCCAAAAGTGCGAAGCGGTTTTGGACAACGACTTGCACAAAAGCAACAACCTTCGGCTCAGCTCTTGCTGGCCTTTTCCTTCACTGCCGAAACGGTCTCGTCCGGGCGGTGCTCGACGGTGCGCTTGTCTTCGGCGGTATCGTCGTCGGCCATGCCCTTCTTGAAGCTCTTGATGCCCTTGGCCATGTCGCCCATCAGCTCGGGTATCTTGCCGCGGCCGAACACCAGCAGCACGATCACCAGCACGATCATCCAGTGCCAAATCGAAAATGAACCCATTGTAACTCTCTCTCGAATGTTTTCCCTGGCGATGATCTATGCGTTTTCGCGTTGGGATTCAAACACAACAGCGACAAAGTTTATGAAGGCGCGGCTTATGTCACGCATTTTCGGCAAAGCTGCCCGCTACCAATCGGCGCATCTACCGCAGCAATGCAGCTTTTTGACAGCGGCTTGCGGTCAATCTTCCGTGACGCGCGGCGTCAGCAGGCCGAGTTCCTCGAGATCGATGTCGGTCAACGCATCCTCGTCCTCGGTCAGCGCGTCCGGATCGGCCGGCGGCAACGGGATGGCGAAATTCGACGGCATGCGGCCGGAGAGCAGCCCTGCCCCCTTCAGTTCGTCCATGCCGGGAAGATCGCGGATCTCCTCCAGCGCGAAATGGTCGAGGAAAGTGTCTGTCGTGCCGTAGGTGACGGGACGGCCGGGCGTACGGCGGCGGCCGCGCATGCGCACCCATTCCGTCTCGAGCAGCGTATCCAGCGTGCCCTTCGAGGTCTCGACGCCTCTGATGTCCTCGATCTCGGCGCGCGTCACCGGCTGGTGGTAGGCGATGATCGCCAGCACTTCGAGCGCCGCGCGCGACAGCTTGCGCTGCTGCACCGTGTCGCGGCTCATCAGGAAGGCGAGATCGCCGGCGGTACGGAACGCCCAGGCATCGCCGACCCGAACCAGATTGACGCCGCGCCGCGCATAGATCTGCTGCAGCTCAGCCATGGCAGCGGCAATGCTGATGCCATCGGGCAATCTGGCTGCGAGCTGCTTTTCGCTGACCGGCTCGGCGCTGGCGAACACGATCGCCTCGGCCATGCGTATGGCTTCGGCCATATGCAGCCGTTCGCCAGGATTCAGAAGCAGGGTATCAGTCGGGTCCTGGGCGATAATGCCCTCCTCGGTCTCTTCTTCGACCTTGAACGGAATGACCGAAGCGTTGGCGCGTTCGCTCATGATGCCACCTCGACTGCCTTGATTGGCTGCGCGCGGCCGCGCAGATAGAGCGGCGCGAATACCTGGTCCTGCCGCATCTCGATGCTGCCTTCGCGCACCAGTTCCAGCGACGCCGCAAACGAGCTGGCAATCGCGGTACGCCGTTCGTCCGGGCTGGTCAGGTAATTGATCAGATAGCTGTCCAGCGCCGTCCAGTCGCGCAGCGAGCCGATCAGCCGGGTCAGGATATCGCGCGCATCCTTGAGCGACCACACGCCACGCCGGGCAATTGTCACATTGGTGATCGCCTGTTTCTGGCGCTGCTGCGCATAGGCGGTGAGCAAATCGTAGAGCGAGGCCGAATAGGCGTTACGCTTCTCGACGATGACCATTTCAGGCATGCCGCGTGCAAACACGTCGCGGCCGAGCCGGTTGCGGTTGACCAGCCTTGCCGAGGCGTCGCGCATGGCCTCCAGACGCTTCAGCCGGAACTGCAGCACCGCGGCCAGTTCCTCGCCGCTTTCGCCTTCCTCGCCGGGCTGCTTGGGGATGAGGAGCTTCGACTTGAGGAAGGCCAGCCACGCCGCCATCACCAGGTAGTCGGCGGCAAGCTCAAGCCTTAGCGCCCTCGCCGTCTCGACGAAGGTCAGATACTGCTCGACCAGCGCCAAGATGGAAATCCGCGACAGATCGACCTTTTGGTTGCGGGCGAGATGCAGCAAGAGGTCGAGCGGACCTTCGAACCCGGCGACGTCGACGACAAGCGACGGGTCGCCGGTGACCCGTGAATCGTCGTTCTCGGCCCACAGACGGTCCATCGGTGCGGCCTTCGCAGCCTTGCTGTCCAATGTCTCCGCCACTTGTTCCTTTACCTCTGGTTAGAGCATGATGCCGAAAAGTGTGAAGCGGTTTTCGGACGACATCATGCTCTCTCTATCTAATTTAGAGACGGATTCAGATTTCAGGTCGAACAGACCTGAAATCATCCGTCTCTAGGCCACCGCATCGAAATAGGTGGCAAACTCGGCGCGTATCTCGGTTTCGTCGGCCCGGTCGCGATCCCTTATATAGGTCAGCGCCCGCTTGGCGCGCTCCAGCGATGTCCCTTCAAGTCCCGTGGTTCGCGATGCGATGCCCGCCATCTCCTCGAAAACGCCATTGCAGTGAAGGACCAGATCGCAGCCCGCCGCAAGGATCGAGGCCGCCTTTGTCGGGAAATCCCCAGAAAGTGCCTTCATCGAGGTGTCGTCGCTCATCAACAGCCCGTCGAAGCCGATCTCGCGGCGGATGATCTCGTCGATGACCTTACCTGACGTGGTCGCCGGGTTGTTCGGATCGATGGCGCTATAGACGACATGCGCCGTCATCGCCATCGGCAGATGGCTAAGCTCGCGGAAAGGGGCGAAATCATGCCGCTGCAGGTCGCTCAGCGAGGCATCGACCACAGGCAGTTCGAAATGCGTGTCGGCAAAGGCGCGCCCGTGACCCGGAATGTGCTTCATGACCGGCAGCACGCCGCCCGACATCAGCCCTTCCGCCGCCGCGCGGCCGAGTTCGATGACCGGGCGCGGCTCCTTGCCATAGGCGCGCGCGCCGATGACGTCGCTGGCGCCCTCGATCGGCACGTCCAGCACCGGCAGGCAATCGGCAGAGATACCGTAGCGTAACAGGTCGAAGGCGTGCAGCCGCGCCATCAGCCAGGCAGCGCGGGTGCCGGCATCATGGTCCTTGCGCCACAATGCACCGAGCGCGCCGCCGGCGGGATAGTTCGGCGCCAGCGGCGGCCGCAGGCGCTGCACCCGGCCACCTTCCTGGTCGATGAACACCAGCGCATCGGGGCGCCCGATACAGTCGCGCATTTCGGCGACCAGATCGCGGATCTGCTCGGTTTCGCCGATGTTGCGCGCAAACAGGATGAAGCCCCACGGGCATTCATTGCGATAGAAACGGATTTCTTCGCGGGTCAGCGATTTCCCGGCACAGCCGAGGATCATGGATTTTGATTCGGTCATTCCACCAGTTTAGGGCTTCGCGCCGGCAAAGGGAATCTCCCCGGACGGCAAGCGCCTCAACCTCTCGCCCATCCACATGAAAAAGCCGGCGCGACCCTTGGGAACGCACCGGCTCTGATAATTGGATCCGGCCTTACCGAGACACGAAGCAGTTGCCGCCGGCAGCCTTGTAGCTGGTGCACAGATTGATCGCATCGTTGCGCGATTGCGCAGGCACCCGGACACGGTAGAAGGTGCCCTTGCCGGCGATCTCCGCCTTGACGATGTTGGCGGTGCGACCGGCGAGCACATTTCCATAGCGGCGCTGCAGGTCGGCGTAGTTGGCCTGGGCGCTTTCGACCGTCGGCTGCGAAGCGATCTGCATCGACCACGAACCGCCCGATGTCGAAGCCGTCGCCGGGATGGAGGCAACCTGGTCGGGCTTGACCTCGCCGACCACGTCGACCGGCTGGTCGGACGGGCGCTGCGGCGCCAAGGCAACCGTCTGCGGCGTGTTGGCGGACTGGGTCTCAGCCTTCGGCGCAGCCGCCGGCTTCACCGGCTTGACCGGCTTGGCGGTCTCGGCACTTGCCTGGTCGCTATTTGCCTGATCGGCAGGCGCCACGGTGCCGGTCTGCTCGGCATCGGCCGAAGGGGCGACGTGCTGCGGCGCCGGGTCAAGCGGCTCAGTCGCCGCAACCTGCGGCGCGGCCGGCGTCGAGTCCTCGCGTGCCACCAACGAGCCGTCGGGCTTGACCACCATGGTCCGCACCTTGCGCGGGGCAACGGCGACCGTATCGGGGTTCTTCTCGGCTTCCTGCAGCACCTGCGCAATGCGGTCCTCGGATTTTGGCGCCGGCGCGACAGCCGCGTCGGG
The DNA here is from genome assembly GCF_040322455.1 of Mesorhizobium sp. M0139. Lineage (NCBI taxonomy): Bacteria > Pseudomonadati > Pseudomonadota > Alphaproteobacteria > Hyphomicrobiales > Phyllobacteriaceae > Mesorhizobium > Mesorhizobium sp. M0139. Next base: position 289,246 of record NZ_JAMYTN010000004.1, read on the forward strand.
GTTGCCGGCAGCGTCGGGGTTGACGGCAGCTTCGGGGTTGCCGGCAGCGTCGGGGCCTGGGGCAGTATCGTCGGGCGACAGATCGACGACGCGGCTTTCAGGCTCCTGCGCCTTCACATCGACCGGCTCTTCGGTGTTGGTGACCAGCTTCTCCTGAACCGGCTCGGCCGGCTTGGTGCCCTTGGCGACCGCATCATAAACCTTGTTGTCCTGGTTCGGCACCACGGCGCCGCCCGGATTTTCGGGCTTGACCTTGATCGGCCTGTTGTCGGCTTTGACAATGACCGGCGCATCGCTGCCGCCCTTGCCGCCGAACGACAAGGCGAAGGCGCCAAGGCCGCCGGCAATCGCAACCGCAGCAACGACCCCCGCGACCAGCAGCCCGCTCCTGCGCGGCCGTGCGGCTTCCTGCTCGGCGAGGCCCGGCACCGCCATTGCCTCGTCCAGATCCGGATCGTAGTCGAGTTCGTCGACCGCGAAATCGTCGGCCTGCGAAACCGGCTGGCTGCCGGGCAGATCGTCCATGTCGAAGCCGCCGGCGGCATCGGCGTGGTGAGCTTGCGTGGCTGCAAGCACTTCGGCTGGCCGCGCCGCATAGGCGCGCTGGTCGAGCTCGTGGCCCGAACTGAAGCTGGAACTGTAGGAATCGTCATCATAGCCGGCACTGCGTGCGGCAGTGGGCGGCGCCACTTCCACCGCGTTCATGTCGTTGAGCATGCCGGCGAATTCGGCGTCGATGTCGTCATAGGCGGCCGGCTCGTCTTGCTCGAAGCTGAGTTCTGGAATGTCGAGGTCGTCGGCAATCGCCACCACACGCTCCGGCACATCGACCGTCTCGACATCCGGCATCTCGTCATAGGCCTGAGGCGGCGCCTGGCGCGATGGCGTCGGCGCCACATAGGCAGCAGCGGCAACCGGCTGGTCGCGATAGCTTGGCGCTGCCGCCGGCGGCATGGACGGCTTTTCTGCAAAAGAAGCTTGCGGCTGCGCTGCAAAAGAAGGTTGCGGCTGCGCTGCAAAGGAAGGCTGGGCCGGGGTGGGAGTCACGCGGCTCCACGAACGCGCCGGCTCCGGCGGCGTCGAGCGCCAATCGCCAGCGACCGGTGCTGCCGTGTCATTACCGAGATCGATGCCCTTGGCGAGCGCCGCATCGAAGGCATGATCATCGAACTCGATCTCGGGCTCATGGCCCTCGAGTTCGCCGGCAAGCAGATCGTCGAAATCGGCATCGTCCGCCCGGACCTCCTGAGGAGCCGGCGCGTGTTCGTCCAGGTCCCAGTCGAGATTATCGACCGGAGCGACCGGCGTTGCGACGGACCGCTGCACCGGGGCAACCGGCTCATAAGTCCTGGCGGGCTCGATGGCGGCAGCCCTGGTGGGCTCGGTGACGACCGGAAACGGCGCGACTGGCGCCGGGCGTGGTGTGGTCATGGCGCCAAGCAGCGCGTTGAGTTCATCTTCCAACGTCCGTTCGTCAGCGACCGGAGCGGCCGGGGTCGCCATATTGGTAGGCGCCACATAGGCTGGTGCGACCGGAGTTGGCTGAACCGGAGTGGGTGCGATCTCGGCAACCGGCTCGTGATCGGCAAGCGCATCATCGATGCTCAGATCGAAATCGTCGAATGCTTCGTGCGCAGTCTCATGAGAGGGGCTGGCCTCCACAGTCCAGGCCGGCGTCTCGTTCACTTCCGGCGCATCCATCTCAACCGGCGCGCTGGCCTGCAGATCGCTGACATCCAGATCGCGCTCTTCCGGATCCTCGGCCTCAACAGGCTGAGCCTCGAAAGCCTGAGGCTCGAAATGCTCGGCCGCAAAATCCTGGGCTGCAAAATCCTGGGCCGCAAAGTCCATGTCGACATCGGCCATCGCGTCATCGAAATGACCCGCAAAATCCTCGTCGGCAACAGCGTGGTCGGCGGAGCCGACGGCGTCGAAGGTATGGATCGGCGCCTCGGCTACTGGCGCGGCATACTGGTCCTGCGCCGGCGCAGGACCGTCCAGCGTCAGCTCGTCTTCCAGCGACATCGAGACGGCATTGTCGAAATCATCGTCGAACGCGAGATCGTCGGCAGGCGCAGCAGCAACCTGCGCGACATCTGCGGCATGGGCGACGGTCGCATCGTCATCGAGCAGCAACCCCTGCTCGAGCGAAGCGGCAAGCTCGTCATCCATCGGCAGGTCGTCTTCGAGCGGCGATACGTTTTCCAGTGAACTGGCCACGGCATTGTCGAAATCGTCATCGAATGCAGCTTCGTCGAATGCGGGCTCGGCAAACCAAGGTTCGGCAACCGAGGGTTCAACGGGAGCAGCCGCAGCCTGCGGGGCAGCGCCGAAATCCAGATCGGCGGCATCGTCGAAGACGAAATCATATTCCAGCGAAGCAGCCAGCGCATCGTCCATCGCGGCATCGGTGGTTTCGAAAGCCGGCTCGCGAATCTCGGCAGCAGGTTCGTAGGGCTCAGCGGCAGGCTGGTGAACCTCGGGAGCTGGCTGGCTGGCCTCCATGGAACCGACTTCATCGCCGAATTCGCCCATCAACTCCTTCTCGAGGTCGATGTCGAAATCGCCCTCGTCCGCAGCCGTCTCGACGGCTGGCGCCTGCGGCTTGACCGGCTGGCGCGGATCGAAACCCATGATCCTGGTCAGTTCAGCGAACGGATCATCTTCGGCGATGTCGTTGTTGTCGGCTACTCTCAGCTGGGTTCTGTCTGCCATTATTGTTCCCGAACTCGCACTCATTCGGACGCCATGGACGTCGCGTAGGGTTGGCCCTTACCAGCGCAATGTGGGCAAATGGTGACAGGTGTTTTAGTTAAACCTAACGCATCTCAGTGGGCGCATCAGCCCCAATCAGCGTCAGGCCGGAGGTCAAAACATCCGAAACAGCCTGCACCAGCCCTAGTCTGGCATGAGTCAATTGTCGGTCGTTAACCTTAACAAAACGTAAGTCGGCATTCTCGGTGCCCCGATTCCAGTGTCCATGGAAGCTGGAAGCCAGATCGTAGAGGTAGAATGCCAGCCGGTGCGGCTCCAGCGCAAGGGCCGCAGATTCGACCAGCCGGGGATATTCAGCCAGCTTCCGGATCAGGCCGATCTCGCCCTCGTCGGTGAGCGACGCCGAGGCCGCGGCCAGGCTGTTGCGGTCGAAATTGGCCTCGCCCAGTTGCTCGCTCGCCTGCCGGAACACCGAATGACAGCGCGCCGAAGCGTACTGCACGTAGAACACGGGATTGTCCTTGGACTGTTCGGTGACCTTGGCGAAATCGAAGTCGAGCGGCGCGTCGCTCTTGCGGTAGAGCATCATGAAGCGGATCGCATCGCGGCCCACCTCCTCCACCGCTTCGCGCAAGGTCACGAAGTCGCCCGACCGCTTCGACATCCGAACCGGTTCGCCATCGCGAAACAGCTTCACCAGATTGCACAGCAGCACCGTGAGTTGCAGCTTCAGATCATCGCCTGCAATCGCCCGCGCCAGCGCTTCCAGCCGCTTGACGTAGCCGCCATGGTCGGCGCCCAGCACATAGATCAGGCCGACGAAACCGCGGTCGACCTTGTCCTTGAGATAGGCGACGTCGGCGGCGAAATAGGTGAACGAGCCGTCGGACTTGACCAGCGCCCGGTCCATGTCGTCGCCGACCGCCGTCGAGCGAAACAGCGTCTGCTCGCGGTCTTCCCAGTCGTCCGGCTTCTCGCCCTTGGGCGGCGGTAGCTTGCCCTTGTAGATATGGCCTTTCAGCGTCAGATCGTTGATCGCCGAGCGAATTTTTTTGGCATTGTCGGCATGCAGCGTGCGCTCGGAGAAGAAAACGTCGTGATGCACATTGAGCAACGCCAGATCCTCGCGGATCATCACCATCATGGCGTCGATCGTGCGGTCCTTGACGATTGCCAGCGACTCATCGTCGGGCATCTGCAAGAGCTTGCGGCCAAATTCGGCAGCCAGCGCCTGACCGACCGGCACAAGGTAATCGCCGGGATAGAGGCCGGCCGGTATCTCGCCAATGTCGTCGCCCAGCGCTTCGCGGTAGCGCAGGAAGGCCGAACGCCCGAGCACGTCGATCTGCGCGCCGGCGTCGTTGATGATGTATTCCTTGGTGACGTCATAGCCGGCGAAGGCCATCAGATTGGCGAGCGTGTCGCCGACAACCGCGCCCCGGCAATGGCCGACATGCATCGGCCCGGTCGGATTGGCCGAGACATATTCGACATTGGTCTTCTTGCCGCCACCAATGGTCGAGCGGCCGTAGTTTTGCCCCTCGCCGAGCACCGCGGTCAGATGTGCCTGCCAGAAAGCGTCCTTGAGCCGGAGATTGACGAAGCCGGGACCGGCGACGTCGGCTTCGGCAACATCGGCGTCGCTGCGCAGCACTTCCACCAGCCGCTCGGCCAGCGCCCGCGGGTTGTGCCCTGTCGGCTTGGCCAGTACCATCGCCGCATTGGTGGCGAGATCGCCATGGCTGGCGTCGCGCGGCGGCTCGACGGCGATGCGCGACAGGTCGGGCGAAACGCCATTACTGTCTTTCAAATCAAGCGCTTCGACGGCTTTTGTGATTCGCGCGCTGAAATCGGCGAAGATGTTCATGGGTCTTGCTCTGGCGGACTGTGCAGGGGAACCGGCTCATTGGCCAGCAAATCGCGCCCGCCCTAGCTTAAATCGGGCGTATGGTCAAACAGACGGCGGTGTTCCTTCAAGGCGTAGGTATCCGTCATCCCCGCCAGGAAATCGGCGACGCTGCGCGCCTTGATGCGGTCCTCCGCCCGGTCGAGCCCCTCCCGCCAGCCGTCCGGCATGGCGCGCGGATCGGCGAAATAGACATCGAACAGGTCGCGCACGATCTGCTCGGCCTCAATGCGAACGCGCATCACCTCGTCATGCCGGTAGAGATGCTTGTAAAGAAAGGTCTTCAAATCCTTCTCGGTCGCCGCCATGTCTGCGGAAAAGGTCACCATCGTCTCGCCCGCCGCCCGCACCGCTTCGGCGCTGTCAGGCTTGATGCGCTCCAGATTGGCGGTGGTGGAAACAATGACGTCCTCGACCATCATCGTGATCTGCCGGCGCATCAGCTCATGGCCGGTGCGCACATCGTCCAGGCCCGGATAGCGCGCGCGCACGCTTGCCAGGATCGATCCCGGCAGCGCCACCGTTTCCAGCATGTCCAAGGTCAGGAAGCCGGAGCGCAGGCCGTCGTCGATGTCATGGGTGTTGTAGGCGATATCGTCGGCGATCGCAGCACATTGCGCCTCGATGCCGGCGAAATGGTCGAGTTCGAGGTCGTGCAACTCGGAATAGTCGCGGATCGCCTGCGGCACCGGGCCTTTGAGCCCTTTTCCCTTGGCGTCGGTCAGCGGGCCATTGTGCTTCACCAGGCCTTCCAGCGTTTCCCAGGTCAGGTTCAGCCCGTCGAACTCGGCATAGCGCCGCTCCAGCCGCGTCACCACGCGCAGCGACTGCGCATTGTGGTCGAAGCCGCCCCATTGGGCCATCCGCTCGTTCAGCGCGTCCTCGCCGGTATGGCCGAACGGCGTGTGACCGAAATCGTGCACCAAGGCGACCGCCTCGGCCAGATCCTCGTCGCCGCGCAGCGCTCGCGCCAGAGCCCGCGCAATCTGCGCCACCTCGATCGAATGCGTCAGCCGGGTGCGGTAGTGATCTCCTTCATGGGCGACGAACACCTGCGTCTTGTGCTTCAGGCGGCGGAAGGCAGTCGAATGAATGATACGGTCGCGGTCGCGCTGGAATGGCGTGCGAGTCGGGCTCTCGACCTCGTCATAGAGCCGCCCGCGCGACCTGGCTGGGTCGCTGGCATAGGCCGCGCGCGGCCGATAGCCGAACCCAATGTCGCCAAGCTCATTTGTCATGGCTGATGCCGCCGCAGTTGACTTGCCCCTTCCCGCTTCATACCTATCATGTGAAACTGAAAGCAAGGTGACGCCCATGGGCGCTGATGCCAAGACTGCCATGAAAGTCGAGATGACCGGCGCCGCCGCCAGGCGGATCGCGAAAATCGTCTCTGGCGAGGCCGGCAAGACGGCGCTGCGCGTCTCCGTAGAGGGCGGCGGCTGCTCCGGCTTTTCCTACAAGTTCGACCTGGTCGATACGCGCAATGACGACGACGTCGCCATCGAAAAGGACGGCGCCACCGTGCTGATCGACGATTTGTCGCTGGTCTATATGGGCGGCTCGGTGATCGACTTCGTCGACGATCTGATGGGCCAATCGTTCCAGATCCGCAACCCCAATGCAGTCGCCTCCTGCGGCTGCGGCACCAGTTTCTCCATCTAGGCAGATGTCCGGCGTCGGCCCGGTCCGTCAGGTAGCACTGTCGGCCGGGCGCGACCTCGACGTGACGCTGGCCTTCTGGCGCGATGTGCTCGGCCTCAATGTTCACGCCCGCTACGATCCGCCGGGCATCGCCTTCATCATGGCCGGTGATATCAGGTTGCTGTTCACCGATGGCGTTCCGGCCGGCACCGTCTATCTCGATATAGCCGGGCTCGAAGCCTTCCACGCCGAGGCGAAAGCGTCCGGCGTTCCCTTCACCGCACCGCCGGCGCTCGTCCACAACGACACCGAAGGCACGTTCGGAACGGCGGGGGAAAGCGAGTGGATGGCCTTTCTAAAGGACCCGGCAGGCAATACGATCGGGCTTGTCGAACGTCTTTCGCCCGAACATCCCTGAGGCCGCTCATGAAAATCGTTACCTGGAACATAAACGGCATTCGCGCCCGCATCGGCAACCTCACCCACTGGCTGAGCGAAAGCCAGCCCGACATCGTCTGCCTGCAGGAGATCAAGTCGGTCGACGAGCAGTTCCCGCGCGCCGAGATCGAGGCGCTTGGCTACAACGTGGAAACCCATGGCCAGAAGGGCTTTAACGGCGTCGCCCTGCTGTCGAAGCTTCCCTTCGACGAGGTTATCAGAGGCCTGCCAGGCGACGAGACTGATGAGCAGGCGCGCTTCATCGAGGGCGTGTTCTCGACCGACCAGGGCGCGCTGCGCGTCGCCTCGCTCTATCTGCCCAACGGCAACCCGGTCGATGACGAGAAGAAGTTTCCCTACAAGCTGGCCTGGATGGAACGGCTGCATCGCTGGGCCGAGCAGCGGCTGCTTCTGGAGGAGGCGCTGGTGCTGGCCGGCGACTACAATGTCATCCCCGAGCCGGTCGATGCGCGCTTCCCCGAGAACTGGCTTGGCGATGCGCTGTTCCAGCCGCAGACCCGGCAGGCCTTCCGGCGGCTGAAGAATCTCGGCTTTACAGAGGCGGTGCGCGCCGTCACCGATGCGGCCGACGTCTACACCTTCTGGGACTACCAGGCCGGCGCCTGGCAGAAGAACAACGGCATCCGCATCGACCATCTGCTGTTGTCGCCCGAAGCGGCCAACCGCTTTTCCTCGGCCTCAATCGAAAAGCATGTGCGCGCCTGGGAAAAGCCTTCCGACCATGTGCCGGTGGCGATCGATCTGGCGCTGCTGCCGGCCTGATATCAGCCGAAACCCTGATATCGCCACAATCGCGCCATTCAGTCAGAGATCAGCATGGCGGCTGGGGTTCCATGGCACTACGATTCCTCCTTTGCCCGATCGGCCTAGCATTTGCCATGGCCTCCCCTGCAGCGGCACTTGCCGACCAGCAGTGCCTGGCCAATGGCAAGTCCTACCAGGTCGGCCAGGTCACCTGCCTGACGGTTTCAGACAAGAGCCATATGGCCCGCTGCGACCTGGTGCTCAACAACACCTCATGGACCAAGATCGGCGACAGCTGCCCCGACAGCACGATGAAGCCGCATCTGCACGTCACGCCGATCTCGATGCCGGTACACAGAGCGGTGCCGGCGGAACTCACCGAGAACTGATGGATGTGAGCTAATCTCCCCCTCAAGGGGGGAGATTGGCAATTTCACTGGTCGCCGCCGCCCTTGGTGAGAATATCGTCGGCAAGCGAAATCGCAGTGCGGCGGTCGGCTTCGCCGGCGGCGGCAAATGCCTCTTCCTGCATGCCGCGGATCCACGGCTGGTCGCTCGGCGAGGCGCGTTCGAGCGCGGCGGTCATCATGGCCAGCCCGCGCACGATCTTGCCGCTCTGGAACAGAAGATTGCCAAGCGTCGCCTGGGCGCCGGCATGGCCTTTTTCGGCGGCGAGCTGGAACCAGCGGCCGGCCTGCTTGACGCTGGCCTTGACGCCGCCCTCGCCCTTCAGGAACATCTGGCCCATCTCGAACTGGGCGTTCGGGTTGCGGTAATTGGCGGCCGCACGCATGTAATATTCCTGCGCCGCGACCTCGTTTTCCTCGACCGGGCTGCCGGGGATGCCTGTCCGGAGATAGTCGCCCAGCGCCACCAGCGCGTCGGAGACATAGCTTTCCTCCGGCGAACCCGGCTCGACATCCTGATCGACGATCTCGGAGAAGAATTTGAACGCCGCGTAGTCGTCGCGCGTCACGCCGTCGCCTTCGGCATACATGCGGGCGAGCTTCCAGGTGGCGCCGATCTGGCCGTTTTCGGCGGCGTATTTATAGGCCTCGACCGCCTGTTCCTTGTGGCCGCTCTTGTAAGCGGAGAAGCCGAACTGGAACACGGCCCACGGGCTCGATTGCGGCTTCACGCCGGTCTTGTCGTCGAACACCTTGTCGTCGAAGGCCATGGCCTGGCCCACGGCGCCAAAGATCGCAACAGCGACCAGTGCCGGAAGGACAGACGACCTCAACAACTCAGATATCCGCATAGCAATGTGTTTCTTTGGCACCGCCCGGATGGGTGACCGCGCCGTCGCGGGCAGGCCCTACCGTCTGTGCGTATTTCCAGATCGCGCCCGACTGATAGTCGGTCGTGCGCGCCTTCCAGGCCTTCGCCCGCGTTGCCAGTTCGGCCTCGGACAAATCGACCTCGATCGTGCCTTTGGTTGCATCGATCGAAATCACATCGCCGTCTTTCAAGAGCCCGATCGGGCCGCCCACGGCAGCTTCGGGCCCGACATGGCCGATGCAGAAACCGCGCGTTGCGCCCGAGAAACGACCGTCGGTGATGAGAGCGACCTTGCCGCCCATGCCCTGGCCGTAGAGCGCCGCCGTCGTCGACAGCATCTCGCGCATGCCCGGGCCGCCGCGCGGACCTTCGTAACGGATGACGAGAACCTCGCCTTCCCGGTAGTTGCGGTGCGTGACCGCCTCGAAACATTCCTCTTCCGAATCGAAACACCGTGCCGGACCTGAGAATTTCAGCTCCGTCATGCCCGCGACCTTCACGATCGCGCCTTCGGGGGCAAGGTTGCCCTTCAAGCCCACGACACCGCCGGTTTGGGTGATTGGTCGGTTGGCGGGACGGACCACATCCTGGCTATCATTCCAGGCAACATGCTCCATGTTTTCGGCCAAAGTACGGCCAGTCACGGTCATGCAGTCGCCATGGAGATAGCCGTGGTCGAGCAGCGTCTTCATCAACAGCGGAATGCCGCCGGCCTCGAACATGTCCTTGGCGACATATTTGCCGCCCGGCTTGAGGTCGGCGATGTAGGGCGTCTTCTCGAAAATCGCGGCAACGTCGAACAGGTCGAACTTGATGCCTGCCTCATGCGCGATCGCCGGCAGGTGCAAAGCCGCATTGGTCGAGCCGCCGGTGGCCGAAACCACGGTCGCCGCATTCTCCAGCGCCTTCAGCGTGACGACGTCGCGCGGCCGGATGTTCTTGGCGATCAGCTCCATGATCTTTTCGCCGGAGGCGAAATTGAAGCGGTCGCGCATCTCGTAAGGCGCCGGCGCGCCGCAGGAGTACGGCAGCGCCAGGCCGATCGCCTCGGCGACGGTGGCCATAGTGTTGGCTGTGAACTGGGCCCCGCAGGAGCCGGCGGACGGACACGCCGCCTGCTCGATCTCGAGCAGTTCGGCATCGCTGACCGTGCCGACCGAATGCTGGCCGACTGCTTCGAACACGTCCTGCACAGTGATCTGGCGGCCGCGATAGGAGCCCGGCAGGATTGAGCCGCCATAGATGAAGATCGACGGCACGTTGAGCCGCACCATGGCCATCATCATGCCGGGCAGCGACTTGTCGCAGCCGGCAAGGCCGACCAGCGCATCGTAGCAATGGCCGCGCATGGTGAGTTCGACCGAATCGGCAATGACATCGCGCGACACCAGCGACGACTTCATGCCCTGGTGCCCCATGGCGATGCCGTCGGTGACGGTGATGGTGCAGAATTCGCGCGGCGTGCCGTTTGCGGCCGCCACACCTTTCTTGACCACTTGCGCCTGGCGCATCAGCGAGATGTTGCAAGGCGCCGCCTCGTTCCAGCAGGAGGCAACGCCGACCAGCGGCTGCGCGATCTCGGCCGCAGACAGGCCCATGGCATAGAGATACGAACGGTGCGGCGCACGCGCCGGACCGACGGTCACATGGCGGCTAGGCAGCTTGGCCTTGGAAATGACTCTGGCGTCCATACTCTTCCTTGCCGCGGGCGGTGCGGCCTGCCCCATGGCCGAGCCTTCTGGCGCGTGTCCCGAGACGAATTCGAGGTGCGCCGGGTTTATGGCGGGAAATGGGCAATTTGGTCGAGCGGGACCGTAGCGCGGGGGTTGGCCGGGAACTGTTGCCAAAACGCCACAATCGCGAGAGGCGACGCCGGTGCGGCGTATCTGCAACGCCAACTCTCGCCGGCAAGGCTCGACGCGGTGCCCGCATAAGAAAAAGGCCGGGGAATGCCCGGCCTTTTTCTTTTCAACTTGAAAGGCTTACCACTTCACCTTCAACGAAGTCGAAATGGCCGACACAAGATCGTTGCCGAAGTCAGCGGTGTAGTCCGTACCATAGGTGACGCCATCGTCGCCTACGACTGGATGGATCGACCCGCTGGTAAGCACGCCCAGCGCCCCACCAAGACGAACCTCGATGTTCTGGGTCGGCGTGTAAGCCACGCCACCGCTAACCGTCCAGGTGTCCGTCTGGGCGCTCAGTCCGGTGGAGGTTCCGCGATCCCAGGTCAGAACGGCGGCGCCGCTCCACTGATCATTGAATTTGTGGCCGATACCGCCGGAGACCGTCCAGCCGTCCCGGTAGAGCAGATCAAGTGAAGTAGCGCGGGTCGGGCCGGTCGTGGTGCAAGCACCCGGGGCGGCGGTCGGGCAGAATGGAATGCTTTGCAATACGCTCCAATTGACCCACTTAATGGATCCAAACGCGAGCCAACCCGGAGCAATACCTGACTGGAGCTTGAGTTCCAGAGACTCAGGCACCTCCGAAGAACCGCTTACGTCGGTTATGCGACCCAAAATTGGATTGCTGGGGTCGAGGAATCCGGGAACCTGTGTCAGATCGAGCGTCCCCGAGAGGTTGTCGAGCTTGACGGCTGAATTGTAGACCAGGCTGGCGCGCAGCGCGATGTCAGGAATTTCATAGGCGGCACCGACGCGCCATCCCCAGCCGTCTCCTTCGAGGTCAAGGCGCCCAACGCCTGTACCCAAAAATGCGGGAAGCGGAGCGACCAGCTGCTCCTTGAAGCCCGAGACGTCCTCATGGAACACGCCGCCGATGAAACGAAACTGACCTTTGCCGAGGTTCACCTTGTACGAGCAGGTTCCGCCAACGGCCTCGCTCTCGACCTTGGTTACGATATTGCCGTTCGCGCCGGCCCAGTTGACGCCGGGATTGCTGTACGCACCGATCGGTTGGCCATAGTCGACAAGACAATCGACCGGGCCTATACCAGCCTTGATACCCACGCTCGGCACCCAATAGCTTTCGGTATCGCGGGCGCTGTTGGAAAGGCCCAGCGCGTTAAGGGGGCCGTCAGCCGGATTCGTGTCCACCACATTCTTGAGGTCGCGTTGCGGCATCACATAGGTGCCGGTAACCTCGCCGGCGACCTGCGCAGGATCGAACAGCAGATCGATGTCATAGCCGCCGCGCTCCAGGCCGCCGGCATGCACGGAACCGATCAGGCCCAGCGAAAAACACCCCGCCCCCAGCAGTGTTTTCAAACGCAAATTGTTCATGGATGTCCTCCCCGAAATACTAGTGCGTCAAGCTAGAACCAATTCGGGTTAACGGCGCAACAATGAATTCACATAGCGTACATGTACACTCTTGCGGACCGCATTTCGAACACAGTGGCGGCTTGGCCGGCAGGTTCGAAAATGACCATTTGGGCGGCAGACTGGGGGACAAATCAGAAAAAACCGCTCAAAACGGCACCAAAACCCTCTATTTTGCCGGCATTCGGCCCCATTGTTACATTATGGCAACAATGGGGGTCGAAACTTTCCGTTTACGTCAATATTAACGCAACGGAACGCCTGTTTTTCGAGCAAAAGAACCTTCGCGAAGCGCTGCAAGCGTCTCGCGAATCCGGCGCTCAACCGGCGTCGCGCACCCTGGTCAGCGCCACCGAAAGCTTCTCCTGCTGATCGCGGTATTCGTCGAGTTTTTCGCGCTCGGCTGCGACGATCTCTTCAGGCGCGCTGGCGACGAATCTCTCGTTCGACAGCTTCTTGTGCAACCGCGCGATTTCCTCGGTCACCTTGGCCAGCTCCTTCTGCAGCCGCGCCGCCTCGGCTGAGAGATCGATCAGGCTGCCGAGCGGCAGGCAGATCGTCGCCTCGTTGAGCACGATCTGGGCCGAGCCCTTGGGTGCGGCGTCCTGCAGCGAGATGTCGCCGGCCCGCGCCAGCCGCTGGATGGCGGAAGAATGGCGTTCCAGCCTCTGGTGGGTCTCGGCGCTGGCGCCGACCACCACCAGCGGCGCGATCGCCGCCGGCGGCACGTTCATTTCCGAGCGCACCGAGCGGATGCCGGAGACCAGATCGACCAGCCAATTGATGTCGGCGGCGGCGTCTGCGTCCTCGAAATCGGGTGATGGCCAGGCGGCGTGGCAAAGCAGCGTACCACGCGTCCTGCCCTCGCCTGCCGTCTGCGCCCACAATTCCTCGGTCATGAACGGCATCATCGGGTGCAGCAGCTTGTAGATCTCGTCGAGCACGAAAGCGACGCAGGCGCGGCTTTCGGCCTTGGCCGCTTCGTCGGAGCCCATGAACACCGGCTTCAAGAGTTCCAGATACCAGTCGCAGAAGAGGTTCCAGACGAAACGGTAGGCAGCGCCCGCCGCTTCGTTGAAGCGGTAAGAGGTGATGCCCTCGGTGATCGCGTGCGACGCCCTGGTCAGCTCGGTCAGGATCCAGCGGTTGACCGGCAGCCTGGCGTCGTTCAGCCAGAAATCATCGTTGCGCGCGACCTCGTTCATCTCGGCAAAGCGTGTCGCGTTCCACAGCTTGGTGCCGAAATTGCGGTAGCCGGCGATGCGCGCCGGATCGAGTTTCACGTCGCGCCCCTGCGCCGCCATCACCGTCAGCGTGAAGCGCAGTGCATCGGCGCCAAACTCGTGGATTAGGTCGAGCGGATCGATGACGTTGCCTTTCGACTTCGACATCTTCTGCCCGTTCTTGTCGCGCACCAGCGCATGCACATAGACGGTGTGGAACGGCTCCTCGTGCATGAAATGCAGGCCCATCATCATCATCCGGGCGACCCAGAAGAAGATGATGTCGAAACCGGTCACCAGCACGTCGGTCTGGTAATAGGTCTTCAGCTCCGGCGTGTGATCCGGCCAGCCCAGTGTCGAGAACGGCCACAGTGCGGACGAGAACCAGGTGTCGAGCACATCCTCGTCGCGGCTCAGGATTTCGCCCGGCTTGAAGGTCTCGAGCTTGTCCTCGACCCAGGCCTTCCACGGGCCTTCCAGCGCCAGATAATATTCAATCGCGGCGCCCAGCGCCTCTTCCTCGGTCTTCTCGACGAAGACGCGGCCGTCCGGCCCGTACCAGGCCGGGATCTGATGACCCCACCACAGCTGGCGTGAAATACACCAGGGCTGGATGTTCTCCATCCAGTCGAAATAGGTCTTTTCCCAGTTCTTCGGCACGAAGTTGGTACGGCCTTCACGCACCGATGCGATCGCCGGCTTGGCGAGCTCGGCGGCGTTTGCATACCACTGCTCGGTCAGAAACGGCTCGATCGGCACGCCGCCGCGGTCGCCATGCGGCACGGCGTGGCGGTGCGGCTCGATCTTGTCGAGGAAGCCGCCGGTCTCCATCAGCTCGACGATTTTCTTGCGCGCGACGAAACGGTCGAGACCGTCGAGCTCGTCCCAGACGGCCTGACGCTCCGGCGTCACGTCGAGCCCGGCGAGAAAATCCTCATTATTCCTGAGCGTTATTGCCGCCTCGATGGTCAGGATGTTGATCGCCGGCAGCTTGTGGCGCTTGCCGACCTCGAAATCGTTGAAGTCGTGCGCCGGCGTGATCTTGACCGCGCCGGAACCCTTTTCCGGGTCGGAATACTCGTCAGCCACAACCGGGATTTTCCGGCCGACGATCGGCAGCACGACATTTTTCCCGACCAGATGCCGGTAGCGCTCGTCGTCCGGGTGCACGGCGACCGCCGTATCGCCAAGCATCGTCTCGGGCCGTGTCGTCGCCACGGTAATGAAGGTCGCCGAATTTTCCGGATCGAAAGTCTCGCCTTCGATTGGATAGCGGAAGTGCCAGAGATTGCCGTTGATCTCCTGGGGCTCGACCTCCAGGTCGGAGATCGCCGTCAACAGCTTCGGGTCCCAGTTCACAAGGCGCTTGTCCTTGTAGATCAGCCCTTCCTTGTAGAGGCTGACGAATACTTCGAGCACGGCCTTGGACAGGCCTTCATCCATGGTAAAACGTTCACGCGACCAGTCGGCCGAGGCGCCGAGCCGCTTCAGCTGGTTGAAGATGGCGCCGCCGGACTCGGCCTTCCACTCCCAGACCTTCTCGATGAACTCCTCGCGGGTGAGATCGCGGCGATGGATCTGTTTCTCCATCAGCTGGCGCTCGACCACCATCTGCGTGGCGATGCCGGCATGGTCCATGCCCGGCTGCCACAGCACGTTCTTGCCGCGCATGCGCTCAAAACGCACGAGTATGTCCTGCAGCGTGTTGTTGAGTGCGTGGCCCATATGCAGCGAGCCGGTGACGTTGGGCGGCGGGATGACAATGGTAAAGGCCTCGGCCCCCTCTTCCGCACCTGCGCCGGCGCGAAATGCATCCGCCTCTTCCCAGATTTTGGCGATCTTGGGTTCGACGGTCTTGGCGTCGTAGGTCTTTTCAAGCATGGGAAAGTGGTCCGCGCGGTCGGGAGTTTTGCTGACCCGGTGTAAATCGGAAGGTTTTGGCCAAGTCAACCGCGAGGGCTGCCTCAGTCCTTCAACGCAAATAGGCGGAGCCCTGGTCATTTCAACGGGAAGGCCATGCCCGCACCTTCATCGTCAGCGATCCCGACGGGAAGCTGATCGCATTCGCGACATCAGCCGGACGCTGGCCTGCAGCGAGAAAGCGCCGCCCGAAGGCGGCGCTTTAATCCGGAACGGGCTGTGGTGATGCCTATTGCGCGCCGCGCGCGACGCGCTCGATTTCTTCGCGTACCAGGCGCTCGACCAGCGTCGGCAGGTTGTTGTCCAGCCAGTCCTGCAGCATCGGCCGCAGCATCTCCTCGGCCATCTCGTCGAAGGTCTTCTTGCTGCGGCTGGCGAAGGCGTCGGAGAGCTCGCCGAAGGCGGCTGCGACCTGCCGTCCCGTATGTTCCGAAACGATCGCCGGACGGGCCGGGGTTGTATCGGCCGGGCGCGCGTGCTCGCTGCGCGAAGGACGAGGCTCGAAAGCCGGCTCGGCAGCGAGATCGTCTTCGAAAGCCTCGACCTCCGCGATTGCTGCCTGCCGATTTTCAGTCTCCGGCTGCCTGATCTCGGGCCGCCGTACTGTGTCAGCCGGTTTTGCCTGATTGCCAACGGCCGCGATTTCGCGGCGCCAATCCGTGACGATCGAGTCGGTGGTTTCCGTCTTTGCCCGCACTGCAGCTTCTGCCCCGACGGCGGGGGCAGGTTCACTGGCTATCCTGGCGCTCACTTCCGCCAGGGTCATCGGAGCATGCGCGGGTGGCGCGGCGGTCGTGGCATTTGCCGCAATGGCCGGCTTCACTGGCGACGGCTCGGAGCGCGGCTCCAGCCGCGCAACCACCGGCTCGGCCAGTTGGGCCTGCACCTCGGCCAGCGTCACCGGCTTCTTGCTTTCGGTCGAGCTGTGCAATTCGCTGCGGAAGGCCTCGACATCCGAAACAGGCCCGGCGGCCGGCACAAGGTCCTGTCGCAACTCATCGGCGTCGCCCTTGCGGCCGGTGTCGCTGTCTTCGATGATCCTCCTGATGGAAGCCAGTATTTCTTCCATGGAAGGTTCGCGCTGTGCGCTGCTTGCCGTCGCCATCGTCACATCCGCCGCCCCCGCGCATGATCCCGAAAATCGATCTTCGATTTTCGAAGAGGATCAGGCGCAAAATCAAAGTTCTACAGCCTCCTTTGCGCATCCATCGGACGCGTGGCGCTGTAGTGACCCGTTCCTGGATTCCTGTCCGGCAAAGCCGGATACGAATCATGGCGACAGCGTAGCCGACGGATCGCCATCCGAGAATCCCCAATCTCGGAAGACGCCGGATTTCAACAATTTAGGCTACAAAAGACAAACGCCGCGCATCCTTGGGAAGCGCGGCGCTACGATACTTTCAATCTTGGCGGGATTTGAACCGCTCAGTCGCGATCAACGACCGTCCGGCGTACGCAGCCCGATCCATTTGTCCTTGACGGCTCTGTAGTGCTCTTCAGGCTTGTACTTCACCACATTCAACGCCAGGCGATCGGCCGACAGGCGGCCCATGGCCGACAGGATGGCGTAGCTCGCTACAACCACATCGCGCTCGGAGCTGGCGAGGTCGATCTTTGCCGAGATGACGGCGTTCTGGGCATTCAACACGTCGAGCGTGGTGCGCTGTCCGACATTGCGCTCCTCGATGACGCCGTTGAGCGCCAACTGTGCGGCCGCGATCACCTGCCGATTAGCGTCGACGCTTTCACGCGCTGCGATGTATTGCGTCCATGCCGAGGTCACGGCCTGGCGCACCGAGTCACGGCTGACATCCACCTCGATGCGAGCTTGGCTGAGCGATTCCTTCGACTGACGAACGAGTGCGGAGGTACGGCCGCCCGAATAGATCGGAACGGTCAGCGTCGCGCCGACGGTGGCGGCATTGGAATCGCCGTCCGAATCCCCCGCGCCAGGTACGGTATTTTGATAGACATGGGAAAGGCCGGCACTGGCAGTCAACTGCGGCAGCAACGCACCCTCCTGCGTCTTTACATCAAATCCGGCTGCATCGACGGAATGTAGGGCGGCCAGGATGGCCGGATGCTCGTTCGATGCAATGCCGATCGCCGCCTCGAGACTCCTCGGCAACAGCTTCGCCAACGGCGACGCGGCCTTGAGCTTGCCCGGCTCGTCACCGACGATCTGATGATAGGTTGCCGCACTGGCCAGAGCCTGCGCACGGGCAGCACTCAATTGCGCCACCGCGGCCGAACGCGACGCGTCGGCCTGCGCTACATCGGTGCGCGTGCCCTCGCCGACCTCGAAGCGCGAGCGTGCCGCGCGCGCCTGCTCGGTCAGGAACTGCAGATTCTGTTCGGTCAGCACCGCCACCTGGCGGTCGCGAATCACGTCCATATAGGCGCTCGCCGCGTTGAACAGCGTGTTCTCTTCGGTGTTGCGCAGGCCCTCGACCGAGGCCCTCACCTGTGCAGCGGCCGACGCGACCCTGTTCTTGGTCTGGAAGCCGTCGAACAGCGTCTGATCAATCCGAACGCCGAAGCTGCCGGTGGTCAATGCCAGGCTCGCGTTCCTGCCGTTTAGGTGCCTGGAGGTGTAATCGATATCAGCCGAACCAGTGATCACCGGGCGATAGCCCGACTTGGCGATCGCCACGCCCTCATCGGTGACGCGCACGCCGGCACGGGCCGAATTCAGCGAGGAATTGTTCTGGTAGGCCTTGGAAAGCGCGCCGAGAATGGTTTCCGCCGAGGCGGCTATCGGCGAAAGCGCTGTCGCGGAAATGAGGACAGTAACAAACAAACTCTTGGCTAAGGACGGCACTTTATATCCCTCATTCGTTTTGCACGGGAACCACGCCACGCCAGCCCATCCCTAGGGATCGGCCAGCGCCGCGTCGATGTATCGTTCCCCCGCTGACAGCCTCCCGAAACCCCGGTTAACCAATCAGCAACGATTGTTCAATCGCAAGCCAACATGACAGAGTCTTTGCTGCAAGGCAAAATCACTTAGAACTCGAAGGCATGAATGCGTTCAAATCCGGGTAGTGGCTTAATTGCCGCATTAAATGCCCGTCTTCCGGTTACAACCCCCCCTGCATTGAAAAAGAGCCGGGCTACGCCCGCATTGCCCTGCCCTTCCACAGCCACCAGCCGGCCGCCTTCGGCAAGCTGGTCAAGCAGCGCCGCAGGCACTTTCTCGACGCTGCCGCCGATGAGAATCACATTGTAGGGCGCCTTGGCGGCATGACCTTGCGGCAGTGGGCCGGTGACCACGGTGACGTTATCGCAGCCCTGCGCCGAAAGCGCCGCTTTGGCTGCTTCCGCCAGTGTGGTATCGCTTTCCAGCGCCACGACGGATTTGGCCAGCCTGGACAGCAGCGCCGCGGAATAACCGGTGCCGCAGCCGACATCGAGCACCGAATCGCCGGCGTCGATCTCGGCCAACTGCAAAAGCTTGGCCAGTGGCGACGGCTCCATGAGGTAGCGCGCACCGCTGCCATCGGCGCCGTCGGAGATGCGGATATCCTCGTCGATATAGGCGAGAGCCTGTTGGTCGGCCCCGACAAAGGCTTCGCGCGGCACGGCAAGCATGGCATCGAGCAATGCTGCGTCGGTCACATCGGTGGTGCGGACCTGGCCGTCGACCATCTTGACGCGAAGTTCGGAGAAATCAGCGCTCATGTCCCAACCAATCCGTCAAAGCCAATGCGCTGAAATGCGCTTGTCGCGCCGACACTGCGGCGCATTCGACCGGAACTCAAGCCCCCGGCATGCGGGAGTTGAAGCGATTGGAGGCCTCGCCCGGAATCGAACCGGGGTGCAAGGATTTGCAGTCCTCTGCGTAACCACTCCGCCACGAGGCCTCATCGCTCCCGGCGAGCGAACTCAATATGGTGGCAGCGAAAGGTCGTCAAGCGTCAGCGCGGCATTCCGGCGCGCTTTCCTCATCAGCCGCCGCAACGTGGTTCCCGAGCGGTTTCAGCGCTTGGCGCACCGGCATATTGGCCGCTCCTCAAGCATGGCTGCGCGACCGGCGAAACTCGAACCCGCGGCTTTACGCAGCGGGTGCAAACTGGCTTCCACCGTAAACGCGCGGCTGACACCAGGGCTGCCGTTCTCAAGGAGATATTCGAGGGGAAGGTCTGCGAGGGGCTGGAAGCGAAGCGTCCGCTGAACCGGGACCGCGCGCCATCGCTTTCAATTTGGCCGGCGACGCCGTTCCCACCAGACGACGAACCGGCGCCGCAGTCGGCGCACCGCGGCAAATTCGTAGGAAAGCACCAAAAGGCCGAGCGGAATCATCCAGAAGCCGAGAATCGGCAGGAAACCGAGAAGGCCGAAAAACACCAGCACGATACCGATGGCGATCCTCAGCCCGCGCGAGCGCGGCATGGTGAACTCGCGCCCGAACACCGAGATTTTCCGCGCCGGTGCCTGGTTTTCGTCTGCTGCAGTCATGTCGAAAGTCGATCCGGTTGCCTTCGATAAAGCCATATGCGCTAAAGGCTGCAATCGCCTTTCAGGTTCCGCCGACCAAGGTCCGACGGCGCCCAAGACGGCTCATATGTGGTGTCATCCGGCGATTGCCAGAAACCATTGGGTGAAAATGCGCTAAAAAATGCGAAATGCTTCTTTGCAAAGCCGAAAAGGGTTTGCTATAGGCTGCGCCACTCACATGAGAGCCTCTATTCCCCGGTAGCTCAGTGGTAGAGCAACCGGCTGTTAACCGGTTGGTCGCTGGTTCGAATCCGGCCCGGGGAGCCAATCTTCTCAAAGACTTAGTGATATTCGAGGCTCGGCAGATTTGCCGATTAAAGCGTCAGGGCAACGCCTGGGGCAACAACTCAATGCCTGTCCGCCGGGCAGAGGCCAATGACCGGTCATGTCTCAGAAGAATTCGGGCTCATTTATGCCGTTGCGGTCTGAGGCAATGCTGGCCGAGATCGGGAGAATTCTGGCGCTTTGGTCCTATGTTGAACAAAAGTTCGATTTGTTGGTCATGAGCGAGGGCGTGTTCAAAGGCGTGAGCTCGGGCAAGGTCGACGACCGGGTGTCCACAGCGATGAGGACCCGCATAGAAGACAAGGTGCGGGACGTTCGTGCCGCCTTGTCGCGGGGAAATCAAAGCGCGGGCTAACCGTCAGCATGGTCGAACGCACCTTTCAAATGATGAGCGATCTCAAAGAAACGCGCGACATGCTGGCGCATGGAGTTTTGAATTTTTCCCTGTCAGCAAACGGGCCAGTGGCGGACCGGATGCAAGTGCTGCACATGAGATTTAAGACACCCAAAAACATTCTAAATCCCGTCGAGAAAGAAATCGGCCTGGAGGCGCTTCGCAAAACCTCTGCCGAATTAGAGATACTTTTTTGGGCGTTTTTCGATCTCCACATGGGAACGAAGCCATTTGAAAAAGGCTCAGCATCATACGACGCAAGTCGGTCGCCACCCTCTACTCGCCCCAAGTAAAAGCCCGCCACCGTGCCAGCGGGCCCATATAAGCAGGGTGCTTAATTTCAGGCGCTTTCGCGCGCGCGTCCGCCACCTTCACCGCCGCCCCATATGAAGCCGGGCCAGTCACAGTCTACCGCGTCTTGCTCAAGCTCGTTACCGTCGTGCGGCTCGTCGTTGATGTCGCCGCCGTGCTCGTTCTCCTCCTCGCGCTCGCCGTCCTGGGCGTGCAATTCCAATTGGCTGCCATATCCCATCCGAGGCTTTCCTCGAGATCAGGATCCGGGCTCATGGCGTCGAGCAGGTCGATCAGTCGCTCTATCGTGGTTGCTATCCCCAGGCGGTCGTTTTCCGCCACGGTGAGGAAGATTGCCCCGTCTTCACGGCGCATTTCAGGTTGATGGATGGTCATGATGTAGGCTCTCTGGTTTCGGCTTCTCACGGCCGGTTGCCAGTGGACAGCACTGGCGCCGGGAGGGTGAGAACATGGCCAGAGACCATGCGCGAACGGCCTTTCCCTTTCGGGTCTTGTATAGCCGCCGCTCTCCCGGCATAGTGCTGCCGTTCGCTCCGACGGCTAAGTCGGCTCGTTCTACCCGTTGGCAATATCGATCCTTGGAGGGATCGCCCCGCCAACGCTCTGGGTGCAGATGGCCCGGCAGGGCCATTCGCGGGAGTTCTCACGCTCCGCCGGTGATGATGCGCCGACACCTTTAAAAACTCAAGCACACCCTTGCGGGGGCGAAGCTTGCGCGCGATGCTTCAGCCATGAAAGCGATGCTTTGTTTGTTGGTGATGGGTGCGACGATCTGCACCGCGGGCGCCGAAACTACTAAGCGGGAGGCGTTCGAAGCCTGCCTTGGCGCCGGGATCGACCGGTTCAAAGGCCTCTGCGAGCCGGCCGACCTACTGGCCAGGGCAATCCTCTTCGAGTGCAACCCGCAACTCACCGACCTCCTGATATCGATGCCGCTGGGGCCTAGCAATGATAGAGTCCCTTTGGCAGAGAAGCACCGGCGGGACAAAACCGAAGAGGTCTTAACCCTCTTGCTAGAGCACCGGCTACAACATCCCTGTCGGTAGCAACAGTCCGCGAAAAGGGGAATTATCCCATGGTCGATGATGTATATCTGCAAGCCTACCGAGACGGCGGCTTGAATGCCGTCAACGATCTTCTCAAGGAGCATTTCCCGACCGACCGCGATCGGGTGATGGTCATGGAGGGTCTTCAGGACACCGGCTATTGGGCGATCACCTGGCATGAGAAGAAACACCCGAACGGCGGAATGTACCGCGATTTCGGACGTGTGAAGGCGTACCTCGGCGACGGGGACGAATAGGATTATCCGGCCGCTTCATGCCCTTTGGCGCCGGCTCCTATCGGCCGATATGCCTTCGCAATTGCCTTAAAGGGGCAGTCCAACGCCAACTCTTCGAGCGCTTGAGCGCCTCCATCTCCATCTTCATAGCGTCCCTTTCAATCGCGAGAGCCTGTACTTCTACCGCAAGCGCCTCGGCTCGGCCGTCATCTGGGGCAGCGGGGGGAGGAGGTGGTGTGGGCGGCGAGTCGGGTGTAGCCAGGTTTTCGAGACGGTCGAGCGCAAGTCGGTTCACGGCGTCGGCTGCGGCTTCCCGAATGAGCGCGGTCCAGCCATCGGGATCGACACACATGATGTCCCAGAAGACCTTTTGTTCCAGGTGTCCTGTCGGAATGGCGACCCGTAGCGGCGCCGGAAACCAGATCGACGTCTCACACGCTTTGATGAAGCCCGTCAGCCTCGCGAATCCGGAGTCTCTGAGGTTTTTCCACTTAGCGGAGAAATGCAGGCACGTAGGAAGGCGAAGGTAGCGCACGGCGGCGAAGCCCTTTGTGAGCACGATCCGACGCCAGATCTCCCAGTCTCCCGCCCCGTTCACATCTTCTGGCCACACCGTCCGCTCTGCAAGAGCGCTGGCGCGATATACGACGCCTGAGGCCGCTATCGTGTTCCCTCTCGCCATGAATTGGCGCCGCTCTTCGGGAAAAAACAGGTTGGTAAGATCAGGACCGCAAATGCCGTCGGTCGAGACCCAGAGGACCTGGCCGTAGACAAGTGCCACCGACGGATCGACGAACTGGCCGCGCATGAGTGCAAGATGATCCGGCATCATCAGGTCATCGTCGGCGGCGAAGGCTATCAATTCCCCGCGTGACGATCGAAGCGCCAGATTTCGATTGGCATAGCCAAAGTGAGGCGCCTTGGGGAAATCAAACCAACGAATGCGCGGGTCGGAAAAGCTTTTCACGACCGCTTCGGTCTCCGGTGCTGCACCGTCGCCAACGACCAGAAGCTCGAACGATTGCTCCGTCTGCGCCAGCACCGACTGGATCGCATAGGCAAGAGAGTCGGGACGATTATGGGTCGGCATCAGAACGCTGAAGAGCGGCGGAGCGTCGTCTACCATCCCTTGAGGCCGCCAAAGTCGACCGGGATCAAATCGGTATCCAGCGGCAGCCGGTATTTGTCGGGATTGGCGTGGTCATATTGCATTGTAGGAAAATTGATTGCTCTAACGTCCCTCGCGCCGATGTTGTGGTCCGCGTGCCAGACGAATCTGGGGATGTTCATCAGGCGTGGTCGGGCTGAAGACAGAACAATCCGAAATACCTGTCCGCAAGTGCTCGACTCGGGCCTTGGGTCATACAGGACGACCTCCATCTCGCCATCGACAACGAAGTATCGATCCTCGTGAAGCTTATGCAGCGCCCAACCCTTCACCGTTCTCGGTCGTATGGTAAACATGTAGCAAAAAACAAGCGGATCGGGATGCCAATTCCAGCGAGGGTCGTAGACCTCGGTGACGCTTCCCCTGTCGTCGAGGTGAGCGGTCATGTCGTGAAACGTCACGCCGTCGGGGACCTTGCCGATCGGCTCGCCGGATCGAACCGTCTCCTGATCCTTCTGGGCCCCTGCCAATGTCTTATCGAGAATGCTCTGCGTCATAGGACTCATCCAATCTAACTAGCTTTGGCAGCGCTCCTCATGCCCTTCTTTTAACTGTCTTTCAACGGCAGCGTGGAAGGCCACGCAATCAAAGAGGACGGCACTGTAGCCAATTTCTCCGATTGGAGAGTGGAGCGGAACTGCCGTTTGACTTTCGGTTCGACGACATCACCCGGCTGCGCCAACCGCTACCGGCGTCTTGCTATACCGCAAGCGCAAGGCCCTTGCGCTTGCGGTAGCCGTCATAAACACGCTGGGTCACGCCCTTCATGGTCGGGCCGTCGGCAGGATGGTTGGAGTAGCCGCGTTCGTGCACCAGCACGAGGTCAAGGCTTTGCTTCTCGCTAGAAACAGCCATGCGAGTTCCTTTCCGCCAACTGGCGGGCTGGACGAAGCGCGCGCGAGCAAATATCAGACGGCCGGGCGGGGTATTACTTTGCGGAGGAAAGAGAAATATCGACAAAACCAGCATGTCGATAATTGAAATCGGGCCGTTCTTCAGCCCGATCGCTCCGAGGGCGGACGGCTGGGATACGACAATAGTGGACTTCCAGGACGGCGATGCTTTGCGCGAGATGGCCCGTGGTCACACGGCCGAAGTCATCCGCAACAAGGTTGACGAGATTGAAAATGTCGACATCGTCTGGACCGGCCAGCCCTTGGACGAAGCCGCCCTGGCCGTCCGGTCGGATGGTTTTGATTGCCTCATCGCCAGCCACGTGATCGAGCATACGCCGGACCTTATTCGCTTCCTGCAGCAATGCTCCCGCCTGTTGAAGCCGGACGGCATCATTTCGCTGGCCGTTCCCGATATGCGAAAATGCTTCGACCTGCTCAAGTCTCCCACCAGCCTGCGCGAAATTCTCACCGCCTACCGGGAAGGCCGCATCAGGCATTCACCGGAAGCGCTGTTTGAGGGGCGATGCTCGGCGGCGACACGCGGCGGAAAGTCGGCGTGGATCAAAGGCGATCACTCGCCGCTCGGCTACGCCCACAGCCTTGAAGCGGCATGGACGGAATATCAGGGCGACCTTAAAGGCGACATGTCCGACAGCAGGCCCTATGTCGACAACCACGCATGGTTCTTCACGCCGGCGATGTTCGAGCTGGCGATTTTCGAGTTGAACGCGCTCAAGCTTGTCAACTTTAAGATCGCCTTTCATCGAAGAGAATATCGGTTCGGAGTTCGTGGTGCAGCTGCGCCGCAGCGACACCCATGCGGCGCTTTCCAACGACGCCCTAAACGCCGTCCGCATCAAGCTCGCTCTGCGGCATCACGCGCAATTCGATGCCGAAGTCGGGCCGGATTATCGCGAAATCCAGCCGGTGAAGATCGAGCGGGAAATCGTCAAGGTGCCGGCCGCCAGAGACACCATCCCCACGCGGGAACTGCTTAGCCTGCTGGCAACACGCATCCGGCGCAGGGTCGGCCTGGACTAGTTGATCAGGCCGTGCGTCCGCAGAGCGTCTTCTAGCGTCTATTTCGGGTTCATCGGGAACCAGGCGTCGAGGTTTTCCCCGGCTGCCTTGCAAACCGGATGGCACGTTCCGGGTTCTCCCGGATCGCCTTCGAAATCGCGTCGACGCTTCGAATTTTGCCCTTCACTGGGGTCAGTGTGTCAGCACCGCCGAGCGCCTGGGCGAACATGTCGACAAGCTCCTGCCGGCGGCGCCACTCGCGCGTGCGGCGGTCCAGCATGCCTTGAGCAAGGCCGCCATACTTGCGGGCGATGTCAGGCGCTTGAGCGGGGTTGATGGCTAGCACTTTCGTTGCCTTTGCCTTGCCCCAGATGAATTATCGACGCAGACGATGCGGCAAGAATGGCTGGTTTGCAAGGGTTTCACGCGTGCGAACAACCGGTTTGAAGCCGGATGGGCGCTAGTGTGCGCTCTTTTCTGACGCTTAGCAGCGGGTGAGAAAAAGTCGCGTTCCGAGCAGGAGCATTGGGCGGTTTTCTCAGAACTCAGTTTCAATGCAAACAGGGGCAATGAGGAGCCTCGCGCGCGCGGCGTTTAGCGCTGACAGGAAGACGCGGGGCCTGAGGCCCCACACCCCCACTCGTTCCGCTTCGCGGACGGTTATGCTGCCGTTGGCGGCGGCGCTCCATGATTGGGCATGGAATGGTCGATAGTGCTGGCAACGGCTGCCGAGTATCGACGGATTTCCATATCGACTTGGCGGCAGGGAATACCGACAGCGCGAAGCTGGGCTCGCAGGCCTTTGACGTGCTCGCTCCAGAACTTGCGGCCGGCGATATAGTGGAGGGTGCAGAGTTCGTTTGCGGTGGCGCGGATAAGGACGGCGCGGCGATCGGCGGGGAATGCCACTATCTGGCCGGTCTTCCTTGCTGGCTGCTTGAAAAGGTCGAGTTGTGTCATGCGTCACCCGAGCAAGATGGCTGTATTAGCGGGACCACTGTGGTCTCGCCTGCGGAGGGGTGCGGGAAAGGTCCATGCGGGACCACTGTGGTCCAGGAGACCAGCGCCGGCATGCGGGACCACTGTGGTCCTCATGGCTCCTCACCTCTCGCTGTAAACTTTGGATTGAAGGGCGTCGGCAGCGCCAACCGAAGCGTCCGCACTTCGTTGATGCCACCACCCGGGATTTTGTGCCGCCACCGGCTCACGATGAACAGGCCGAGCCGCTCGTACAGGCCTATCTCGCGGGATGTCGTTTTGATTGAGCAGCCTCCTCCCATCTTGGCAAATTCGAAATTCGTGCCGCTGATGGTCCCGGCCTTCATGTTGAGGTGCTGTCGGACGAAGGCCAGCAACCGAAAGCTGATGTTCTCGGCGTGAACGATTTGCAGGGCGCAGTGGTGCCAGTCGGCGAAAGCCTCCTCGCATTCCTTGAACGTGGATCCCCACCTCATGTGGATGGCAGCGCTGCGCTGGATCTTCTTCCGCTAGCCGGTCCACCGCGGATTGCTGGCGTCGGCGCCGGGGATGAATGGGCTGGGCTGGACGGTCACGCATCCCCCCTCGGGGCCGGCAAGGCTGCAGTGATCAACTGCCGCTCGCGTGCCTGTATATCGCGGTCTTCATGGAACTGGTGAACGTCGAACAGGTCGATGATATGTGACCGCAAGATATGAGCGATGTTGTCGGGCGACAGCGCCTCGAGTTGGCATGTCTCACCCTCCCATCGCGCGGTGCGGCTGTCGGTCTTCTTGGGCGGCGGTAGGCAGCGAATAGCGAAACATTTGGTCAGCAGTCAGGGCGATGCGCTTGAGGTCGACTGTCACAGATTTGCCGCTCGGGTCATAGTCGCCCAGGTGCAGGATCACCGTCGGCTTTGCGATCTCGCATATTCGATCGGCCAGATCCTTCTTCGCGGTGAGACTGTCGAAGCCGCCTGAGGAATACGCTTGCACCGAGAATTCTCGGCTGACCTTGAAGAGCTGCGACAGCATGCCGCCGGCCTTGCACCAGACCTCGACGTGGAGGTTTTGATTGGCGAGCATGTTCCGATGGTAGTTTTCGCCGAGCACCGCACATGGCGCAGGAAATGGTTCTGGTCGTCAAAATGGTCCATGCGGTGCGTGACCACGCCATCGTCGCGGATCGCATTGAACGGGATCACCCGGCCGCGGCGCGCGTTGCCGATATGGTCGATCAGCTTCGAGTAAAACGACTCATCCTTCGGATAACCGTAGGCGCCGACCAGCCGATAAAAGACATGGCGGATCGTGAGCGGCCAGTGTTCCCGGTATTCGGTGAGAACCATGTCGACCGCATCGAGCAGCGCCAGCGTCTTGGTCTGCGGCTGGTAGTTGGCGATGTAGCCCTTCGGTCGGCCAGTTTTACGGCTAGGCGTAATTTCGCTCATGTGGCGCGGGCCCGCCGCAGGTTCGCTTCCCTGATCGCTTCGATCGCTTCAGCAGCGGTCAGGCCGAACGCCTGCTTCAGGTGGGGGATAATTGGCCGGCTGATGCGCTCCCGGCTGTCAGATCGCAGCCAGGCTGCAGCCTCATCGATAGCGGCGCTATGTTCGTGATCAGTGGTCATTAGGCCACCGCGTCTCGCTGGTCGACGCGGGCCTTCACCCAAGCATCTAACTCAGCCTCGACAAAGGCGCGCCGACGGGGCGAAAGGAACACCGGCTTAGGAAACCGGTGCTCCTTGATCATGCGGTCGATGTAATTTCGAGAGTACACGATCCCCTTGGAGGGGAGTTCACTGAAGGCGATAAGAGTTTGCATTGGAGTGCCTTACGTTGCTTACGAAGGCCTCCTAAGATATGCATTTTCTTCCGGACGGATACACCTAAATGTAGTGTTTCTTGGCGTTTAAATTGACGCGTCGTATTAGGCCTGGCCGACGGTGGCAAACGTCAGTGCTGACTCTCTTTGATCTTTTTCCGATATGCGATCACCTGCTTCTCGATAGTCTCTCGCTCCATCGGAGTGCCAAGGACCATCGACACGCCAGCCTCTATGAATTCATAGCGGGGCTGCCGGTGCTGGCCGATATTCTGATGTCCGATTGGGGAATTTTCATCGCTTGGCACCATAGCCGCACAAAACCCTGTACCGTCGCAATCCTCTCACGATGTTCGTTGGTCACCCGTCGGCCCTCAAGATAGCTGCGGTGCACACTGTCAAAAAGCTCGGCAAGATGTGCATGGACGCGCTTGGCGACGTCGATATCAGCTTGGGAAAACTCCGGCGGCATCAGAGCCGAAGCCAGTTCCTCGTCTGAATTGAGATGCCGAACGGGCATCTCGTCCCAAACTCCCTGATTGGTCACGACCTCAGGGTTGAGCCGGGGGGAGGTCATCCCGTCCGCCCACACGTCGAGGAGCCTGTCCGTCGTGATAATCGCTTCGCGATATTCAGCGAATCGGGAAGTGCGCTCGGCCACAAGTTTGGGGTCGAGACGTTCCGCCAATTCCTCGTAGCGGAAAACAATGTCCTGCAGACGCACCAGCAACCAGTCATCGTCGGGAGGGATGAAACCGCTTGAGGCAAGCAGTTCTGACAGCTTGTCGACCTGGCGCTGCGAAATGGTCGTGCCGGAAATCACACCCTTGATCGTCATTTGCCCACCTTCATAGCAACGACATTGCTGGCCGTCTCGCGGCCCGTCAGCGCCAGAAGGGCGCCCTCCCAACGCGTCAGGGCGTCTCGCTTCACCTTGAGGCGGTCAGACTGGTTGTACGTCCTGACGAGCGCCGTAGGCACATGCCCGATGACAGCCTCGGCAACCTCGTCCATCACGTCGAGCTCGGACAGCCGGGTGCGAACCGTCCGGCGGATGTCATGATTGACCCACGCCGGCAGCTTGGCCTCTTGATCGTCTTTCCGAAGCGCTGCGAGCATGGCGGCGTCAATCCGAAGCTTGACCTTATGGCCGATCGTCACCGGTCCCGCGCCGTCGAGAGAACAAAGCTTCTTCGGTGAGAGGCACAACGTGATCGCGGCCGGACTTGAAGCGCGCCGCCGGCACAGTCAGCGTCTTGCGGTCCACGTCGACTTCGGACCAAGACGCCTGGGCGATATCGTTGAGGCGCTGGCCGGTCAGCAGCAGCAGCCGATAGACGGCGCTGTAGACGTCGCCAGCGGCCGTGGCAGTCCAGAGCGCCCCAATCTCAGCATCGGTCAGGACGCGGTCCCTTGATCCCTTCTCGCCGATGGTGGTGCGCACCTTCTTTGCCCGGAAGGGTGAGGCGGTGATCAGGTCGTCATCGACACACCAGCCGAAGAACGTCCCGATCTTCTGGGCGATGTTGAGCGCCTGCCGCTGCGCGCCGCGCGCATAGATCGGTTCGACCACTTCCATGATGTCGGCATTGGTGAGGGTGGCGACGTCCCTGCCCTTCCACTTCGGCAGGCATTCCCGGTTGAGGTCGCGCTCGTCCTCGTCGGCCTTGCGGATGCCATCGCGGCGCCGGGCTTTGATGAACCGTTCAAGGATGGTTTCGAAAGACCGGTCACGGCTCTCTGTCGCTGCCCTCGCCGCCGCCTGCCGCTCCTCGTCAGCCTGGACCTTCGGGTCAATGCCGCGATCAATGAGCGCTGCCCACTGCCTCGCCTTGGTGCGTGCCGCTTCAAGCGACATGACGTCGTACTCTCCCAGCGCGCGGCGGCTGGCTGAGTTGCAACACCGAAACGGGCGATGTAGACAAAGCTGACTTGTCCGGCCTTAAGCTTTGAACCGTTGGACGGCTCCTTGTCGGTTACGCGGACGCCCATGCTCGGGACTTGGGCATCCATGATCACGTATCGCTTGCCAGGAGCAGCCGGCTTCAAAGCCTTCAGGCGGTTGTCGGTCAGGTTCTCGCGGGGCATTAGGGCTCTCCGGGGCAACGTCGGGG
Organism: Mesorhizobium sp. M0139; assembly: GCF_040322455.1. NCBI lineage: Bacteria > Pseudomonadati > Pseudomonadota > Alphaproteobacteria > Hyphomicrobiales > Phyllobacteriaceae > Mesorhizobium > Mesorhizobium sp. M0139. The sequence goes on from NZ_JAMYTN010000004.1 coordinate 319,164, forward strand.
CAACAGGATGCAACTGCTGCCATGTTGCCCTGTGTGCTCTAATGTGCAACAGGAAAGCTGAAACCGTTATGAAACAAGGGGTTTTTCAGGAGTGGAACAACCGGTATATGGCGCTGGTGGGCTATCCCGAGAGCGGCTGTTAACCGGTTGGTCTCTGGTTCGAATCCGGCCCCGGGAGCCACCGCCTTTTCTAAGCCGTGGTGCGATCTTGTACACTACAGCGCCATTGTCCGTGCACGTCGGTCCGCTTCGGTTCTGCCAGAACGGCTGGTAAACAGCTACGAAGCCGATCGAAGGCAGTTTGGTGGGCATCGCGCCCCTGCCCTCGCCCGAAGGCAGCCTGATAACGCCCGGTATCATCTATGAAAATACCAAATCGGGAGGACGTTGGTGCAAACCAAGAAGATCATCAATGACGGCAATCGGGCCGTCGACGAGATGCTGGAAGGCATCCTGGCTGCGCATCCCCGCCATCTCAAAGCCGTTGACGGAAGCCCGCGCTCGATCATCGCCCGCGATGGACCGCGCCAAGGCAAGGTAGGCCTCGTCATTGGTGGCGGCTCGGGCCACGAGCCGAGTTTTCTCGGCTTCGTCGGCAAGGGGCTGGCCGACGCGGCGGCGATCGGCAATGTCTTCGCCTCTCCGCCGCCCGACCCGATCCTCGAATGCGCCAAGGCGGCGAGCGGCGGCGCCGGTGTGCTGTTCATGTACGGCAACTATGCCGGCGACGTCATGAATTTCGACATGGCGGCCGAGATGGCCGCGATGGACGACATCGAGGTGCGCACGGTGCTGAGCACCGACGACGTCGCTTCCGCGCCCGTTGGCGACAGGCACAAGCGGCGCGGTGTCGCAGGGAACTTCTTCATCTTCAAGGCGGCAGGCGCCGCCTGCGACCGCATGTTGTCTTTCGATGAATGCCAACGCATTGCCGGGAAAGCCAACGACCACACCTTTACCATGGGCGTCGCATTGGCGCCCTGTTCGTTGCCGCAAACCCGCCGGCCGAATTTCGAAATCGGACCCGACGAGATGGAGATCGGCATGGGCATCCATGGCGAACCCGGCATCGCACGCGGAAAACTTAAAACGGCCGACGAGATCACTGACGAAATGCTGGACAGGATTCTCGCCGAGATGGCGCCGGCACGCGGCGAGAAGGTCGCCGTGCTGGTCAATTCGCTGGGTTCGACGCCGCTGATGGAACTCTACATCATGAACCGGCGCGTGAAGCAGAGGCTTGACGTTATCGGTGTATCCATTCACGCAAGCTGGGTCGGCAATTACTGCACCTCGCTCGAAATGGCCGGCGCTTCGATTACGCTGCACCACCTCGACGACGAGTTGCAAACGATGCTCGACCACCCTTGCGACTGCGCCATGTTTCGCGCCGGGTAAACTTGGTGAACGGCAAGGAACAAGAGATGACGACAATCGACACCACCCGCCTTGCCGCGATGTTCGCGGCCATCGCCGACGCCATGTCAGCCGACCGGGATCGGTTGTGCGCGCTTGACGGGGTGATCGGCGATGCCGACCACGGCATTGCGATGGAGCTTGGATTTTCCGCGGCACGCGATGCGGTGGCCGCATTGGATACCGGCACCACCGATCCGACCATCTTGCTGAACACGGCGGCGAAGTCGTTCCTCAATGCCGTCGGCGCCTCCTCGGGCCCGCTCTATGCCACGGCATTCATGCGCGGCGCGGCCGCCGTCAAGGGCAAGGCGACGCTCGACGACGCCGACGCGGTCGCTATGGTCCAAGCGATGGCCAGAGGCATTCAGGATCGCGGCAAGGCCGAGCCTGGCGAAAAGACGATGATCGATGCGTGGGCGCCGGCCGCGAGGGCTGCGGGCGAGGCACTGGCCGCCGGCAAGGGGCTGGCCGGCAGCCTCGCGGCTGCAGCCGAGGCGGCAAAGGCCGGCGCGGAGGCGACCAAGGCGATGATCGCCACCAAGGGCCGGGCCTCCCGCCTCGGCGAACGCTCGCTTGGCCATATGGATCCAGGCGCGGCGTCCGCCGTAACCGTCATCGAGGCGATGCGGATCGCCTTGACCGGCTAGGTCGGGAGCGAATCCTCAGCGCTTCGCGTCGAGCCTGTCGACAGCCTGCACATTGGCGGCAGAGGGACCGTTCGGATCGAACTCCGAGGCCAGCCAGGCGTCGGCGATCGATTTGGCCAGTTCGGGGCCGATGACGCGCGCACCCATGGTGATGATCTGGGCATTGTTGGATTTCGCAGCGCGTTCCGCCGAATAGGTGTCGTGGGTTAGCGCGGCACGGATTCCGGGCACCTTGTTGGCCGAGATGCTGACGCCGATGCCGGTGCCGCAAAACAGGATGGCGCGGTCGTAATTGCCGTCGACAATTTCGTGGCCGACCGCAGCGGCAATATCGGCGTAGAATCCGGCCTGGCTGAGATCGACGACCTGCAGTTCTGGCTTGGTGGCGAGATGCTTGGCGATGACATCGAGCAGCGGCTTGCCGGCGCTGTCGGCTCCGAGTGCGATCTTCATGGCAATTAACTCCTTCGTTTTCGTGGTCAGCGCGCGATGGCGGCCGCCGCCTTTTTGAGAATGTCGATATAGCCTTCCGCTTGCCATGCCGAGCGGCCGATGAACAGCCCATCGATATGCGGCTGGCCAATCAGTTCGGCCGCGTTGCCGGGATTGACGCTGCCGCCGTAGAGCACAAGCGGGGCGGTCGGCAACCGGGTTGCTGCGATCTGCTTGATCAGCGCCTGCTGCTTGTCGGCATAGTCGGCGCTGGCCGGAATGCCTTTCTCGCCGATCGCCCACACCGGTTCATAGGCAAAGAGTATCTCTGCCGACAACTCATTGTTTGCGAGACCCTGCAGCGCGCCCAAAACCTGCGCGGTCAGAATTTCGTCGGCGCGGCCGCCCTCGCGCTCGGCCAGCGTCTCGCCGACACAGATCAGCGGCACAAAGCCGTGCCTGACCGCCGCCGCCGTTTTCAGTCCTACGGTCCTGTCCGTCTCACCAAAATGCTCGCGGCGTTCGCTATGGCCGAGTTCGATCAGGTCGAGCCCGCAATCCCTCAGCATCACCGGCGAAATCTCGCCCGTCCAGGCACCGGCATCGGCCCAATGCATGTTCTGGGCGCCAACCTTGACGCGGGTGTTGGCGAGCGCCGCCTTGACCTGCCGCACCGCGGTGAAGGGCGGAATGACGAAAGGCTGTATCGCCGGATCGAAGCCGGGCACGAAGGCAGCCAATGCCTCGGCGAACTGCAGCGCCTCCGCCAGCGTCTTGTTCATTTTCCAGCTCGTGCCGACCCAATATGGGGCCATTCTTCTCTCCTTCGATCCGAAATTCGGATGATGCGTGTTTCCGGCCAGCGCGCCGGCCTACGGGCCGGCGCTTTCCCTCAAGCGCGAGGCTTGAGACTTTCGCGGCCGCTGTCGATGTAAGGCGCCCAGAAATCCACCGACTCACGGATCATTGCAATAACCTGATGATCGACCGGTTCCCTCTCCCGGAAGGAAAGTTCAAGGCAGATTTCATTGTCGGTTCCGCCACCCGCCCGCACGGCGTCGAGCAGCTTCTGCGGGATGATGCGGCCATCCTTGTTGTAGGCGGCGGTGAACGGCCAGTGCCCGCCCTTGTTCATCGACGATTGCTTGATGTGGATGATCGGCGATTGCAACGGGAACGCTTTCGCCCAGGCATAGGGATCAGTGTCGTCAGGATTGGGCGAGGTCACGTCGCCATGGTCGATGTCGACCATCATCTGCATCGGGATCGGCAGCTTGGCCGCATCGACGGCGCCTTGCAATTCGACGCAGCTTTCGATCGTGTGGCCAAACTCGCGGCCGACCGACATCGGTTCCCAGAAAAGGTAGGTCAGGCCCGCCGCCTTGGCGTGCTCGGCCACTTCGCGCCAGCATTCGAGCGCGATGTCGAGAAGCGCCGCGCGCCGCTGCGGATCGTCAAAATCCTTGTAGGTGAATATGGCGAACTGCGTGCCCATGCCCGACGCGCCGAGTTCGGCGGAGATGTCGGCGAAGGTCTTGAACCAATCGACATAATAGCGGCGCACATCCGCGTCCGGATGGCCGAAATGATTGAGCCGGCCATAGGGACCGGTCATACCCGAAGTGATCCGCACGCCGGTCCGCGCCAGGGCGCTGTTGAACAGGCGAACGAACTTGGCGATCGTTGCCGCCGGCCAGCCCGGATTGACGAATTCATGCGTCAGCTGCACGTCGCGGATGCCGATGCCATAGGCAATGGCGTCGATCAGATCGTCGGGGTCGGCGAAGCGATTGACCAGCGGGTTGGTGTTCAGCGAAAGCGTGAAGGCCATCAGTTCACCGCCGCCATTGTCTTTGTGCACCAGTCTTCGAATGTTTTCCGCTCGGCCGCATTGATATGCAGCCCGTGTTTGGTCCGGCGCTCGAGAACGTCGGCGGCGGTCATCGCCCATTCGGTCTCGAACAGGAAGACAGCTTCGAGCTCGTAGAAATCCGGGCCGAAACGACGGCCGAGATCCGCTTCGTCTTTGACCCCTTTCAGCAAAGCGCGTGTGCGCGTGCCGTAGCTTCGAGCATAGTGCTTCACCAGCGACGGGCTAAGCCACGAAAACTCGGCGTGCAGATCACCCAGGAACTGCTCGAAATCCGCGTTGGGCAGGTCGCCTCCCGGCAGGGGAATTTTGGCCGTCCAGGCCTTCTTCATGGTCGGAAAGAAGGGCTGTATTTTTTCGAGCGCATGTTCGGACAGTTTGCGGAAGGTGGTGATCTTGCCGCCGAACACAGAAAGCAGCGGCGCGCCACCGTTCGGGGCGTCGAGTTCGAAGATGTAGTCGCGCGTCACCGCGCTCGGGTTGTCGGCATTGTCGTCATAGAGCGGACGCACGCCCGAGAAACTGTAGACCACATCTTGCGCGGTCAGCTGCCGCTTGAAGTAGCGATTGACCACCTTGATCAGATAATTGATCTCGCTTGCCTCGGCGGCCACTTCTTCGGGCCGACCTTCATAAGGAATGTCGGTGGTGCCGATCAGCGCCAGATCGTTCTCATACGGGTTGACGAAGATCACCCGCTTGTCGTTGTTCTGGATGAGATAGGCCTGCCGTCCCTCCCAGAATTTCGGCACGACGATATGGCTTCCTTTCACCAAGCGAACGTTGCGGGTGGAATTCTGTCCGGCGACGCGGCTGACGATGTCATTCACCCATGGCCCGGCCGCGTTGACCAACCCGCGTGCGCGGACCCTCGTCACAGCACCGGTGCGGCCGTCCTGCATGTCGATCGACCACAGGCCGCCTTCGCGCCTGGCAGCAATACAGGCCGTGCGAGTGAAGACTTTTGCGCCGCGCTGACTGGCATCGAGCGCATTGAGCAGCACCAGCCTGGCGTCATCGACCCAGCAGTCGGAATATTCGAAGCCACGCTTGAATTCGTCCCTGATCGGCGCCCCTTCCGGCGCCGTTCTCAGGTTCAGTGTCCTCGTTCCCGGCAGCCGCTTGCGGCCGCCAAGATGGTCGTAGAGAAACAGCCCGAGCCGCACCAGCCATGCCGGCCGGTCCTCGGGGCTGTGCGGCAGCACGAAACGCATTGGCCAGATGATGTGCGGCGCCGCCTCAAGCAGCACCTCGCGCTCGATCAGCGCTTCTCGCACCAGCCGGAACTCGTAATATTCGAGGTAGCGCAGACCGCCATGCACCAGCTTGCCGGAACGCGAGCTGGTGCCTTGCGCCAGATCGTCCTTCTCGCACAGGATGACCGACAGCCCACGGCCGGCGGCATCGCGCGCTATGCCCGCTCCATTCACGCCGCCGCCGATCACGAAGAGATCGACAATATCTGTTGTATCGCTCAAGACTTAGCTCCTGTGCGGTGCGCCATCGATTTCCACACCGGATGCAGCGCCTGACGCGCCGCGACAAAAGACGGAAACAGCGCATCGTAGGTTTGCGAAAGCGCCTCGTCATAGGCGTCGCATTCGCCCAGCAGCGGCGCCACCCACTCGGCGCAGCAAACATCCATCGAGCGATAGACGCCAAGCCCGACCGCGGCCATCATCGCCGCACCCGCGGCGCCGGCTTCCTGGCGGCTGCTGGTCCTGACTTGCGCGCGGGTCGCCGCAGCGATGATACGGCGCAGCGACGGGCTGCGCGCGGCGCCGCCAGACAGGCGGATTTCGCCGGGCACGCTGCCCATTTCCTGGTAGCAATCGCGGGCCGCGAAGGCCAATCCTTCGAGAACCGCGCGTGCCAGATCGCCAAAACCGTGCTTGACGGAAAGCCCGATGAAGCCGGCGCGCGCGTCTGGATCGACGAACGGGCCGCGTTCGCCGGCAAGCGAGATATAAGGCTGATAGACCAGCGACCCCGGTTCCGATCCTTCGACCCAGACATCGAGCGCTTTCAGCAGCTCGTCGCGCGAAGGTTTTGCGCCGCTGGCGGTCAGCACGTCGCGCGCCAGGCCAAGCAGCCAGTCGATGTTGAGCGTCGCCGCCATATTGGATTGCAGCTGCGCATAGGCGCCCGGAACCGGCATGGCGATCGTGTAGCCGGAGGCATTGTCGTTGAGGACGACATCATCAGGGGTGCGCGCCAGGCGTGTGTGGATGCCGGTCGAGCCGATGACCGTGCAGCCGACATTGCCGCTTGGATCATAGAGGCCGGCGCCAAGCGCGGTGCTGACCATGTCGACGTAGCCCAGCACCACCGGCGCGCCCTCAAGCAGGCCGGTCTCGTTTGCTGCCGACGCAGAAAGCGGATGATGATCGGTCGTGCCTTCGAGCATGGGCGGCAACAGGCGGCGGTGCGACGTCAGATCCAGAATGTCGAGCACCTCGTCGGAATATCTGCGCGAGCGGAAATCGCCAAAGGTGAAGGTGCCTTCCGATGGATCGGTGGCGCGCTCGCCGGTCATCTTGAAATAGAGCCAGTCCTTGCAGTGAAAGGCAGTGGCGGCGCGCTCCAGAATTTCAGGGCTGTTCCTCTTCAGCCAGCTGAGCTGAGCGCCCTGCTGGCAGGCGTTGAGCCCGGTGCCGGTGATCTCGAACCGCGTGCGATCCCGGGGATCGCCGCGCATCTCGTCCACCAGATGTCCGGCGCGGGCGTCGAGCCAGAGCCAGGCGCGACCGACCGGCAAGCCGTCACCATCGATCAGCCAGGTGCCGTCGCCCTGCCCGGTGATCGCGATCGCCGCGGTTCGCCGCGCGAGGTCGGGAACTTTCGTCGCCAGCTCACGGACGGTCAGCGCCATGTCGCGCCATGTCTGATCGAGGTCCTGCTCGGCGCCGCCGCCTTCCAGCGTGACAAAACTGTTGGTCATCGACGCCATGGCAAGCTGCCGCCCCGACAGATCGAAAGCGACCGATTTGATCACGGACGTTCCCGCGTCGATCCCGATCAGCAGGTCTTTCATGCGCTGAGTTCCGGATGATTATGGAGGCAATTCACAAGGAGCAGTCTTTGTTGTCTGGAGCCGTGGAAAAGGCAGGGAGTGTCCGCAAGGACACCCCCTGTGCAGGTTTTTATTCCGACAGCACGAAGGGTGCGGTGTACTTGTCCACATTGTCCTTGGTGATGAGCAGGCAATCGAACAGCTGCTTCTCGCTGGTGGCGCCGGTAGCGCCCGTCTTGATGAACGAGTCGGCCTGCTGCACGGCCTTGGCCGAGAAGATGGCCACCGGCTGAAGCACGGTGTACTGCAGTTCGCCGGACTTGATGGCCGCAACCGCATCCGGGGAGCCGTCGAAGCCGCCGACCTTGATGCCGGCGAGCTTGCCGGCTTCCTTCAGCGCCGCAACCGCACCAAGCGCCATTTCATCATTGCCGCTGATCACGGCGATGATGTCGGGATTGGCCTGCAGCATGCTCTGCATCTTGTCGTGGCCCTGGGTGCGATCCCAGTTGGCGACCTGCGAAGCGGCCTTTTCGAGATCCGGATACTGGCTCAGCACGGTCGCGTAGCCGTTCGAGCGCGTGGCCGCGTTGTTGTCCGACGGGGCGCCGAGCAGTTCGACATACTTGCCCTTTTCACCGACCGCCTGCACCCACTGCTGGGCACCGAGAGCCGCACCCTGGGCGTTGTTGGAGACGAGCTGTCCCTTGGCAAGACCTTCCTGGTTGATCTCGGCATTGACGAGGAAAACCGGGATGTTGGCGGCAATCGCCTTCTTCACCGCGCCGACCGAACCATCGGCATTGGCCGGGTCGAGGATGATCGCCACCGACTTGTTGGTGATGGCGGTGTCGATCAGATTGCTTTCGGTATTGGTGTCGCCCTTGTGGGCGGCGACGTTGGCTGTATAGCCAAGCTTTTCGGCTTCGGCCTTGGCGACGTTGCCTTCGGTCAGCCAGTAGGGGTTGGCCGGATCGTTGACGATGATCGAGATCAGGCCTGCGGCCGATGCGGCTGCGCTAAACCCGACCACCATCGCGGCGGCAAGCAAACTTCTAAGCACGATTTTCATGTACATTCCTCCAATGATTACGCGGTCTTGCTGCCAGTCAGCTGGCAGTCTTCCCTTGGGCAGGATTGGCCGGTTCGGCCTTCCCCCGTTTCTGAGAAGTCGGTTGGCCGCCCGTCGAAGCTGGAAGCTTGCTACGGCGGCGATACTGAACGGCATTGAGGAGCACGGCGAGCACGATGACGGCGCCGGTGAACACTGTCTGCCAGTAGGATGAGATGCCGATGATCACCAGGCCGTCGGACAGGAAGCCGATGACGAAGGCCCCGAGCAGAGTGCCGCGAATATTGCCGCGGCCGCCAGTCAGTGCGGCGCCGCCGATAACGACGGCGGCGATGGCCGTCAATTCGTAGGTGGTGCCCGCGGTCGGTCCGGCCGAGGTCAGCTGCGAGGACAGGATCAGGCCGGCAATGGCGGCGCAGATGCCCGACAGCACATAGACCGAAATCTGCACGGTCTTGACCGGAACGCCGGAGAGTTCGGCGGCGCGCTCATTGCCGCCCGAGGCGTAGAGCCAGCGTCCAAAGGCGGTGCGGTTCAGGACGATGCTGCCGATCAGCGCGATAACCGCCAGCACCACCACGCCGGTCGGCACGCCGAACAGGCGGTTGAAGCCGAGAGCATCGAAACCGGTGTTGCCCAACTCCGGCTTGCCGCCGAGATTGTTGTAGGTCAGGCCGCTGGTCATCAGCAGTGCCAGGCCGCGCGCCATGTACATGACGCCGAGCGTGGCGACGAAGGCCGGAACCTTGAACCGCGCGATCAGCACGCCGTTGATAAGCCCGACGGCCGCACCCAGCATGCAGGCCAGTACCGCGACCACCCAGACCGGCGGGTAGAGAACGACGCCCAGCCAGGTCAGCGTCACGCCCTGCATCAGAAACCCAGCGACGACGCCGGCAAGCCCGAGGGTCGAGCCGACCGACAGGTCGATGCCGCCATTGAGGATGACCAGCAGCATGCCGACGGCGAGAATCCCGAAGATGGCGACATGCGAGGCCATGGTCAGGAAATTCGCCACCGAGAGGTAATAGGGCGACAGGATCGAGAAGACGACAATGATGACGATCAGGGCAAAGAAGGCCCGGCCTTCGAGCAGCAGCTTGGCCACGTCGAAGCCCTCGCCGCCCGCATTGGGGCTGGACTGTTTGCTGGCCTGGCTGACATCGCTCATGGGTCGGGGCTCCGAAATTCTATGGTCAGGCGACCACGGCTTCGCCGGAGGCGGCCATGATCTGCTCTTTGGTGGCGTTGGCGCCGAATTCGGCTGAAATCTTGCCGCGCCGCATCACGACGATGCGATGGGCGATGCTGAGGCACTCATTGACCTCCGAAGTCGAGAAGACGACCGCCAGGCCTTGCGCGGCGCGCTCGCTGAGCAAGCGAAAGACTTCGGCCTTGGCGCCGACATCGATGCCGCGGCTCGGCTCGTCGAGAAGGATGACCTTGGGATCTGTCGTCAGCATCTTGCCGATGACGACCTTCTGCTGGTTGCCGCCCGACAGCGATCCGATCATGGCGTTGCCGCCCGCGGTCTTGATGGTCACCTTGCGGATCGAATCGTCGATCAGTGCGCGTTCCCTCGGCCGGGAGAGGAACAGGCCTTTCGCGAACGCCTCGATGCTGGCAAGCGACAGATTGCGGCCGACGGTCATGGTCTGAACCAGGCCGTCGCGCTGGCGATCCTCGGGGACCAGAACCAGACCTCGGGCGATGCGCTGGGCAATGGTCAGCCCCGAAACGTCCTCACCCTCCAGCAGCGCCCGCCCGCCCGCCATGGGCACACGGCCGGCGACGGCCTCCAGCAATTCCGTGCGGCCCGCGCCCATCAGCCCATAGATGCAGACGATCTCGCCCGCTTTGACATCCAGCGACAGATGATCGACGACGTAGCCTGAACCCGAAGCGTCGGTGACGCTGACATCCTCGATCGACAGCGCGACCTCACCAAACGCATGGCCGGTCGGCGGCGAGCCGAGGTCGAAATTCTCACCCACCATGTTGCGGACGATCCATTCGAGGTCGATGTCCTTGGCTTCGGCCGTCGCCGTGATCGCCCCGTCACGCAGCACGACGGCGTAGTCGGTGATCTGCAGCGCCTCTTCGAGGTGGTGCGAGATGTAGACGATGGAGACACCGCGGCTGGTCAGATCGCGGATCACCTTGAACAGCACCTCCACCTCGGTCGCACTGAGTGCGGAGGTCGGCTCGTCCATGATCAGGATGCGGGAATCGACCGACAGCGCGCGTGCGATCTCGACGATCTGTTGCTGCCCCAGGCGCAGGTCCTCGACCAGGGTCATCGGATCGATGTCTTCTTCGAGGTCGGCCATCAGCGCCCGCGCCTGGCGCGCCTCCTCGGCGAAGTCGAGGCCGGTTCTGGTGCGCAGTTCGCGGCCCATGAAGATGTTGTCGCGAACGCTCAGATTCGGCGCCAGGCTGAGCTCCTGGTGGATGATCGAAATGCCGCGATCGCGCGCGTCCGAAGACGAGGCAAAGCTGACGAGATTGCCGTCGAGCACGATGTCGCCGGATGTCGGCGTCACCACGCCGGACAGGATCTTCATCAGCGTCGATTTGCCGGCGCCATTCTCTCCGAACAGGGTGGTGACCTTGCCGCGATGGATGTCGAAGTTGACGCCCTTGAGCGCGTGGACGCCGCCATACGACATGACGACATTGCGCGCCGAAAGCACGGCATCGCCAGTCGCGGGTTCTGTGCCGGCAGTCATTGTCATTTGACGTCCAGCCTCACCGGCGTGACCAGCCAGCTCTTCGGATTGACCAGCTTGAAGACGCCGACCACCGCTATTGTCTTGCCGGTCAAGTCACTGGTATCGACTTTCGCCAGCACCTCCTTCTTCATCTCGTTGTTCAGCGCCGAGCCGGCGTCCTGATACTCGATCTGGTTGGTGAACTGACCAAAGGTGATCTTGCCGGTGGCGTCGCGAAGCTCGGTGCCGTTGATCGCCGGCCCAGTCTGTACGCGGACGGTCAACGTGTCCGGCAAACCGTCGACCGCGACCTTGTAGATGCCCGATTTTCCCTCGCCGACGACGCCGGTGAACTTGACCGAGATGACCGGTCCGACTCCCGCCGGCACGCCATATTCCTTTTCGGCCGTCGCCCTGTCCTTGGCGATCGCCGTCGCCACCGTTGCGGCGTCGGCGGCACGCGCTTCGACATCGGCCTGCACCTTGGGAAATTCAGACTTGCCGTAGTCGGCGGCCGAAAACACCGCGTTGCGAACATCGCCGGCAGAGCCGATCTTGATCACCTTGGTATCGAGCGCCATGGCGCCGAGCAGAACCACAACCGCAGCGCCGGCAAGCACCCGGCGCAGGCCGGGCGAAGCTTGCCGGGCGGTGGCCTTCGCGCTCATGATGCAACCACCAGCGGTGCGGATTGTCCGTTGTCACGCATTCGAAGTTCCTCCGTTCACGCGGCGCTTCGCGGCCCCGGCTGCATCGTCGAGCTCGACCAGGGCGCGGGCGGTGCATTCGTCGGTGATCAGGCCGCTGAGATAACGGCTTTCGAGTACTGCCTTGATGGCGCGCACCTTTACCTTGCCGCCGGCGACGGCAACGATCCTGCGGCCCTTCAACTGATCGCGCGGAAGCGCCAGTATTCTTTCCGACAGCGCCGTTTCGACCGGACGCCCCTTGTCGTCGAAGAAATGCGCCAGCAATTCACCAACGCCGCCGTCCCGCTTGACCTCATCGATTTCGGAAGGCTCGATCATGCCGGTGGCGACCAGCGACGCCTCCCGCTCAGCCGTGCCTATTCCGACGAACATCAGGTCGGACCGGCTGGCGAGAGCGAACACATTGCTGATGCCGCGCTGGCCAAGCAGCACCTCGCGGTCCTCGGTGGTGTTGGCGACAAAAGGCACCGGCATGACGAAAGCCTGCGCGCCGGTCCGCTCTGCCAGGCGATGCATGACGTCGTGCGGGTTGGCGGCGAATTTGCGCGTCACGCCGCCAAGCAGCGAGACGAAACGGATGTGGGCAGCAGTGGTGCGCGTCAGATACTCGACGCTGGCCGCAAGGGTGCGGCCATGGCCGACGCCGATCAGCATGTCTTCGCCGCGATCGATTTCACGCTTCAGGAACTGGGCGCCGGCAATGCCGAGCCCCTTCAGAGGCAGTTCGTCCTGATCGAGATCGGGAACCACCTCGCAATAGTGGAGCCCATAGGCGGCGATCAGGCGCTGTTCCAGGTCGACGCATTCGGCGACGTCGCCGTCGATGAAGACCCTGACGAGACCTTCCTGGTTGGCCTTGGTAATAAGCCTATGCGCCTTGAGGCTGGTCAGGCCAAGCCGCTTGGCCACCTGGGCCTGGGTCAGACCACCGGCATAGTGGAGCCAGGCCGCGCGCGTGGCGAGGCTGGACTCATGGTCGCGGTTCGCGGATCCGCCGGAATTCAAGCCATTCCCTCCCCAGGGCGATAATATTATCTTTGCGTGCAAAAATTTTCATACCTTTGCATCGCTGTCAATCCCTCCGCAGACGGTAGCCTCCAGCCGACATTCGGCAGCCAACGCGGGCCTATTAGAAGGTAAGCATATAATATGACCATATGGCAGCGTTATTTTAACGTCAATTTGTGTGATCTCATCCAAGTGGTAGCATGAACCCGTAAGCGCGGGCCAAAATCCTGGGTGCAAGTTTGGAGCACACGGCCCAACAAGGGCAAATCGATCGGATTGCCTCAGGAAAAGCTATCGGCGTCAGCGATCAAGCGATCAGTCCAGCCGCATCAGGTTCCTACCCTCGAGCTCGACAACAGCGGCTTCGACCTCCCGCGTGAGGCGCTCGGTGCTCCACCCCAACGCCCGCCCCGCGATCGCGGCAATCTCCTGCAGGTCGCGGCTCGTCAGCGAGCCGCCTATCGCCAACGTGCTGCGGCGCATAACGAAATCGGCCAGATGTTCGACGAATTCGTTGCGCACGATGTAGTCGATTTCCGCCTTGCCGTAGCCGTCCGAGTCCGGCAGACGACGACCCTCATCATCCGACCCGTGCCTGGCGATCTCAACGGCTCTGGTCCCGTAGCGCGACAGCAATTGGTCAAGGCGCCTTTCCCCGGCGCCTGTTGCCTGCTGTGCCTTAGCCAGCCAGTCCGCGCGCGCGGCGGCATTGGCCGGAAAATTCCTCCCGCCGCCGATCGGCATGGCTCGCGTCGTCACCTTGCGGCTGCGCTGCAGGCGCTTGAGTACCGTGTCAGCGACTTCCTCGGCAAAGCCGCGGAACGTCGTCCATTTGCCGCCGACCAGCGAAATGACTGCAAAGGGCCTGTTGCCGTCCGGCTCGGCGACCGGCGCTGAATGATCGCGGCTGATCAGCCCTGGTGTCGACGCCTCGGACGTCGGCAGCGGCCGGATGCCGCTATAGGCGTAGACGATCTGGTCGCGCTCGAACGCCATGCCCGGCAGCAGCGTTCGCACGCTGTCGAGCAGATAGTCGACTTCTTCGGGTTCGCAGCGCACCGCGTCGGGATTGTCGGCCTTGATGTCGGTCGAACCGACCAGCGCCAGGCCGAGATAGTCGTAGACCAGGCAGATGCGGCCGTCATCGGCCTCGAAATAGAGCATGCGCCCAGCGAGGCTTTCGACCAATTCGTCATGCTTCAACAGGATATGCGAGCCCTTGGTGCCGCCGATCATCTTCGACGGCGCGCCAAGCAACAGATTGACGTCGTCGATCCACGGACCGGCGGCGTTCACCACCAGCTTCGGCCGCACCGAAAATGCGCTGCCGTTTTCCGGCTGGAAGGTGAGCACGCCATTGGCTGAAGCCGCCAGTGTCGTGTAGTTGGCACCGGCAGACGCCGCGTGAGCCTGCAAGCCGTCGAGGATCAGTTCCAGCACCAGCCTTTCCGGGTGACTTATCTTGGCGTCGTAGTAGGTGCCGGTGGCGACGATCGCCGGATTGAGCGCCGGCATCTCAACAAGCGCCTGCCGCCGCCCGACCATGCGGTGGCGCGGCATGACCTGGTTTCGTGAACCGTAGAAATCGTAGATCATCAAGCCGATCTTGATCAGCATGGCGCCGCGGCTGCGCGGCGCGCTGGTCGAGCCGAACAGCGTTCGCAACGCCGCGAGCATGCCCTTGCTCCACGAGAAGATCGGGATGACGGTCGGCAGCGGGCTGACATAGTGCGGCGCGTTTTGAAGAAGCAGATTGCGTTCGAGCGTCGACTGCGCCACCAGCCCGAACTCGCCGGTCTCGAGATATTTCAAGCCGCCGTGGATGAGCCTCGACGGCGCGGCACTGGTGCCCGAGCCGAAATCCGCCTTTTCGACGATCAGGCAGCTGACACCTTGCGCGCACAGATCGCGAAACAGCCCAGCCCCGTTGATGCCGGCGCCAAGAATGACGACGTCGACTTCGCCGGTCCCGGCCATCGCGGCGAGACGCCCGGCGGGATTGTCCGCCCCGGCTCCATCTGCTGGGTTCATGGCGCCTTCGTCTTGACGATGCGCAACTTCACCCCCGCCCGTTCGAGGCTCTGCGCCTGCGCATCGCCCAGGCCCTCGGTCACCAGCACGGCGTCGAAACTGGTCAGATCGTCGAAGACATGCAGCGCGATCCGGTCGAATTTTGCGTGGTCGACCAAAAGGATGCGCTTCACGGAGGCGGTCATCATCGCCTGCTTGACCCGCACGACATTCGGATCCTGGATGAAAGCCGTGGTTCCGGTGACGGCCGAAGCCGAACAGATCAGCACATTGGCGCGCAACTGCGCCACGGCGTTCTCGCAGACAATGCCGATATAGGCATTGTAAGTGGGATGATACTGGCCGCCGAGGCAGATGAAATCCATATCGTCCACATTGATCAATTGGCCCGCCGTCGAGACGCTGTTGGAAATGACGGTCAGCGGCTTGACGTCGAGCAGCAGCGTCGCGACCGCGTTTGCCGTCGATGAATCGTCCAGCATCACCACCTGGCCGGCCTCGATATAATCCAGTGCCGCTCGCGCCAGTGCATCCTTCTCGGCTCGATTGACGGTCACCCGGTAGCGGAAAGCGCTCTCGTAGAGGCCGGAAGGCTGGACCGTCACCGCACCGTGCAGCTTGCGCAGCACGCCCTGCTGCGCCAGCCGGTCGATATGCCGGTGGATGGTCATGCGCGACACGCCGAAATGCTCGACCAGATCATCGATGCGCACCTGGCCGAGCTTGATCACATAATCGGCGATCTCTTCGCGTCGTTCGTCGGCCTTGATCATGCGTTTACCCCCGCCAGCCTTTCGATATCAGGCCAATGCGACTTCAGCTGCTCGGCTATGCGGCAGTAGAGCGAAAACCGCTCATTGAACACAGCACTGGAGGCGGGCACGGGTTGATACGTCCGCTCCGTCATCCCGACCTGCCTGGCGCCCTGTTGCGGCGTCGCGAAGATCCCGACCGCGGCACCTGCGCAAAGCGCGGCACCGAGGGCCGCGGTCTCATCCGTCGAGGTGACGGTGACCGGGGCGTTCAGCACGTCGGCAAACATCTGCACGAAGGCAGGATTACGCGAGCCGCCGCCGGTCAGGCGGATCTCGCTGATAGCAAAGCCGTCGCGCAAAGCCTCGACATGGGTGCGGTGATTGAAGGCGATGCCTTCCAGAACCGCCTTCAGCATGTCGCCGCGATTGTGCCAGCCATGCAGGCCGACAAAGCTGCCGCTGGCCAAATCGCCATAGGGAGAGCCGAACAGATAGGGATGAAACAGGATGGTCGAAGGCTTCTTCAACGCCGCGTCGATCTCTCCCGCCAGCAATTCGTGGAGGGAGCCGCCATCCGTCCTGTCCTGCTCCGCGCGGCAAAACGTGTCGAGAAACCAGTCGTAGTTCGCGGTCGAGGCCGGCGAGATCGACATGTTGTTCCAACGGCCCGCGTCGATGGCGTTGCGGCAGAACCAACGCCGGTCGACGCGCGGTTGCGAAGAGACGACTTCATTGATGGAATAGGTGCCGGCGACGATGGCGAGCACGCCGTCTTCATGGCCGCCCATGCCAAGCGCCGAGGCGGCCACGTCGTGCAGGCCGCAGGCGACCGGTGTTCCCTTGCGAAGGCCGGTCCTTTCGGCGGCATCGGCTGTGACTTGACCGGCGATGTCAGCGGAATGCGCCACCGGCGGCAGCGCGTTGAACAGATCCTCCAACCCGAAGATGCGCAGCGCTTCAGGCGCATAGGCTTGCGTGCGAAAATCCGTGAATGAAGTGCTGGCCTCCGTGCGGTCGGTCCCGATCGTGCCGGTCAGGCAAAAGCGCAGCCAGTCCTTGCAGGCCAGCACATGGCCGATGCGGCCATAGCGATCAGGATCGTTCTGCTTAAGCCACGCCAGCAGCGCCGACGGCGCCGAAACATGCGGCGTCTGGCCCGTCGTCGCCAGCGCATCGGTGAAAACGGTACCGGCGGACCACCTGTCGACAATGTCGCCGGCGCGGCTGTCGAGCGACAGGATGCCTGGTCCCAAAGGCTGACGATCATGATCGAGCAGATAGAGACCATCGCCATGCGCGGTCGCCGCCACCGCCTTGATGTCTTCCGCCGGCCTGCCGGAGAGCGCGATCGCCTCCTTGATGGCGTCGGCTGTTGCTTGCCACAGGCCTGACATGTCGCGCTCCGCCCAGCGCGCGTGGGGCATCGATTGCGGCACCCGGCGACGCGCCACGGACAATTGCGTGCCGTCGGTATCGAAGATGACCGCCTTGGTGACCGTGAGGCCGTTATCGATTCCGAGCAGGCTGGGCATGATCACCGCCTCTTTCAGCATTGGCGATTGCTACAGGGCGATCCTGCAGTCTGATGCAAGGGCGAAACACATGGCGACAACCCCGATAGAGCAAGGCGGATAAATGGCAAAAGTACCTTGCCCCGACAAAACACCCATATCTTTATGTGAATTTAACGTCAACATGCGCGACAAAAACCGCTACGGCGCCGTTAGAGGGCATGAATGGATCTCGCCGTTGCCAGGCGACGCGTAATCAGCTGCTAAGGCCGTCACGGATGGCGCTGAAATAGCGGTCGGTTCCAACCTGCCCGCCCTTGAGTGCCACCTCCAGCCCATCGATCGCCTTGACGCGCGAGTGAGCGACGCAAAGCGGCGAGCCCGGCGACGCCGGCAACGGCATCCGCACGGTCAGCGCATCGACACCCATCTGGCCGAGCGCGTGGCTCGACGTATCGCCGCCGGCAACGACCACGCGCTGCAACCTCTGCTCGATGGTCAGCGCGCGAAGCAGTTCGCCGAGGCCCCGCCCGAGCTTGTGGCGGGCGCCTTCCTGGCGGTCGATTTCGCCCCCCCTATCGGCCGCGGGTCCAAGGGCCGTGTAGAGAACGACGCTGCGCCCGGCTTCCAGACTGGCGCGACCGGCTGCCGTCGCGCGTGCGATCGCATCTCCGGAAGCTTCGGAGATCAGTTCGACGGGATCGACCTCGATGCCATCGAAGCCGTCGGTCAAAGCGTGCCGGATCTGTCGTTCGGTCGTCGGCGAACAACTGCCCGAGACGACCGCGATCCGGTCGGCGGCACCTGGCGGCGAAAATCCTGGCTCAGCTCTGACTGTCCCACTCGACACCCATTCGGCCAGTAGCGCATATTCGATCCCCGACGAGCCGACGACGAACGAACCGCCCGGCTTGCGGGCGCGCCATATCTCCTTGCCGGCAAGCGCCTGCGTCTCGAGGCTGTCGACATCGACAAGTACGATGTCGGTGCCCTTTGCGAGCAAGCGGTCGAAGGCTTCCGAGCGCGACGCCGACTGCAACGTCGCGAGATCGACCAGCCCCGATGTGAGCTCCGTCTGCCGCGACAGATGGATCAGCAGGTCGGATTCATCCATCGGCGTCGTCGGGTGGCGGCTCATCACCGGATGGCGGTCGATGCGGAAATACTTTTCACGATAGGCCGCGAATAGATGACCGAAGGCAGTGTAACGCTTGAGTTGCGGCGCCCCGACCAGCAGCGGCACGCTGTCCTGCGCGAAGACCGAACGGCCGATCTCGATGGCGCGACCGATGCTGCCGATGGTCGGGCTGGAATCGAAGGTGGAGCAGACCTTGTAGTGACAGATCGCGGCATTCAGCGTCTTCAGCCAAGCGAAGGCATCGCTCAGATGCGTGTTCATCCATTGCGGGGTCTCGCTGCGGCTGGTGCCGGCCAGGCCAATGGCGCGGCAATGGCTGAACTGCTCAACCATGGCCGCGTCCGGCTGGCGCATAAATAGCACGGTCGGCACGCCGCCGAGTTCGAGCGCTTCCATGACGTCGGTCGAGCCGGTGAGGTCGTCGCCATAATAGCTGAGAAGCAGGTCTTGCATTGCTTCAGGCCGCTTTGCCGTCGCCGAATTTTTCGATCGACCGCGCCAGCTCAGGATGGCTCAAGGCGAAATCCGCCAGCGGAATGCCGTCGACCGCCGCCTGCCAGGCTTGCTGCACGGCACGCACCCCGGCGCCCGGTCCATCCGGATGGCTGACGATGCCGCCGCCGCACAGATAGAGCAGATCGACTGTCCGGCCGGTCCGTTCATAGGTCTCGGGCGCTTGCCCGCCCCATTGGCCGGAGCCCGCCACAGGCAAGGCGCAATCCTCAGGCGCAAAAATCGGCGTCGTCACCGCCTTGAAGGACTCGACGAAGGACGCGTCCGGCTCCCAGTATTTCGATTGGATGCCGTTGATCTGGAACTGGTCGACGCCGAGCAGCCGCCAGAACTGTTGCCAGACCTTGAAGTTCATACCGAGGCCGGGATGGCGGGTGAGGATGTCCCAGCCGTTGCGATGAGCGTGAAGCACCAGGCTGGAGCGTTTTCTCAAGAAGGCCAGGCCACCGAAACCGACGGAGTTGATGTTGACCACCGCGCAATTTCCGCCGGCCTTGGCCACCAGATCGTGATTGCGCATCATCTCGTCCGGGTCGGCATGCGAGATGCCGAAGGCATACATCACCTTCTTGCCGGTCCTCTGCTCGTGGTCGAGGATCAGCGGCATGATTGCCTTTACCCGCTCCGCCAGCGGCGAATAGGCTGGGCTCATCAGCTTCTCATCGTCCTTGATGAAATCGACACCGGCGGCGATCAGCTCGCCCACCATCGCGGCGGTCTCGGGGGGCCGCAGCCCCAGCGCCGGCTTGACGATGGTGCCGATGATCGGCCGATCCGTGACACCTGTCAGCCTGCGGCTGCCGGCGACGCCGAATTGCGGACCTGGATGCGCGCCGCGGAATTGCTCCGGCAGCTTCATGTCGACAACGCGAATGCCGGTTAGGCCCTTGATCGAATAGGCGCCGCCGATGGCAATGGTCATCAGAGCCGACAGGTCGTGGCCGATGGCATCGAATGGAAAGGCGATGTCGACATCCGCGCGCTTGAACGGCCCGTTACCGGCCTCGGGAATGGAGGGGCGAAGTGCGTCCGGCAGGTGCCGAATGGCCAGGACACGCGCGGCCACCCGGGCTTTCAGTTCCTCGGTCTCGCCGGGCAGCGCGACGAAGGTTCCAGTCGACTGGTCGCTGGCGATCTTGGCTGCCAGCGTCTCGATGCTGCCTGATGTCTCGATGCGGTAGGTGAGCGTGATCATGGTTCGTTGTCTGAGGCCGCAGGGGGTTCGAAAAGAGTTCCTTGATCGTCGGAATCTGGTATAATGAGTACATAAGCTTTGCAAGCAATATCCTGTCTGGCGGCTATGGGCGATCGGGGCGACAGCCATTCCGGGAACAGCTGCGGCAGTGCTAGATAGACACAGGTCAAGGGAGTGATTCGCGACGATGAACCGTTCGGAGCCGATCGTCCGGCGCAAACTTTCCGACGAAGTGTTTTTGCGGCTGAAGCGCCTGATCACCAGCGGAGAATTGACGCCGGGCGACGACATGCCGTCGGAGCGCGAGTTGATGGAGCGCTTCGAGGTCGGCCGTCCCGCGATCCGCGAGGCGATGCAGGCGCTGAGCAATATGGGCCTCGTCGCGATCTCGCATGGGGAACGCGCCAAGGTGCTCCAGCTGACCGCCAAGTCGATCATCAAGCAGGTCGATGGCGCAGCCAAGATCATCCTGTCGTCGTCGAAGGACACGTTGGAACACCTGAAAACGGCGCGCATCTTCTTCGAGCGCGGTATGGTCAGGGAAGCCGCCGAAAACGCCACTGCCGAGGACGTTGAGCAGCTGCGGGCCACAATTGCCGAACAGCGTGGCTTTCGCGGCGATTCCGAAGCCTTCATCTCCGCCGACATGAAGTTTCACACCCAGATCGCGGCGATCTCGGGCAACCCGATCTATATCGCCGTCAGCGAGGCGATGCTCGGTTGGCTGAAGGAATATCACACCGAAATGCTGATCTGGACCGGCAAGGAACAGTTCACGCTGACCGAGCATGAAGAGATCATCGGCCGCATTGAGAAGAAGGATGCCGACGGCGCCGAGAAGGCGATGATCAAGCACCTCGAGCGCTCGCGCGCGCTTTATGTGATGAACTCCGGCAACTGATTTCAGCTGATCCGCGTGATCGCGTAAGGGGTCATCACCAGTTGGCCTCGGCCAAACGCTGAGATGTCGACCGTCACGTCGTCCGCCGTCAGGTTCGCCAGCCACGCCACGGTCTTGCCCGAAGCGGAGCGGCCGGCCAGCGCCAGCACCTTGGTCTCGTCGCTCGTCCTTGCCGCAACATGGGCAAGGCCGGCCAGTTCGCAAAGCCCCTTGATGGCATCGAAGATCGGCCGAGGCGATCCTTCCGCGACGGGTTCGCCGGATGCTGCGAGCACGCCGAAGGGCCCGGCGAAGCCGGACAGCGTGAGCAGTTCCAGCCCGGCCGGCGCGACACGCGCGGCATAGCCGATCGTCCATGCGGCAGCGAACAGGCCGGCATGACGAGGGTCGCGATCGGCCATGGCGATGCGCTGTCCCCCGGGATTGCCCTTGGTCGCGCCGCCATAGGGGTTCTGGCGCATGGCGAGCGTCGACGGACCGATGCGGTAGGGCTTTGCCCCGAAGATCGCCCGCGTCGACGCGGTGATGAAGGGCAGCGCCTCCAGCGACTGCATGACGCTGAGATCGTCGGCAGCGTGCACGATCGGGCACGTGCAGTGGGTGACGAAATCGAGCAGGCCCCCCGGCACGCGCTTGCGGTTGAGCTCGGTGAAATAGCTGAACATGCCGCCACCAAGCCGGATATCGGGAAAGGCGCGCCGCGCCGCGTCATAGACGTCTTCGAGCGGCGGACAGTCCGGCCACGCACTGCCCGGCGGTGTCGACTGCCGGTCAACCGAAGGCGAGACGGCAATGGCCGAAAGCTTCAACCCGGCTTGACGCACCATGTCGGCAACGCCTGACAGCTCGGCATCGAGGTCGCCCGCGCAGGCAACGACGCATTCCAGCGTCGTCTGCACCGGATAGGCGGCGGTGAGCCTTGCATAAGACTGCAATGCTTCGAGACCGTGGCCGCGCGTCGGATCGTAGTGGAAGACAAGTTGCTGCGGGCCGAGCTCGGTCAATGTCGAAAGATTTGCGAGCGCTGCTTCGACCTCATCCGGGTAGATGATCACGCCGAGATCCGGCAGCCTCTGCCCGGTCTCGCCGAGTTCGACGCTGACCGGTTCGGCGGCAGATGCTGCGGCCGGCATTCCCCCCTCGCCGGTGATGCGAAGCCTGACCGTCTGGCTTACAGTTTGGCCGGCCGGCAGCACATAGGGCCAAGGCAGCGCCAGTGGCCGCACATAGGTCTTGTAGGACGCGTCCGACCAGTTACGCTGGTCCTCCATCTCGAAAGTGTCGCCCTCCATCCGGCATTCGGCAGTGATGCCCGGCCGGACCTCATGGGTGATCGCGCGCAAATCCTTGAAAGGCTGCCAGGGATCGATCAACAGCGGCAGTTTCGTCGCCACCACGCTGCCGTCGGTATGCTCGACCGTCACCGCACTGCCGGCGAGGCCGGCGATCGGATGCAGGATGCAGAAACCGCAACGGTTGGTCTCGAAATCGCTTTCAGGGACCGCGCAGACGTCGAACACCAGGTTACCGTTGGCGGAGCCCTTGATCGTAGCGCGAAAGTCTAGCCGGCTTCCGCCCGGCGCTAAGCAAGTTGCGGAGTAGCTGACGGAGAAGCTGTCGGCGTCCTGATCGACGGCAAGGTCCGTCAGCGCCGGTTCATAGGTGCCCCAGTCGCGGTCGCGCACGATGTAGGCGATGGCGCGCAACACTTCGATGCCACCGTAACGGATGGTGCGCAGGTTGCCGTTGACAAAGTCGGCGCTGAGCAGACCGGCATTCAGCCTGACCGGCTCCGCCTCGACGGCATGCGTACCGTAGAGGAGGAAGGCGTCGGCTGTCATGTCAGCAAGCCATCCAGGTGGACAGGTTCGTGGCTCGCGGCGCCCAGATAGGCCGCCTCGACCAGCGCGAATGTCTTGAGGTTGTCGGCGCCCGAGGTCGCCGGCTCGGTTCCCTTTGCCAGGCAGTCGACCCAGTGCTGCTGGATGGCGACGACGCTCTCCTGGATGTTGTGCCATGGGCGCGATGCCCAGGCGAGTACGGGCGGCGAAACGTCGGTGATCTTCGTGCCGCTCCTGCCGGTGACGGTGAGCCGATATCCCTGCGCCAAGCGGATCGTGCCGTCGCTGCCGTCGATCTCGATCAGCGTTTCGGGAAACGGTTCGGTGGCGAGCTTCGTCGCGTAGCTACAGTCGACCACTGACGTCGCCCCGCTCTTGTGGTCCATCAGCATCGTCGCGACATCTTCGCCCGCGATGCCGGGGTTGATGCGCGCGGTTCGCGTCGTGATCGTCGACACGTCGCCCAGTAGAAAACGGGCGATGTCGAGACTGTGGATACCGAGGTCCTCGATGATGAAGCGCTTTCCCTTGGCGAGATAGGGCTGGCCGGAAAACACGTCATAGGCAGAGCGGAAGGAGATGCGCCCGAAGAACGGCGTGCCGATCTCGCCGCTGTCGAGCACGGCACGCACCGCCTGGATCGCCGACTGCCAGCGAAAATTCTCATGCACCATCAGCGGTACGCCGGCTTCCACGCAGGCCCTCACCATCGCCTTGGCGTCGGCAAGCGTCGGCGCGAACGGCTTTTGGCAAATCACCGGCACACGGTGCAGCGCCGCCATCTCGACCAGCGGACGATGGCTGGGAACGGTGGTGGCGATATCGACGAAGTCGAGGCTTTCGCTTGCAAACATCTCTGCCGCGTCGGTGTAGCGCTTCGCAATGCCGAACTGGTCGCCGATGATGCGCAGCCGCTCCGGGTCGCGGTCGCAAATGGCGACCATCGCGGCGCCTTCAATGTCGCGCCAGGCATGCATCTGGTTGATGGCAAAGAAGCCGCAGCCGATGAGCCCTCCCCGCAACTCCGCCATGCTCAGCCTGCCTTTGCCATCTGCATCAGCGTCACCCGGCTCTGCAGCCGGCGCTGCGCTTGGTCGACGACGACGGCGACGATGATGACAAGGCCCTTGATCACCATCTGCCAGAAGGAACTCACGCCCATCATCACCAACCCGTCCGAAAGAATGCCGATGACGAAGGCGCCGACAATGGTGCCGCCGATCGTGCCGCGCCCACCCGACATCGAGGTGCCGCCGAGCACCGCCGCCGCAATGGCGTTGAGCTCGAAACTTTCGCCTGTTGCCGGGTGCGAGGCCATCAGTTCGGACGAGATGATCAGGCCGACGATCGCCGCGCAGAAGCCGGAGAACATGTAGACGAACATTTTCACCATGTTGACACGAACGCCCGAAATTCGCGACGCCCGTTCATTGCCGCCGACGGCGAAGATGTGGCGGCCGAGCGGGGTGTATTTGGCGAGGTAGGCCGCCGCCAGCGCAACGACGATCAGTATCCAGATCGCCACCGGCAGGCCGAGCAGCCGCCCGGCGCCGAGGAAACCAAACCCGGTGGTGCCAAGCTCCGGCTTGCCGACGAGGTTGGGGAAGGTGCGGCCGTCCGACGACAGCAACGCCAGGCCGCGCGCGACATAGAGCACGCCGAGCGTGGCGATGAACGGCGCGACGTTCAGCCTGGTGATCAGCAGTCCGTTGACGGCGCCGATCAATATGCCGACCGCCAGCGTGATCAGCGCGATCTCGACGACGTTGAAATAGACGGTGTAGCCGAATTGCAGGTCGATGCCGTTGAGCACGAGGTAGCCGGCGACCATGCCGCACAGGCCGACGATCGAGCCGACTGAGAGATCGATGCCGCCGGTGATGATGACGAAGGTCATGCCCATGGCGAGGAAGGCGTTCAGCGCCACATGTTTCGACATCAGGATCAGATTGGCTGTCGACAGGAAATTCGGCGCCGCGATCGAGAAGAAGATCAAGACGGCGATCAGCGCGATGAAGGTCCTCGCCTTCATCAGCGTCAGCAGCAGCGAGCCGCTCGAAACGGAGGAGACAGCCGCCTTGGCCGGGATGTCAGTCATGGGTTCTCCGTGTGCGGGGCCGGTCCGTGGCCAAGTGCCGAGGCGGCGACAAGGGCTGCCTCCGTCGCCTCGGCGCGATCGAACATGCCCGTCAGTTTTCCATTGCTCATCACCGCGATGCGATCGGACAGCGCCATCACCTCATCGAGATCCGAGGTGGCGAACAGAATGCCGAGCCCGTCTCGCGACAGTTTGCGCATGGTGCGGAAGACGTCGGCCTTGGCGCCGACATCGATGCCACGGCTCGGCTCGTCCATCAGCAGCACCTTCGGCCCGGTGAGCAGCGCCTTTCCGATCACCACCTTTTGCTGGTTGCCGCCCGACAGCGATGAGACCTCCTGCGCCGGGTCGGCGACCTTGATCGCCAGTTCCCGCACCATCTGCGTCACCGCCTGCTTCTCGTGGCCGCCGCGAATGTGAAACAGGCGGACAAAACGCGACAGGCTGGCCAGTGTCAGATTGCTCGCGACGGACAGGATCGAGACTAGCCCTTCGCGTTGGCGGTCTTCGGGGATCAGCGCCAGCCCGCGCCGGATACGCCGCGTCGTGTCGCGCTCCTTGACCTTTTTGCCGGCGATGAAGATCGCGCCGGTCGCCTGGCCATGGCGGCCCATGATGCAGTCGAACAGCTCGCTCCGCCCGGCGCCCATCAGGCCGTATATGCCGAGTATCTCGCCGGCGCGCAGCGACAGCGAGACGTGATCGACCGCCAGCCCGCCGGTAGCCCGCGGCAGGCAGATGTCCTCGGCGCGGAATATCTCTTCGCCGCGAACATGGCCGTCGGCTTTGGCAAAATCCTTGGCGTCGGAGCCGATCATCTGCCGCACGATCCACCGCGTGTCGACGTTTTTCATCTCCTCCTGGCCGGTGATGTGCCCATCGCGCAGCACGGTGATGTAGTCGCCGATGCGGATCAGTTCTTCCAGCCGGTGCGAGATGTAGACGATCGCCACGCCGCGCGCCTTGAGGTCGGCGATCACCTTGAACAGGATCTCGACTTCCGCCGCACTGAGCGCCGAGGTCGGCTCGTCCATGATCAGGATGCGCGCATCGAGCGAAACCGCCTTGGCGATCTCGACCAGCTGCTGCTGGCCGATGCGCAGATCCTCGACCAGCATGTCGGGCCTTATCCCGGCCTGCAGGCGTTCGAGAAATTGCGCCGCGCGACGCTCCTGCTCCTTGCGGTCGATCTTGCGGAACCGGTTGGTGATCTCGCGCGTGGCGAAGATGTTCTCGGCGACGGTCATATTGCCAAACAGGTTCAGCTCCTGGAACACCATGCCGATGCCGCGGTTCACCGCGTCGCCCGATGACGAGAAGGACACCTCTTCCCCTTCCAGGAGGATCCGGCCGAGCGTCGGCTGTTCGACGCCGGCGATGATCTTCATCAGCGTCGATTTGCCGGCGCCGTTTTCGCCGACCAGCACATTGACCGCGCCCTTGCGCACCTCGAAATTCGCGCGCTTGACCGCGACGGTGCCTGAATACACCTTGGAGACGTCCTCCAGTTTCAGGATGACATCGTGAGCAACCGCAGCGCTCATGGCTTCGGCCAGATTTCTGTCTCCGCCGGCGTCACCAGCGGCAGGTCCTGGCCGCTCTCGAGCGTATAGGCGCCGAGAACCTTGGCGGTCCGACCTTCCAGCGCGTCACGCGGCAGTTTGGCAAGCACGGCCTTGACGGCATAGGCGTTGAACGCCTTGCCCAACTGGGCAAAGTCGATCTGATTGGTAAAATCGTTGAACTGGATGAAATCGAGGCTGTCGCGCAGCGCGGTTCCGCGCATCGCCGGCCCGATCTGGACCCGCGCATCGGCCTTGCCGTCGCCGTCGACATCGACATCCATGGTCGCTGCCCGCGACTGCGTGTTGGCGGCGATGATCTTGCCCTCGACGCGAACCGCGAAGGTCCAGGGCGAATTCGCCTGCTTGTTCGGATTGCCATATTTGGCGCCGGCGGAAGCAGGATCGGTTTTCGCCAGAGCGTGGACTTGCGCAAACGGTCCGGCCTTTTTTTGGAGATATGGCACGACCTTCGCGGCCCAGATCTCCTCGACCATCTTGTCCGGATTGAAGGCGGCGGCGCTGCCGCTGTCCCCCGAGGGCGTCGGCAGGATCTTGCAGGCGGTCAGGCTGATGCCGACTGCAACGACAAGGATCGGCCAGTTCGGCTTGTTGTTCAGCATGATGGTTTGTTGTTCAGCATGGTGGTCGGCACCCACGGAAAATGGCGACGAGGGACGACCCTTGGCTCGCCCCTCGCTATTCATGTCACGCCGGCTCAGTTGGTCAGCGCAAACGTTTCCAGCTTGGCAGCATTGTCACCATTGACCAAGACGCAGTCCATCAGCTGCTTTTCCTTGGCCGGCGACTTCTTGTTCTTGATGAAGTCGTTGGCCTGCTCGACCGCCATCTGCGCCTGCGCATAGGCCGGCTGCAGGACGGTTGCCTTGATGCCGCCCGCGGTGATGGAGTCGCGCACGTCGTTGGATCCGTCGAAGCCAACGACGATGACGTCCTTGCGGTTCGCCGCAACCAGCGCCGCATACGCGCCCATCGCCATGGTGTCGTTGCCGGAGATGACGCCCTTGATATCCGGGTTGGCCTGCAGGATCGATTCCATCTTGGAATAGGCTTCCGTCTGGCTCCAGTTGGCCGATTGCTGGGCGACCATCTTCAAATCCGGATAATCGTCGATGACGTCATGATAGCCCTTCGAGCGAATGCCGGCATTGGTGTCGGATTCCTTGCCGACCAGCTCGACGAAATTGCCCTTCTCGCCCATCAGCTTGACGAACTCCTGCGCGCCGAGCTGGGCGCCCTGGTAGTTGTTGGAGACGATCTGAGCCACGGCGACGCCGGTGGCGTTGATCTCGCGATCGATCAGGAACGACGGCACGCCCGCGTCCTTGGCCTTCTGCACGGCAGCGACAGTGGCGTCGGCGCCGGCATTGTCGAGGATGATCGCCTTGGCGCCGCGACCGATCGCCGTATCGATCAATTCGGATTGCTTGTTGGCGTCGTCATCATGGACGAGCACAAGCGCTTCGTAGCCGAGTTCCTTGGCCTTGGCTTCGGCGCCGACGGCTTCCGCCTTGAAGAACGGATTGTCGTGCGAGGGCGTGATGATGGCAATGAGGTCGGCCGCATAGGCGGGTACCGCCGTGCCAAGCGCCAGCATGCCGGCGAACGCCGCAAGTGTCATTCTGCGTGTGAGTTTCATGATGTCCTCCCGTTTGAAAAATTGCCTTGATAAATCAAGGCCTCTGCATTCGAATTCATCGCGCAACGCGGGCCGCCGATCGGTTCAGGGTGAATGCCGGTGCCGGCTTCCCAAACGATCGCTGCTCCCCCGCCGTCCCTCCACTCGCCCAGGCTTCGTACTTCCCGCGAACCCTTGCCCAAGCCATTAACAGCTAAGCCAACTGGTATGATGAGTCAATCACTAATTGAGGTGACATGTTCCCACTGAGCAAAACATCTGTTCGTCATGGCGGGTGTGTCGAGCCATCGAGGCGCTCCGGCAAGCGCCCGACTCGGCCTGTCTCAGGTAATGCGCCGAATGCTCGCGGCGATCTCTTCCGGCTCGAACACTCGCTTCCAGTCGTCGCGCATCAGCACCGGCTTGCCGAATTCGATCGCCTTGTTGCAGGCATCCGAGAATACGCCCTTGGTCTCGCCGAAAATCACGGCGCCGAGCACGTTCATGTGGCCGAGCAGGAAGTCGAGCGCCGCCTGTTGGTCGACGCCACGCGCGACGACCTCGTCGACGGCTTCCTTCATGACGACAAGCAGTGACGCGCACACCGTCTCCGATAGACCGGGCTCCAGCAGCGCCATCTGTTCGACAGTGACACGGTGCGAGCGCATGACCGGCGCCCAGATGATTTTCGCGACCGCCTCGCCCTTGGCGTAATCCGCTTCCGGTCCCTGCATCAGCGCGCTGACCATATGCTGCTTGGCCTTGACGCCGCCAAAATAGTCCTTCTTGGCCGCCATGTCGGTCTCGTCGTTGAAGATCGGCGGATGACAGGGATGGGTGACGAAATAGGTCAGGTCCGGCCGGTTGGGCAGATGGCCGGCGAAGGGTGCGGCCGCATCGAGCACTATCACCATTGTGCCCGGCGCCAGTTTGCTCTCGATATCAGCCGCCACCTTGCCGATATGCGTGTCGGGAACGGCCAGGATGACGATGTCCGCCCCGTCCAGCGCCGCATCGGCACTGACCGCGTCAAAGCCCAGTCCGGTCTTCAGCCGCTCGCGGCCGGCCTCGCTCACCTCGACATGGCGTACCGTGTAGAGCGATCCGCGAAAATTGGTCGACAGGCGGTAACCCATTTTGCCGCCGGCACCGAGTAGCGCAATCGTCGTCATGTAATCCCTACTCCCGATTCAAACGACGGCCGCGCCGATCGTCACGTTATCAACTGGTATGATCACCTTACCACGAATTGAGGAGTTGAACAGGGCTTTGATGAGCGGCTATGCAGTCGCCGTTTGGCTTCCGTCCGCACGATTTCCGCGGTGGCGGCCGAGAATTCAACCAAGCCAGAGCGCCGTTGCCTTTCCAGACGTTCGATGCCCGCGTTAGAAGCCTCCAGGTCCATTTTTGCGGGGGCTCGGTCGCGAGGTGACGGTGGGGGGCCACCAGCAAGGCGAAGCGCGTCCGCGCGGTCCGGTCGCGTTTTCGGGCCGTGAGTTCTCGCGGCGATTTGGCGAAGGGCTATAGAGAGCGTTTCGCCGGGGTTCCGGCGAGCCAAATCACTTCTAGTCGATCATGCCGACAATTATTTACCGGTAGCTTCCCGGGTCCTTGGCTTTCTCCGCCCGACAGCTGTCCGTGCGTTGCGCCGCCGTGCGGAAAGCGCCTTCATAAAACCTGATGGCTCTCTTGAATTTGGGGGGATTGGGCATCAGGTGTTTATCTTGCACATCGTACAAGATGTATATCGCCGTTATTTTGGATTTTCCGTCTGGAGTCAGCTGCAGCGCCGGGCATCGCGTCGTAACGGCGATGACGTTGGCTGACCATGTTACGACCAATTTCAACTGGGCGTCGGACAGCCCGGCCAGATAGTTGATGTTTTTTTGATAGGCAGGGTCGATGTGTTGTCGATTATCTTTTGCAGACGCAGCGGAAGACAGGACACCTACCACGCCGAGTATAATCAATATGCATTTCAAAAGCTGCCTCCCCCAATGTTACGGCCATCTCGACCACGGCATTGTCCGTCCCCACAAAGCAGGTTGAAACAAGTCAATTTGAAAAGCAATTGGGGTTCGCGACCTTATACGGATCACCGCACCTTCAGAACCCGGTTGCTCGCGGACGCCCTTCTTCAACCAAGTGAAACCGGTAGCGGTCGCGCACGAACTCGTTGAAAAATTGCCCTTTCGAGAAGGCGGCCCGGAACGCCGCATAGGTCTCAGGCTCGACCTCTTCATAGTCGTAGCGGGCTCCGCTTGGAACGAACCAGACCGAGAGGATTTTCGTCGACGGGTCGTAATGGGTGTTGCGGATGGCAGTGGACGGCATGTCGAAAATCCTGCTTCGTCCCAAAATCTTGCTTCGCCCCAGATCCTGCTTCGAAAATGCGTAATGCCGCAACGATGCGGAGGTTCCGTCAGGGAGGCGCATCACAACGCCGAAAATCTTGCCCAGGCGGCGAGGCTTCCTATCTCTCCGTCAGATGGCACAGACGAAATCCAGCACAACAGCGTATGCCAGCCAGGGCGATCTCTTCGGCGCGGCCGACACGCTGCCGGAAGGATTTTCCTACCGGCCGGGCCTGATCACAACGGACGAAGAGGCGGAACTGGTCCGTCACCTCAATGAACTGTCCTTCAAGCCGTTCGATTTCCATGGCCATATTGCCAACCGGCAGGTCGCCGGCTTCGGCTGGCGCTATGACTACGACCGGCGCCAGGTCGTCGAAGCGCCGCCCATCCCGAAATTCCTGCTGCCGCTTCGCGACAAGGTCGCGGATTTTGCCGGCAGGCAGGCCACGGAATTCGCCCAAGTGCTCATCAACGAGTATCCGCCGGGCGCGGGCATAGGTTGGCATCGCGACAAGCCGCATTTCGATCTCGTCGCCGGCGTCTCGCTGCTGGCGCCCTGCAGCTTTCGGCTGCGCCGCAAAAACGGCTCCAAATGGGATCGCGAGACGATCGAGGTCGAACCGAGGTCCCTCTATCTCATGGACGGTCCGGCGCGCCACGAGTGGGAGCACAGCATTCCGCCGGTCGCCGGTCACCGCTACTCCATCACGCTGCGCACTCTTAAATAGGCGATACTCCAAGCCACGCAGCAGCCGCTCTGGAAGGCCGAGCGCAGTTGTGCTTCGATCGCACATGAGCGTGGATCGCAGCAGAGTTTTGGTTACCCGCGTAGCGCCCTTTCTGTGGGCATGCCTGTCCTGCCTGCTGGCTCTGCAGTGGCTCGTCGACCTTGGCATGGTCGGCTTTCCCGACGGATACATAACGCCCTATGCAAGAGCAACGAGCACGCTGTTGCATGTCCTTGTCTGGGCGTGCCTGGCTCAAAGTCTCTACTTCGCTTGCCGAGCCTTGTTTGGCAAACGCTTCGAGCCTGCTCCTCTCTTCCTGCAAATCCTGATCGCCGCCGCACTGACTGTCGTGCCGGCATTCATCGTAAAACACTGTCCGCGGTCTCAGGTATGCAGCAACATCTATGAAGCGCTCACGAATACGATGATGGACGACGGCACCGGCGGATGACGTTGTGTCTCCAGTAACTGACGAGAGTTAGAACTTGGCGTCGCGCCGCGCGGTGGCGGTAAAACCTGGAGGACCCATGCGAAAGATTCTGGCATCGATGCTGCTGTTCGCGGCGGCGCTATCTGCAAACCCCGCTCGGGCGCTGGACAGCACCAGCCCGCCGGTGGTCGTCACGCCGCTTGCCGATCGCACCCAGACGGCGTCCGGCCAGCCGATCGTACTGCCGCAGAAAAATGTCCAGGTGCTGGTTTCGAGCTACGACATCGCGATCGGCGCCACTCTGCCGGTGCACAAGCACCCGTTTGCCCGCTACGCCTATGTGGAGGCCGGGACACTCAAAGTGACGAATGTCGACACCGGCAACAGCAACACCTACAAGACGGGCGATTTCATCATCGAGATGATCGGCCAATGGCACCAGGCCACCAACATCGGCGACGCCCCGGTCAAGCTGCTGGTCATCGACCAGATCGAACAAGGCGCCAAGAACACGGTGCTGCAGAAACAATAGATCTCTCGCTACGGACTAGGCCGGGTTGCCCGGCTGGCCCAAGCAGCGACTGGCTGTTCCGGCTTCCCCACCAACCGAGCCGATGCTAGGGCTGGCCATCATGCAATCATGAAGGATCGCCCCTTGGCCGGAAATGCTCGCCCCCTGATCGAAATCTGCGTCGAAGGCATCGATGGGCTGCTTGCCGCGCAGGCCGCCGGCGCCGACCGGGTCGAGCTCTGCGCCAGCCTGGTCGAAGGCGGCATCACGCCCAGCCTCGGCACGGTGCGCGCCGCACTCGAGAGCGCGACCATTCCCTTCCATGTCATCGTGCGGCCGCGCGGCGGCGATTTCCTCTACAGCGAGGCCGAATACAGCTCGATGCTCGCCGATGTCGCAGCGCTTCGTGACCTCGGCGTCGCCGGTGTCGTCGTCGGTTGCCTCAATGCCGACGGCACCATCGATGAAACCCGCATGGGCGCGCTGGTCGATGCCGCCGGTCCGCTCGCCGTTACCTGCCACCGCGCCTTCGACATGACGCGCGACCCGGCCGAGGCGCTGGAAGCGCTGATCCGCTGCAAGGTCGGCCGCGTGCTGACCAGCGGCCAGAGGGACACCGCGGTGGAAGGCGCCGGCCTGTTGGCGGATCTCGTCCGCCAGGCCGACGGCCGCATCATCATCCTCGGCTGCGGCGCGCTGGACCCCGAAAACATCGCCGGGGTGCTGGCATCAACCGGGCTGACGGAACTGCATTTCGCCGCGCTCAAGGACGTACCGAGCGCCATGGCCTACCGCAACCCGCAAGTCGGCATGGGCGGCGGCGATCTGGACCGCGAATACCGCACCACAGTCACCGATGGGGCGCTGGTTGCCGCGACGATTGCGGCGGCCAGAGCATGATGAGCGAAGCCGTGACTGGGCCGTCGCCGATCAGCCGTGTCTCGCCTCAGGACGAAGCGGCCATTCTCGCACTCAACAACGAGCACGCCGCCGAACTGTCATGGCTCGAGCCCGAACGGCTGTCCTTCCTGCTTGGCGAAGCGTTTTACATCAGGCGCATCGGCACGCTCGAAGCCTTCATCATGACCTTCGACCAGAATGCGGCCTACGACAGCCCGAATTTCCTCTGGTTCCGCGAGCGCTATCCACGCTTCGTCTATGTCGACCGCGTCGTCGTCGCGGCGCAAGCGCGCGGCCGCGGCCATGCCCGCCGGCTCTACGAGGATCTGTTCGGGGAAGTCACCCGCGCGGGCCACAGCATCGTCACCTGCGAGGTGAATGCCGAACCGCCCAATCCGGCTTCGGACGCCTTCCATGCCGCGCTTGGCTTCGGCGAGGTCGGCGAAGCGGCGATCCATGGCGGCCAGAAGACCGTGCGCTACTACCTCAGGCAGATCGCGGGCTGACACATCGCTGGGCGCCACAGGCCCTTGGTGGCCCGCCTGTCACCAATTCCGGTTCAGCCAGGCCCGCGCGGGCTTCTCGACCAGATAGTAGCTGCATAATGCACAGGCGAAGACAGCCGCCAGCATCGGGATCGGTGCACTGCCCTGCTCGGCGACGAATTTGTAGAAGGGCTGTTGCCAGAGATAGAGCGAGTACGACCATAGCCCGATCATCACCATCGGCCTGGATGAAAGCAGGCCGGTAAGATGCCAGTTGCTGGTGTCCAGCGTATTGACGGCAAGCGCCAGCAACGGCACCGCCAGTAGGTAATGGATCGGCGTCGGCACCGGATCGAGGAACAGCAATATAGCCGCCGCCGCCGACACGAGGCTGACATAGGGGCTCTTCAGGAATGCCGGCAGCCGATCATCGTGCTTGAGCAGGCAGATCGATGCCGACAGCAGGATCGAGGCGATATGCACATCGGTGCGCCAATAGCTGTGCTCGTAATCCATGCCGAGTACCCAGTACGAAATGGCGCCATTGGCCATCGCCAGCAGCGACAGCGTCACCAGCAGCCGAACGACATTACCCCGCCCGGTCACCACCACGCTGATCAGCGCCAGGATGATGTAGGCATGCTCTTCCACGCATAGCGACCAGATGTGGTCGAGCGCGCCGGCGCGGGTGATGAGAATTCCGGCATAGTTGTAGGTGAATGTCAGCGCGGTCAGCGCCGCCTTCCATTTGAAGGCGATAAAGGTGCCGGAGAGCCCGATCATGGCTGATGTCACGAACACCAGCAGCGCGGGATAGATGCGCGAAAAGCGGCGCTTGAAGAATTTTTTCAGCGGAAAGCGTTCGATGAACAGTATCTCGCCCATCAGCCGGCCTGAGAGCACGAAGAAGAACTCGACGCCGAGCACGCCGAGATTGATCCCGGGAACGGGGAAGAAATGGCCGATCAGCACCAGTGCGATCGAAAGCCCGCGCCAACCATCGAGATAGGCCAGTCTTGCTCTGGCTGCTTTGTCGGCTGTGGCCCGCGGCAGGGCAACAGACGCTGCGGAGATGTCGGCCATGCCGATCCTCTACGACGCAAGATCTTGGCGCAGCTCACACCGCCGCGCGCAGAATCCACCCCGTGTTCCGCCAAGCTATACATATTGCAGTGCAATATCAGATTGTGCAAGTGCGAGAATGGGGCTGGGCAGTCCCTTGGGAAGTATGCGCCTGTTCTTGCACGGGAATTACCTGAAACAACGGATTTGCGCGTGGCAGCGAACCCGCAAGGACTGGGCAGTTACAGCCCGCCACAGACGAACAAAGGGGCCGCGATGGCCCCTTTCCTTGTCAGTAGCTTTATGATGTCAGGCGTTGGCTGCCGCCACCGCGCGCTTGGCCATCACGGCGATCAAATTGGCACGGTATTCGGCCGAAGCGTGGAGGTCGGTCATCAAATTCTTCGCCGGCACTTTCACGCCGTCGAGCGCCGATGCGGCAAAATTCTTCGCCAGTGCTGCTTCGATCTCCTTCGAGCGGAACACACCGTCATTGCCGGCGCCGGTAACGGCAACGCTGACCCCGTCCTTGCCCTTTGCCACGAACACGCCGACGATCGCATAGCGCGAGGCCGGGTTGCGGAATTTTTCGTAAGCAGCCTTGGCCGGCGCGGTAAAACTCACCGCGGTGATGATCTCGCCTTCTTTCAGCGCCGTTTCGAACAGGCCGGTGAAGAATTTCGCGGCTGAAATCTCGCGCTTGTTGGTGACGATGGTGGCGCCCAGCGCCAAGAGCGCCGCCGGATAATCGGCGGCTGGGTCGTTGTTGGCGACCGAGCCGCCGATCGTGCCCTTGTGGCGCACCGCCGGATCGCCAATCAGCGACGCAAGGTGGGCAAGCGCCGGACAGGCCTTCCGCAGCTTCTCGTCATTGGCGACGTCGTAATGGGTTGTGGCGGCGCCGATGGTGACGGTCTTGCCCGACACCTTGACGCCTTGCAGCTCCTTGATCCGCGACAGGTCGATCAGGTCGGACGGTGCGGCGAGCCGCGTCTTCATCGCCGGGATCAGCGTCATGCCGCCTGACAAAAGCCTGGCGTCGCCGCTCTTCACCAGCTTGGCGGCGTCGGCGACCGAGGCGGCGCGGTGGTAGTTGACTGCGTACATGGGATCCTCCCCTGAAGTGGTTAGGCAGTAGTGAGTAGTGAGTAGGGAATAGGGACGCTGTCATCTCCGGTAATGCCCATTCCCTACTCACTACTCCCTACTCACTCATTTCTTCGCCCTAATCGCCGCCCACACCGTTGACGGCGAGGCTGGCATGGCGATGTCCACAATCCCCAAAGCGTCGGTGATGGCGTTGATGACCGCCGGCGGCGAGCCGATGGCGCCGGCCTCGCCACAGCCCTTGATGCCGAGCGGATTGCTCGGACACGGCGTGTTCGAGGTCGACACCTTGAATGACGGCAGGTCGTCCGCGCGCGGCATGGTGTAGTCCATGTAGCTCGCCGTTAGCAGCTGCCCGCTATCGTCATAGTGCGCGCCTTCCAGCAGCGCCTGGCCGATGCCCTGGGCGATGCCGCCATGCACCTGGCCCTCGACGATCATCGGGTTGATGATGTTGCCGAAATCGTCCGCGGCGACGAACTGGACGATCTCGGTCGTGCCGGTTTCCGGATCGATCTCGACCTCGCAGATGTAGCAGCCGGCCGGGAAAGTGAAGTTCGCCGGATCGTAGAAGGCGGTTTCCTTCAGTCCCGGCTCCATGCCTGCCGGCAGATTGTGAGCGGTGTAGGCGGCAAGAGCCACCTGGAACCAGGGCAGGCTCTTGTCGGTGCCGGCGACCTTGACCTCGCCATTCTCGATGACGATGTCGCCCTCGTCGGCTTCGAGCAGATGGGCGGCGATTTTCTTGGCCTTGGCCTCGACCTTGTCGAGCGCCTTGGCAATTGCCGACATGCCGACCGCGCCCGAGCGCGAGCCGTAGGTGCCCATACCCATCTGCACCTTGTCGGTATCTCCATGGACGATCGAGACCGAGTCCAGTGGCACGCCAAAACGCTGGTTGACGAGTTGCGCGAAGGTCGTCTCATGGCCCTGGCCGTGGCTGTGCGAGCCGGTCAGCACCTCGATCGTGCCGACGGCATTGACCCGCACCTCGGCCGATTCCCACAGACCGACGCCGGCGCCGAGCGAACCGACCGCCGCCGACGGCGCGATGCCGCAGGCCTCGATATAGCAGCTCATGCCGATGCCGCGCAGTCTGCCCTGGCTGGCGGCCGCCGCTTTGCGCTTGGCAAAGCCGGCATAGTCGGACGCCTGTGTCGCCGCATCGAGTGAAGCTCCATAGTCGCCGGCGTCATAGTTCATGATGACCGGCGTCTGGTGCGGAAACTCGGTGATGAAATTGATGCGCCGCAACTCCGCCGGAGAGACCCCAAGTTCACGCGCGGCGGTCTCCATTGTCCGTTCGAGCAGATACGTGGCTTCCGGCCGCCCTGCCCCGCGATAGGCATCGACGGGTGCCGTGTTGGTGTAGACGGTGCGCACATTGGCGTGGATCGTCGGGATGTTGTACTGGCCCGACAGCAGCGTCGCGTAGAGATAGGTCGGCACGCAAGACGAGAACAGCGACATGTAGGCGCCGAGATTGGCGATGGTGTCGACTTTGAAGCCGGTGATCTTGTTGTTCTTGTCGAACGCCATTTCGACCGTCGAGACATGGTCGCGGCCATGTGCGTCGGTGAGGAAGCTTTCGGTGCGGTCGGCGACCCATTTGACCGGGACGCCGGTTTTCTTGGACGCCCACAGGCAGACGATCTCTTCGGGATAGATGTAGATCTTCGAGCCGAAGCCGCCGCCGACATCGGGCGCAATGACGCGCAGCTTGTTTTCCGGCGCGAC
The DNA here is from genome assembly GCF_040322455.1 of Mesorhizobium sp. M0139. Lineage (NCBI taxonomy): Bacteria > Pseudomonadati > Pseudomonadota > Alphaproteobacteria > Hyphomicrobiales > Phyllobacteriaceae > Mesorhizobium > Mesorhizobium sp. M0139. Next base: position 356,547 of record NZ_JAMYTN010000004.1, read on the forward strand.
ATTGTAGAAGGCGCTCATCACCAGCCGCGCGACATGCGGGTTCTGCGACGTCGTCCAGCAGGTAAAATGGTCCTCGGCCTTGTCGTAATGGCCAAGGGCCGCGCGCGGCTCCATGGCGTTGGGAACCAGCCGGTTGTTGACGATCTTCATGCGGGTGACATGGGCCGCCGCCTGGATCGCCGCGTCGGTCGCCTTGGCATCGCCGATCTCCCAGTCGAAGATAAGATTGTCCTCGGCTTCGGCATGGACCTGCGGCGCACCTTTTTGCAGCGCCTTGGTGGCATCGACCACCGCCTTCAATTCCTTGTAGGTGATCTCGACCGCTTCGGCCGCGTCGCGGGCCTGGCCCTTGGTTTCCGCCACCACGATGACGACCGCGTCGCCGACATAGCGCACCTTGTCGACGGCCAGCGGCGACCACGCGCCCATCTTCATCGGCGAGCCGTCCTTGGAATGGATCATCCAGCCGCAGATCAGGTTGCCGATGCCGTCGGCCTTGAGCTCCTTGCCGGTCAAGACCCCGATGACGCCGGGCATCGCCTGCGCTCGTCTGACGTCGATCTTCTTGATCTGAGCATGCGCGTGCGGGCTGCGCACGAAAGCGGCATGCTTCATGCCGGGAACCACCATGTCGTCGACATAGCGGCCGGCGCCGGTGATGAACCGTTTGTCTTCCTTGCGCACGACCCGAGCGCCGATGCCTTCAATGCCCATAGGAATTCCTCCGGAATAGCGAATAGTGAGTAGCGAATAGTGAACAGTGAGTAGGGAATTGTGCTCGGAGCGGTTCGGCTAAACCGACTACTCGCTATTCACTATTCACTACTCGCTTCTTTCTTACGCTGCCTGTTTCGCCCTGCCCTTCGGCACCTTCGCCATCGTCTGCGATGCGGCGAGGATCGCCTTGACGATGTTGTGGTAGCCGGTGCAGCGGCAGATGTTGCCTTCGAGCTCGGCGCGCACCGTCGCCTCGTCAAGGCCTTCGGGATGGCGCGCGATCATGTCGGTCGCCGTCATGATCATGCCCGGCGTGCAGAAGCCGCATTGCAGCCCATGATGTTCCTTGAACGCGGCCTGCATCGGATGCAGGTCGCCGCCATTGGCAAGCCCTTCGATCGTCACCACGGTCGACCCGGAGGCCTGCACGGCCAGCATCGAACAGGACTTCACCGCCTTGCCGTCGACATGCACGACGCAGGCGCCGCATTGAGAGGTGTCACAACCGACATGCGTTCCGGTGAGACCAAGATTTTCGCGCAGGAAATGAACCAGAAGCGTTCGGTCCTCGGCAGCGCCGCTGATCCGTTTTCCGTTCACGACAAACGAAACGTCCGACATGCATCCTCCCTGGGTATCGACCTTGGTAGTCATGCTGCCGATGCGGCTTTGGCGCTCGGCCATGCGCTATTGGTACACTGCAAAAAGCGCAAAAAACACACGGCGCTCATTGTACTTTCGGTCATGGAGAAAACGAAAATCATGGGCCTGTCCGCCCCATTGCCAAAGAGCGAATAGGGGGCAACAATGCCCTCGACGCCAACGCGCCGAGAGACATAAAACGGGCGCGCGCAGGAAGCGTCGGAGGATATCGGGAGGAAGCCTCTGGCCAGTTCACGGACGAGCTATGCATCCGGTCTGTCGGCGCTCACCACCGACGAGCCCGACGCCGATGCATTCGCCCTGGCGGTCGCCGTCGAGGCCGCAGCCATCGATGCCGGCTTTGCCCTGCTGTTCTTTTCCCAGAGCCTGCTTGATGCGAGCGTCCTTTCGCAAGCGCTGAAGACCCACGCGCCGACGCTGGCCTACGCCGCCTGCTCGACCGCCGGCGAGATCACCCCGCAAGGCCTGGAGGAAGGTCATGTGCTCGCCATGCTCTTTCCCTCCGCGTCGTTTTCGGCGGTCAGCACCATGGTCGACAATCTCTCCTCGTCGGGCATGGACAGGATCACTGATGAAGTCGAGGGCTTGCGGCGGTTGCTGCGCGGACGCACCGGCAGTTGCCATGCCAAAAGCACCTTCGCGCTCTGCTTCATCGACGGCCTGTCCTTTGCCGAGGAAGCTGTAACCTCGGCCATCCATTGGGGGCTGGACGACATCCCGCTGATAGGCGGTTCGGCGGGCGACGATTTGAAATTCGAAACCACCAGGCTGATTTCGAACGGCAAGGTTGCGTCCGACAGCGCCATCATTGTGCTGATCGCCACCGAGATCCCGTTCCATGTCTTCAAGACCGACAATTTCATCCCAACCGACGAGAAGCTGGTGGTGACGGCATCCGATCCGGACCACCGCACCGTGCGCGAATTCAACGCCACCAACGCGGCTGAGGAATATGCAGCCTCGGTCGGCATCGTTGCGCAGAACCTGACGCCGATGAGCTTCGCCTCGCACCCGGTGGTGGTGAAAGTGGGCGGCGAATATTACTGCCGCTCGATCCAGAAGATGCATGCCGACGGTTCCCTGTCATTCTTTTGCGCCATAGACGACGGCGTCGTGCTGTCCATCGCCCAGCCCAAGGACATGGTGGAATCCACGCGCGCCGCACTGCGCGACGTCGAGCAACGGCTCGGCGGCATCGACATGATCCTCGGCTTCGATTGCGTGCTGCGCCGGCTCGACGCCCGCAACCGCCAGGTGTTCCGCGACATTTCGGAGCTCTACCGGGTCAACAATGTCATCGGCTTCGGCACCTATGGCGAACAGTACCGTTCGATGCATCTGAACCAAACCTTCACCGGCATCGCCTTCGGCGAACGCCAGGCGGCGGAATAGCGCATGCCGCTCAGGGACATCAACGACGTCGACAGGCTGAAGAAGATCAACGCCGCTCTGGTCAGCCGCGTCGAGCGCTCGATGGACCAGCAGGGCAACGCCTTCTCGCTGTTCCAGACCGCAATTTCACTGGAAAACCGCGTGCGCATGCGCACCGAGGAACTACACTCGACCTTGCGCCGGCTGGAACAGTCGAACATCGACCTCAGCGCCGCCAAGGAAAACGCCGAACTGGCAAACCTGTCCAAGACCAGGTTCCTGGCCGCCGCCAGCCATGACGTGCTGCAGCCGCTGAACGCCGCCCACCTCTCGGTCTCGGCATTGGCCGAAGTGCAGACCAGCGACGAGGGCAAGAAACTTGTCCGCCAGGTCGAGCGCTCGCTGGAGACCATGGAAGACCTGTTGCGCACGCTGCTCGACATTTCCAAGCTCGATGCCGGCGTGGTCCAGCCCGACATCGGCGATGTCAATCTGGAGACGCTGTTTTCCTCGCTTCGGTCGGATTTCCTGCCGGTGGCCGAGATGAAGGGGCTGGCGCTGAAGTTCCGCCCGGTCAGCGCCGTGGTGCGTTCGGACCGCACGCTCTTGCGCCGCATCCTGCAGAACATCCTGTCCAATGCGCTGCGCTATACCCCTTCGGGCGGCGTGCTTGTCGGCACAAGGCATCGCGGCGATACCATCCGCATCGATGTCGCCGACACCGGCTGCGGCATTCCCGACGACCAGCGCGAGGCGGTGTTCGAGGAGTTCCATCGCGGCTCCGCCATTCCAGCCGACACCGGGATCTCCGGCGGCGGGCTGGGCCTGGGCCTTGCCATCGTGCGGCGCATGGCCGCCGCGCTCGGTCATCCCGTGACGTTCTCCTCGAGGGTTGGGCGCGGCACCATCTTCCACATCGACGTGCCGGTCGGCATCGGCGCCAGCGCCGACGCCATCGCCAGCCTTGCCGAAATGGAGCGGCCGCGCGGCTACGGCCTGTTCGGCACCAAGGTGCTGCTGGTCGAAAACGACGCCGACGTGCTGCAGGCGATGACTTTCCTGCTCGAGCGCTGGCAGTGCCTGGTGCGCGCCGCGACCTCGACCGAGGCTGCGGTCAGCCTGCTTGGCGACACCGACTGGGTGCCCGACATCGTCATTGCCGACCAGCATCTCGACGACGGCGACCTCGGCACCGCCACCATCGCCGAAGTCCGCGATTATCTCGGCCGCGCCGTGCCGGCGCTGATCGTCACCGCCGACGGATCGGAGGCCGTCGCCAAGGCAGCCCGCGCCGCAGGCATAGAGCTGATGCGGAAGCCGCTAAAGCCGGCGCAACTAAGGGCGCTGCTGGCGCATCTGCTGGCTTGAGCCCCATACCCTCCCCTCGATGGGGAGGGTCGGCGCGCAGCGCCGGGGCGGGGTGCAGCGCCAAGCTCCCCCACCCCGCTCCGCTTCGCGGATCGACCCTCCCCACAAGGGGGAGGGTAAAGATCAAAACCCGGCCTGATCGCGAAACAACTCCGCATTGTCGAGCTTCGACACCTCGATCACCGCCTGCGTGCGGCTATACACATTGAGTTTGCGCAATATCTCCGAGACGTGCGCCTTCACCGTGGTCTCGCCGACCTGCAGCTCGTAGGCGATCTGCTTGTTGAGCAGGCCTTGGCGCAGCATCTGCAGCACGCGCAGCTGCTGCGGCGTCAGTTTGGCCAGCCGCTGCACCATGTCGGCGCGGTCGGCGCTGTCGGCGTCGGGCGGCTGTCCCTCATATGTCTCCGGCACATAGATCGCGCCCTCCATCACCGAGCGGATTGCGGCGGCGAGATCGCTCTTGCGCGCCGATTTCGGGATGAAGCCGGCTGCACCATAGGAAAGCGCCTCGGAGATGATCTTCGGCTCCTCATAGCCCGAGACGACGACCACCGGCAGCCGCGGATGGCGGGTCCTGAGTTGCAGCAGTCCATCGAAGCCATGCACATCGGGCATGTTGAGATCGAGCAGCGCCAGATCGAATGGCTTTATCCCACCCAGAAGATCGAGCGCCTCGGCGATCGAGCGCGCCTCCACCGTGTCGACTTCCGGATAGGCCATCTGCACGGCGCTGTGCAGCGCCTCGCGAAACAGCGGATGGTCGTCGATGATCAGAAACCGGGCGCGATCGTTGACTGCGGTCATGGTGTTCGTTTCAGTCCTCCCTGGGCACGATACTCCCGCTGGTATGGCCAGCTTATTGGCAAATAGTCTATCGCCATCTTAACCCCAGGAGGCGAAGCCGACTTTATCAGACAATCAAGGCGCAGCCGACGCTTTTGCGGAGGCTCCTGCCTTGCCCGGCGGTCCAAATCGGTCAAATGTGCCGGCAGTTGAAGCAGAAAGACCTGGCATGACAGACTTCGTCCTCCCCCTGCCCGCAACACCATCGGTCGCCGTCGCCGGCTCGGCCGAGCGTTTTGCGGTGCGCCGCATCTTCTGCGTCGGCCGCAACTACGCCGCGCACGCCCGCGAACTCGGCAATGACGAACGCGACCCGCCCTTCTTCTTCACCAAGCCGGCCGACGCGGTGACCGATTCCGGCACCACGATCCCCTACCCGCCCTTGACCAAGAACCTGCATCACGAGATCGAGCTGGTCGCGGCGGTCGGCAAGGCCGGCTTCCGCATTCCTCGCGCGCAGGCGCTCGACCATGTCTGGGGCTACGGCGTCGGCATCGACCTCACTCGCCGCGACCTGCAGGACGAAGCCAAGAAGGCGGCGCGGCCCTGGGATTGGTCGAAGGCCTTCGACCGCTCGGCGCCCTGCGGTCCGCTGGTGCCGGCCGCCAAATCCGGCCATCCGCAAAAGGGCCGCATCTGGCTCGCCGTCGACGGCGCGGTGAAGCAGGAGGGCGACCTCGCCGAACTGATCTGGCCGATCGCCGATATCGTTTCGATCTGCAGCGGTGCGGTTGTACTACAACCGGGCGACCTGATCTTCACCGGCACGCCGGCCGGTGTCGGTGCGGTGGCGCCGGGACAGACGATGACCGGCGGCGTCGACGGCATCGGCACCATCGAGATCACTGTCGGCCAAGATTCGATCGGCCAAAATTCCACCGGCAAGCCGTGATCCGATGAGCGACCTCGTCCTCCACAACTACTACCGCTCCTCCACCTCCTACCGCGTCCGCATTGCGCTCGAGATGAAGGGGCTGGGCTACGATTACGTGCCGCATCATCTGCGTCATGGCGACCATCTGGAGCCGGCTTACCTGGCGGTCAATCCGCAGGGGCTGGTGCCGGCGCTGATCCTGGGCGACGGCACGCTTTTGACGCAGTCGCTGGCGATCATCGAATATCTCGACGAGACCCACCCCGAACCGCCGCTGCTGCCGAAGGACGCGCTCGGCCGGGCGCGCGTGCGAATGCTGGCGCAGATGATCGCCTGCGACATCCACCCGGTGAACAATCTGCGCGTGCTGACCTCGCTGCGCACTTTGTTCGGCGCCGGCGACCAGGATGTCATCCACTGGTTTCGCCACTGGGTGAACGAAGGGTTCCAGCCGCTTGAAAAGATTCTGGCTTCATCGGATGAGACCGGCACATTTTGCCATGGCGACGCACCGGGCCTCGCCGACATCTGCCTGGTCGCCCAGATCGCCAGCAACGCCCGCTTCGGCGTCGACCTGACACCCTACCCCGAGATCTCGCGCATCCACGCCGCCTGCATGGCGCTGCCGGCCTTTCAGAAGGCAGCACCGGAGAATCAGATAGATGCCGAATAGGCTCACAATGCCGGAGCAGAGCACGGAGAGTTGCCGATGAAAGCTGTCGTCTTCGAAAGATTCGGCGAGGCGCCGAGAATCCAGACCGTGCCGGATCCGAAACCGGCCGCGGACGGTGTGGTCATCAAGGTCGAGGCGACCGGGCTCTGCCGCAGCGACTGGCATGGCTGGATGGGTCATGATGACGGCATCACGCTGCCGCATGTGCCGGGCCATGAACTGGCCGGCATCGTCGTCGCCGTCGGCAAGCGGGTGACCCGCTGGAAGGCCGGCGAGCGCGTCACCGTGCCGTTCTGCGTCGGCTGCGGCCGCTGCTTCGAATGCAATTCGGGCAATCATCAGGTCTGCGAACACCAGACGCAGCCCGGCTTCACCGCCTGGGGATCGTTTGCCGAATATGTCGCCATCGAGCATGCCGACACCAATCTCGTGCGCCTGCCCGAGGAGATGGAGTTCGCCACCGCCGCCAGCCTCGGATGCCGCTTCGTCACCTCGTTTCGCGCCATTGTCGACCAGGGCCGGGTGACGCCGGGCGAATGGGTGGCGGTGCATGGCTGCGGCGGCGTCGGCCTGTCGGCGATCATGATCGCCAGTTCCATGGGCGCCAATGTCATCGCCATCGACCTCACCGACGAGAAACTGGACTTCGCCAGAAAGATCGGCGCCGTGGCGACCATCAACGCCTCGACCACGCCGAACGTGGTCAAGGCGATCAAGCAGATCACCAATGGCGGCGCGCATATGTCGATGGACGCGCTCGGCCACCCCACGACATCGTTCAACTCGATTGCCAATCTGCGCCGGCGCGGCCGCCATGTGCAGGTCGGCCTGATGCTGGGCGAACACGCCCGCCCGCAAGTGCCGATGGACAAGGTGATCGCCTTCGAGCTGGAAATCCTCGGCAGCCACGGCATGCAGGCCCACCGCTACCCCGCCATGATGGAGATGATCCGCACCGGCAAGCTCAAGCCCGAACTGCTGGTCGGCAAGAAGATCAGCCTTGATGAGGCGCCTGCGGCGCTGGTGGCAATGGGCGGGTTCGAGGGGATTGGCATTGGGGTGGTGACGAAGTTCTAGGGCGGAGTCGCCCTCCACCACCAAACTCCTAGCGCGCAAATTTCTTCGCCCCGAACACGCAAGCCACCACGCCGAGCGTCACGACCACCATCAGCGGGCTGACCTGCTCGTGCAGCAGCGACGCTGCCAGCGCCAGGCCGAAAAAGGGCTGCAGCAACTGCAACTGCCCGACGGCAGCGATGCCGCCTTGGGCCAGGCCGCGATACCAGAACACGAAGCCGATCAGCATGCTGAACAGCGAGACATAGGCGAGACCCATCCAGGCGTGAGAGCCGATGCCGGCGAAGGACGACGGCAGCGTCGCAAAGGTCAGAACCAGCATGATCGGCAGCGAGATCGCCAGCGCCCAGCAGATCACCTGCCAGCCGCCCAGCCTGCGCGACAATGCCGCCCCCTCGGCATAGCCCAGGCCGCAGACGATGATGGCGGCCAGCATCAGGCCGTCGCCGACAGGTGAGGCCGTCACGCCTTGCATCAGGGCAAAACCGGCGACCAGCGCGCTGCCGATGCAGGAAAACAGCCAGAAGGCCGGGCGCGGACGCTCGCCACCGCGCAGCACGCCGAAGATCGCGGTGGCCAGCGGCAGCAGGCCGACGAAGATGATGGAATGGGCGGAGGTGACGTGCTTCAGCGCCAGCGCGGTGAGCAAGGGAAAGCCGACAACCACGCCAAGGGCGACGATCACCAGCGACAGAAAATCGCCGCGCTCCGGGCGTTTCTGCCGAAACAGCATCAGCATGGCGAGACCGAGAAGTCCGGCAATCGCGGCGCGGGCCGAGGTCAGGAATATCGGATCGAAATCGGCCACGGCCACGCGCGTTGCCGGCAGCGAGCCTGAGAAGATCAGCACGCCGATGAATCCGTTCATCCAGCCGCTCGCGGTTTTGTCCATTCCAGGCTCCATTGCTTTCGCCCTCTATCGGGCAAGTGCCTATGGTGCAGCCAGAGACAATGCAGTACAATTCCGCAAAACTGTAATGGCTATCAGAGCAATACAGATGACCGAACTCATTTTGGAAACCGGCAATGCGCACCCTCCTGTCGCGACCACGCTTGTGGAAACTGTCATGGCGACCATCCGCCAGCGGATATCGGCGCGCAGCCTGACGCCAGGCGCGCGGCTACCTTCGATCCGCGCCTTTGCCAAGGCCATGCAGGTGTCCAAGTCGACCGTGGTCGAAGCCTATGAGCGGCTCGCTGCCGAAGGCGCGATACGCTCACGGCCGGGTTCGGGTTTTTATGCCGCCGGATCGCTGGCGCCACTGTCGCTGGCCGAGATAGGCCCGCGGCTCGACCGCGCTGTCGATCCGCTTTGGGTTTCGCGCCAGTCACTGGAAGCCGGCGACGAGATGCTGAAACCCGGCTGCGGCTGGATGCCGGCCTCATGGATGCCGCAGGGGGCCTTGCGCCGGGCGCTGCGCACCGTGGCGCGCGCCGACGATGTCGACCTAGCCGATTACGGCACGCCGCTCGGCCTGCCGCCGCTCAGGCAATTGCTCGCGCGGCGCATGGCTGGCCACGGCATCGAGGTCTCGCCCGAACAGATCATGCTGACCGAATCGGGCACGCAGGCCATCGATCTTCTGTGCCGCTTCCTGATCGAACCGGGCGATACCGTGCTGGTCGACGACCCCTGCTATTTCAATTTTCACGCGCTGCTGCGCGCCCACCGCGCCAAGGTCGTCAGCGTGCCCTACACGCCATCGGGGCCTGATATCGAGCTGTTCGCGCAGGCGCTCGCCGAGCACAGGCCGCGCCTCTACATCACCAATTCCGCCATCCACAACCCGACCGGCGCGATCCTGTCGCCGGTCACCGCGCACCGGCTGCTGAAGCTCGCCGACCAGTCGGACCTGACCATCGTCGAGGACGACATCTTCGCCGATTTCGAGCACAGTCCCGCGCCCCGGCTGGCGGCGTTCGACGGCCTCAACCGCGTCGTCCATATCGGTAGCTTCTCCAAGACGCTATCGGCATCGGTTCGCTGCGGCTTCATCGCGGCACCGCGCGACTGGATCGAGCAACTCACCGACCTCAAGATTGCCACCACCTTCGGCGGCGGCCGGCTGGCGGCCGAACTGGTGCTGACGCTGCTTAGGGACGGCAGCTACCGCAAGCACATGGAATTGCTGCGCGCGCGGCTTTCCCGCGCCATGGGTGAGACGGGCGCGCGCCTGAAGGCGATCGGCATCACGCCCTGGATCGACCAACCGGCCGGCTTGTTCCTGTGGTGCAGCCTGCCGGATGGCGTGGATGCGGCTGAAATTGCTCGCCGTGCATTGGCCGACAACATCGTGCTGGCGCCCGGCAATGCATTCAGCCTGTCGGGAACCGCCAGCCGGTTCCTGCGCTTCAACGTTGCCCAATGCCAAGACGAGCGGATTTTCAGGGTGCTCAAGGCGGCAATGGCGCGCTGAGCGCTCAGCGGGAGGCCGCGCAGACCTTCCGAACGCAATCTCGCAGCCAGCGTTGCGCCGGATCGGCATCGAGCCGTGGATGCCAGAGCATCGAGATGGTGACCTCCACCGTGGCGACCGGCAGCAGAAAGCTGACCATGCCGGCGCGTGCGCCTTGCGTGTGCCGTTCGGGCACGCTGGCAATAAGGTCCGAAGCGCGCGCCATGGCGAGTGCAGCCGAAAAGCCGGAGACCATGCACGCCACGGTTCGCTGCAGGCCGAGCAGCGCCAAAGTCTGATCGATCGGCCCTCTTTCCCGACCCCGCCGTGAAACGCTGATGTGGCGGCCGGCCGCGTAGCGTTCAGGCGTCACCGCGCCTTCGCTCAAGGGATGGCCGGCTCCTACGGCGCCGACGAACCGGTCACGGAACAGCGCCTGTATCAGCACTTCAGGTCCGGTCTCGCCGGCAACGCCGATTTCCAGATCGATCGCTGCGTCGCGCAACGAGGCGACATCCTTGTCGGCTTTCGGCGCAAATCGCAGCCGCACGCCCGGCGCCTCGGCCTGGATGCGAGCGACAAGACGCGGCCCGAACTCCTCGACGAACCCTTCATTGGTGCGCAGCGTGAAGATCTGGTTCAGCTTCGCGAGATCGAGAGGCCTGGCAGGGCGCAGCAACGTTTCTGCTTCCTGGACGACACGGCCGGTCTGCTGCCGCAATGCCTCCGCGCGCGGCGTCGGCACAAGGCCTCGACCGGCCCGAACCAGCAGCGGGTCGCCGGTCGCTTCGCGCAGTCGCGCCAGGGTGCGACTCATCGCCGAAGGGCTGAGCCGCAGCCGGGTTGCCGCGCGAGCCACGCTACCTTCGGTCAGCAGGACGTCGAGAGCGAACAGCAGATTGAGGTCGGGCGATGTCATTGGCGGATTGTAGCACATGCCATGGCGTTTGGTGCACGAATAAGATGCAAATGCTGCGCCTTCCGCCATTCCACCCTGACGACTAGATCTCCGACAGGTCCGGTTGCGGGACTGACAAGGAGGAAATCGCCATGGCAACTGCCGAGCAGAACGAGTGCGCATCGGCGCCGCAGAACACCCGGTCCGCAGGCCTGGCCCACTCTCCTGTCTTGGCATTGGCCAGCCTGTCGCTCGCCACGCTGCTGTCGTCGCTTGGAACCAGCATTGCCAGCGTCGGACTGCCTTCCCTCATGCAGGCGTTCGGTGCGCCGTTCCAGTCCGTGCAATGGGTGGTTCTCGCCTATCTGCTCGCCATCACGGCCCTGATCGTCAGCGCCGGCCGGCTGGCCGATATGGTCGGCCGCCGGCCGTTGCTGCTCGGCGGCATCGCGCTGTTCACACTGGCCTCGGTGCTCTGCGGCCTGGCGCCGACGCTCTGGCTGCTGATTGCGGCGCGCGCCGTGCAAGGGCTGGGTGCCGCGCTGATGATGGCGTTGACGCTGGCCTTTGTCGCGGAGACCGTGACCAAGGAGAGAACCGGCAGCGCCATGGGCCTGCTCGGCGCCATGTCGGCGATCGGCACGACGCTCGGACCCTCCCTCGGCGGCTTGCTGATCGCCGGCTTTGGCTGGCGGGCGCTCTTCCTCGTCAATGTGCCGCTCGGCCTCCTGACCTTTGCCCTCGCCTGGCTGGCCCTGCCTGCCCGCGGCAAGGCTGCGGGCGTTCAAGGCGGGTTCGACGCGATCGGGACGGTCTTGCTAGGCCTGACGCTCGCCGCCTATGCACTGGCCATGACGCTCGGCCACGGCCATTTCGGCGCCCTCAACACCGGCCTGCTGGTTGCCGCCGGCATCGGCGTCGTTCTGTTCGGCGTCGCGCAGAAGAGGGCGAAGAATCCCTTGATCCGGCTTGCCCGGTTGTACGACATCCGGCTCAGCGCCAGCCTCGCCACGAACCTCGTTGTCGCCACAGTGATGATGGCGACCCTGGTGGTCGCTCCGTTCTATTTGTCGCGAGGGCTGGGGCTCAATGCTGCGATGGTCGGCGTGGTCCTGTCGACAGGTCCGCTGGTCTCCGCGCTCTCGGCACTTATCGCCGGCCGCCTCACCGATCGCTTCGGTACCAACAGGATGATGATCGCCGGACTATTCGGCCTGGTCAACGGCACCTTGCTTTTGTCGCTCGCCGCAACAAAACTCGGCATTGCCAGCTATATCGTGCCGATCGCCGTCACCTGCTTCGGGTACGCCCTGTTCCAGACATCCAACAATGCCGCCGTCATGAGCGGTGTCGCTGCCGGCGAGCGCGGCGTGGTGTCCGGCCTGCTCAATCTGTCGCGCAATCTCGGCCTGATCACCGGCGCATCGCTTATGGGCGCCATTTTTGCGGCTGCCTCGACGGGAGAACGGCAAAGCCAGGACATGCTGACCTCAGCGGCAGCCGCGCACGGCATGCAGGTTACCTTTCAGACGGCAACGGTCCTGGCGGTGGCTGCGCTGTTGCTGGCACTGCTCTCGACCCGCGCCGGCGGCAGGCTGTCGGTGCGGCAACAGCCATCATGACCGAAGATAGGGAGCTTACGCTCCCGCCCGCTTGCGCCGCTCATAAAGCATGACCAGCGTTTCGGCGGTCAGCGCCGGCCTCTGTTCGCCCTCGATCTCGACCGTATTGGCGGCCTTCATCAGATACTGGCCCGGCCCCTTGTCCTCCACCGACAACAGCGTCGTGCGCAGCCGGATGCGTGCGCCGACCCTGACGGGCGCCAGGAACCGCACCTTGTCGAAGCCGTAATTGAAGGCGGCTTGCGTGTTTTCGGGGACGATGCCCATGCCCAGCGCCAGCGCGCCGATGATCGACAGCGTCAGATAGCCATGCGCGATCGTGGTGCGAAATGGGCTCTGCCGCTTCGCCCGCTCCGGATCGACGTGGATCCACTGATGGTCGCCTGTGCATTCGGCAAACTGGTTGATGCGGTTCTGGTCGACGGTCGTCCATTCCGACACGCCGAGCTCCTGCCCGGCCATCGCCCTTAACTGCTCGAAGGTCGGCGGCGTTTTCGGCCGTAGTTCCGTCATTCCTGCTTTCCCGGTGGCTCCCAGTGCCTCGGACCACGAACGGACGGCTCCTGTCAATTCGCCCGTTGCGATTCCGTTCCGCCATTTTCCGCCAAACAGCGTCCCTCGTCCATGCTCATGCGCCGCAACCGGCCCGCTCCTCTCATGGTTGCGTTGAGAGTCACTTCTTGTCATAGCCCGAGCGGATTTCCTCCATCGCTTCCTTGATGCGGCTGCGCAGGATTTCGATCGATTCGGTGCCGGATTTCTTGACCAGCTCGGCCACTTCGCCGGCATTTTTCAGGGCGGCTTCGAAGGATTTCCTGGCGAACTCCGCCTGTTTTGTCATCAGTTCCTGGGGATTGCCCGGCGCCTTGTAGCTCTGCGCCATGTCGCTGACTTCACGCAGCGTGTCCTGCAGCATCTCGCGCTGTCTGGACAACAATGAGGTCGCGCCGGCAGCTCCCGCCCGCGCCGATCTTTCCAGGGCCTCGAGGTTCTTGCGATGATGCGCGAGGATCGCCTCGACATTCGGCACCTTCAGGTCACGGCCGAACCGGCTGAACATGTCAAGGAACGAATCGGAGTCGGGTTGTTTGGCCATTGCTCGTGCTCCCCAGTGTCGCAAATGCTGAACCCTGTTCTGGACAATAGCACTCGCGCGCCGTGTGTCCATTCGGACGCCCAAGCAATTCAGCGGCAAATGCAGCATCAGCCAGCGAGAAACAGCCTCTCCGCCGTGTAGAGCACGATACCCGCCAATCCGCCGATAATCATGCCGTTGAAGCGGATATATTGCAGGTCCTTGCCGATGTTCATCTCGATCAGCCTCGTCAGTTGGGCAAGGTCCCAGCGCTTGACCTGGTCGGCGATGAATGTCGACACACCGCTCTTCTGGCTCTCGACGAACGACGACAGCGCCACGACAAAGCCCTGGTTCATGTCGGCCCTGATCTGCGGATCGCCTGAGAGATGGCGGCCGACCTCGACGAACATGTTGGCGAGATGCGCGCGAACAATCGAATTCTCCGCCTTGGCGTCCTGTTCGATGAACAGGCTGAGGCTCTGCCACATGTCGCCGGCGAGCGACTTCACTTCCGGCCGCGCCAGGAAATCGCGTTTCAGCTTCTCGGCCCGTTTGGCGTATTGCTTCGAGGTTCTGAGCCGCTCGATGAAGCTGTGCGCGAAACGGTCGAATTCGGCGCGCATCGGATGGTCGGGGTCGGCCCGCACCTCGTCAAGCAGCGAACCGGCGGAAGCGACTATCTTCTTCAGCAGATAGGCGTCGGCTCTGAACAGGTTGAACAGCGACGGCAATTCCTCGCGGATTTTCTCGCGCATGGTCGCCAGCGCCTCTTCATCGTTCAGGAACCGGCCGATCACCCTGGTGAATTCGTCGAAGAGTTTCTGGTGGCGGCGGTCGTCGGTCAGTGCCGACAGCAATTCGGCCGCGAGCGGCGCCAGCGGCACCTTGTCGATCTGCTCCAGCATGCGGCTGGTGACGAAGCCGCGCAGGCCGGATTGCTCGATCGCCGCAAGCGTCTGCGGGACCAGCCGTACGACGAAGCGTGACAGGCCGGCAGAGCGTTCGGCGTCAGTCAGCCAGTCGGCGACGAGTGCTGCAAAATCGACCTCGGCCAGCTTTTCCCGCACCGGCTCCGGCGCCAGAAAATTGACCTCGATGAAGCGGCCCAGATTATCGGCGATGCGGTTCTGGTTCGCTGGGATGATGGCGGTGTGCGGGATCGGCAGGCCCAGCGGCCGCTTGAACAGCGCCACCACCGCGTACCAGTCGGCCAGGCCGCCAATGGTCGCCGCCTCGGCGAAGGCCGCCACGAAGCCCAGCCACGGATACTTGGCCTCGGACGATTTGGCCACGGCAAAAACCACGACGCAAAGCACCAGCGCAGCCGTGGCGAGGAACTTTGTCCGCCGCAACGCGAAAAGCTTGGCGCCCGTCTCGGCATCAAAACCGCCAGGCGCCAGGGACGAAGCCGATTGGGACATGATACGCCGCTCCTCATCGATCTCTTGGCTATCTGGCATGGGCTATTTAGGGGGTGTTTGGGCCCGTAGCATGATCGGATGGGCCGATTTCGTCCGGGGATTGCCGGTTTCGCACGCAAAGTTGACAAGAATGTTCATCTATCATGCAATCCCAGTCTGGAATTGTTCCAAGGTATAGGCCATATTCCGATCAGGCCAGTGTGGGCGAATCCGAAACTCCGGGTGAGAAAGCCGCACCAGCACAATCTAAAATCTGGTGCAGTTCCAGCGCGCCAGCACTCGGGTGAGGAATTAAATGCGGCTGACGCGCCAGACCAACTACGCCATGCGCATCCTGATGTATTGCGCCGCCAACAACGATCGCCTGAGCCGCATCCCCGAGATTGCGGCCGCCTATTCGGTGTCGGAGCTTTTCCTGTTCAAGATCCTGCAGCCGCTGGTCGAGCATGGCCTGGTCGAGACGGTGCGCGGCAGGAATGGCGGCGTGAGGATCGGCCGCCCCGCCGAGCAGATCAGCCTGTTCGACGTCGTACGGGTGACCGAAGAGAGCTTCGCCATGGCCGAGTGCTTCGAAAACGACGCCGCCGAATGCCCGCTGGTCGACAGCTGCCAGCTGAATTCGGCGCTGCGCGAGGCGCTCAACGCCTTCTTTGCCGTACTCTCCCGCTACACCATCGCCGATATGGTGGCGGCGCGCCCGAATGTGCGTCATTTGCTCGGCATCGACATGCTGGTCCAGCGAGCACCGGCCGCCTGAGTTTTCTAGTGCATGTCGCTCAAAAGTGGCCCCGGTTTTGAGACAACGACATGCATAAAGACAAAGACCTAAAGCGCGTCGCCTGAGTTCGTTCAAACGCGACGCGCTTTAGGCGGCTGACTGCGGCAAGACAAACGGCATGTTCGCCGCCGGCAACACACCGACCCTTAGCCGACAATCGAACACCTTTTCGATCAGATCGTCGCTCAGCACCTCCTGCGGTGAACCGTCGGCGGCGAGCCGGCCGCGATGCATCACGAAAATCCGGTCGGCATACATGGCCGTCAGATTGAGGTCGTGCAGGATGGCGATCACACCGCCGCCGCGCCGGGCGAAATCGCGGGCGATGTTCATGATGATCAGCTGGTGCTTGATATCAAGGCTGGAGACCGGCTCGTCGAGATAGAGATAGCGCGGCTTGCCGTCCAGCACCGGCGCCCAGACCTGGCACAGCACGCGCGCCAGCTGCACACGCTGTTGTTCGCCGCCCGAAAGCTCCTGATAGAAGCGGCCGGCAAAGCCGTCGAGGTCGACCCGCGCCAGCGCCCGCTCGGGCAGACGATCATCTTCGCCCGGCAGAACGCCGGAACGGCCGCCGATAAGGCCGAGCCTGACCACTTCGTGCACCGTGAAGGGAAAGGACAGCGTCGCGGCCTGCGGCAGCACGGCACGCACAGTGGCGGCCTCCACCGGCCTCATCGCCGTGAGATCGCGCCCGTTGACGGCCACTGTCCCCACAAACGCCAGATCGCCCGACAACGCCTTCAAAAACGTCGTCTTGCCCGAGCCGTTGGGTCCGACGACTGCCGCAATTTCGCCCGGCCGCGCGACGAAATCGACATTGGCAACAATGCGCTTGCCGCCGATCGCTACCGAGACATCGCGTGCTTCGATCATGCCGCCTCACAAGTCGATTACGCCGCGCTTGCGCAGCAGGATCCAGAGGAAGAACGGCGCGCCGGCGATCGCCGTGACGATGCCGATTGGCAATTCGGCCGGCGCCACGATGACGCGGGCAACTGCGTCGGCAAGAAGCAGCATCGAGGCGCCGAGCAGCGCCGATGCCGGCAAGAGATAGCGATTGTCCGGACCGATCAGCAGCCGCAAGAGATGCGGCACGACGATGCCGACAAAACCGATGCCTCCGCTGACTGCGACAGAGGCGCCGACCGCTGCCGAGACGCCGACGATCGCGGTGTATTTCAGCCGCTGTACCGGGATGCCGAGATGTCCGGCCGTCGCCTCGCCGAGCGCCAGGGCGTTGAGGCCTTTGGCCAGGAACGGCATTGCCGCAAGCGCCAGCACGATGATCGGCCCGACGGAAGCGATCTTCGGCCAGGTCGCGCCGCCAAGCGAGCCCAGCTGCCAGAAGGTCAGGTCGCGCAACTGCCGGTCGTCGGCCATGAAAATCAGGATACCGGTCAGCGCCATGGCAAGGGCTGCGAGCGCAATGCCGGCAAGCAGCATGGTGGCGACCGAGGTGCGCCCCTGCCGCGTGGCGACGCGGTAGAGCACCAGCGTGACCGCAAGGCCGCCGCAGAAAGCGGCGAGCGGCAAGGCCATGCCGCCGAGCGCCAAAGTGAGCGGCGCCAGCCATGTTGTGCCGAGCACGATGACGGCGACGGCGCCGAGGCTGGAACCGGCTGAAACGCCGATCAGGCCGGGATCGGCGAGCGGATTGCGAAACAGGCCCTGCATGACCGCGCCCGATACGGCCAGCGCCGCACCGATCACCACGCCGAGCAGCACGCGCGGCATGCGGATGTCGTAGACGATCAGCCGGTCGCGGGCGCCAAGCGCGGCGTCGGCCGGCACGGCGCCGGTTAGCCAGTCACGAATGACACCGACGGCCGATGCATCGGAAGCGCCCGACCTCAGAGACAGGAACAGCGAAAGGGCAAGGGCCACGCACAGGAGCAAAATAACCAGGCGCGCGCGCCCGGAACGATCGCCCTCGGCCATCTTGCGCGCCGCGCCGGCGACCGACTGATCCACCATCGGCTCAGTCCGTGACCTGGCTGCAATAGAGCGAGACTGCGAGATGGTGGATGGCATCGGCCGTGCGCGGCCCGAAGCCGAGCAGATAGCTGCCATCCATCAGGATCAGTTTGCGGCCTTCACCCGCCGGCGTCGAGGTGATCGACGGGATGGCGAAAAGCTCGGCCTCCGCAATCGGCGGTCCGGCATTTTTCATCGCCAGGATCACGTCCGGCCTGGCGGTTACGATGGCCTCGTCGGACATCTGCTTGTAGCCGGAAAAACCTTCGACGGCGTTGACCGCACCGGCGAGCTTGATGATGCCATCACCGGCGGTGTCGGTGCCGGCGGCCAGGATCTTGCCGCCCTGGATCGACAGCACGAACAGGATGCGCTTGCGCTGCTTGATCGACGCCGTCTGCTTCTCGGCCGCCTTCAGCTTGGCGTCGGTCTCAGCCACCAGCGTCTCGGCCTTGGCGTCGACGCCAAGCGCCTTGCCGACGATGCGGATCTTTTCCAGGATGCCGTCATGGCTGTAATGCTCGGGCACGTCGATGAACGGAACGCTCGACTTTTTCAGCACATCGACCGCTTCCTTCGGCCCACTGCCATGCAGCGCCAGAATGCCCGAAGGATTGACCGACAACACGCCTTCCGGCGACAGCTGGCGCATATAGCCGACGTCGGGCAGCGCGACCGCGGCGGCGGGGTAGCGGCTGGTCGAATCGCGGGCGACGAGATGACCTTCCTCGCCAAGCGCGTAGACGATCTCGGTGATCGAACCGCCGATCGCCACGATCCGCGACGTGTCGGCAAACACGGCCACGTTCTCGCTGGCCGGCACTGGGGCGGCAATAAACAGCGACAGGCCCATGGCCGCGGCAAGCGTCCTGAACAGTGAAATCATCGTCGTTTCCTCAGGCTGCGGTCGGGCTTGGAATGCGCGGCAGGTTCTCGGCAAGGAACCGCCAGTCGTCGCGCTCGCGCTCGCCTTCATGGCGCTTGCCGAAGAACTGGATGATCATCTTGCCGTCGGCGCCATAGGCTTCGAGCGAGGTAACATGACCGTCCTTGGTCGGTTTGCGCACCGCCCACACCTCCTGGATGTAGTCGGTGCGCAGATGCAGGTGGAACGTCTCGTCCATGACGTTGATCCACGGCCCCATCGGCTTGATCGACTTGACGGGACCGGAATGGATCTGGATGCAGCCTCGGTTTCCGACAAAACACATGATCGGCATGCCGTCGGCGGCGGCATGGTGGAACATGGCGCCGATGGCGTCATTGTCGAGCAGCCAGGCATAGTCCTGGCCGACCATGCGCACGGCCTGGCGGCGGCTGAGCTTCAGCGCTTTCAACATGCCAAAGAACTGGTGGACGTCGGTCAGCCGGCTCCAGCGGTCGCGCAGATCATCGATGTCTGCGGCAATGCCCGACGTCTCCGCGTCGTCGTCGGCCAGGCCTGCGATAGACACGGTCGCCTCCTGGTTCGGCGATTCGAGTGCGGCCACGAGCTTCTGGTAGGCATAGAGATTGGACGCCGGCCGCAGATGCACCTTGTGCACCGCATCGCCGGCCGCGTCGAAGAATTGCAGGCTGCGGCGGATGTCGCCACCGTCGCGCTTTTCCACGGCAAAGCCATGCGCCCAGACCTTTGGAAAGATACGCAGGTCGATGTTTTCGCCCAGCACCATGGCATTGTGCGCGCCTGTGACAACCTTGTCGTAGACGCCGATCTTCTCGTGCACCGCGCTTTCGTTGCGGGTCAGCGCCATCACTTCGCCGACGGCGTCGAGGCCGGTCAGAAGATCGTTGACCCTGGGCTCGACGCGCACGACACCGTCGCCGCAATGCGCGGCCACCAGCTCGGCTTCGGAAATACCGAGCTCGGCGGCAAGATCGCGCTCGCGCGCTTTCGGATTGTCTGCCCGCGCTCGCCGGATTTCATGCGGTGCGGGTTTTACGCGCTGGTCCATGTCCTGCTTACCTGTCCTGCCTGGCGTTTTGGCCTGCCTGGCTGTTTCGTCACTTGTTGAGGATGAGCTTGCCCTGGCGGGTGATCTTCAGCCGATAGAGCGCCCCATGGTGCTCGATGCCGATCTCGTGCTCGCCCTGGAACAGCGTGTTGGAGGACAGCGTCCGCACCGCCAGCGGCACCCGGTCGAAGCGGGTCGGCGTCTCCTCGGAACGGCGGACGCGGTAACGGAAGTCGTTGGGATTGTGGGTGTTCATCTCTTTCGATCCCTTTCCTGTGCCGGGCAACTGGCTAGCGTTGTAAAAATGCCGATTCATTTCTTGACTCGAATAATCATGTTTATTAGTCAGTGCAATACCGGACAAAATGAGTCAACATTTAAGACGCCGGACAGAATGAAAAATGCCAGCGAGCACCAAGCCAGCCAGCATCGAACCTGGAATTTTGGAGTTGGGGCATGGGCTTGGGAAATTGTGGACGACTGGGTCTGGCGAACGCCGATCCGGTGCATCGGCCTATGGCAAAGGCAATGGCAGCCTTGCTTGCGGGGGCAGCGACGATCGCGCTGCTGACATCGCCGGCCAGCGCTCAGCAGGCTGCTCAGCCGGCCGCTGACCAGGCCGACCAGACCAGGAAAACCGAAGACACCAAGCCGGCGCCCGCCGGCGCGACCCTGCTGGACAAGATCCTCGTCATCAGCCGCACCGGCGAGACGGCAATCGAATCGCTGGCCTCAGCCAGCCATGTCGACCAGGAACAGCTCGACCGCCGCATGGCGACGACGCCGAACGAAATGCTGCTCGGTGTGCCTGGTGTCGCCGTGCAGGCCGATGCGCGACGCGTCAGCTCTAGCATCAACATCCGCGGCCTGCAGGATTTCGGTCGCGTCGCCGTCATCGTCGACGGCGCCAGGCAGAATTTCCAGCGCTCAGACCACGGCACGCAGTCGACCTTCTATGTCGATCCCGAGCTCATCAAATCCGTTGACGTCATTCGCGGACCGACCGCCAACACCTACGGCTCCGGCGCCATTGGCGGCGTCGTCTTCTTCGACACCAAGGATGCGGTGGATTTCCTCAGATCGGGCGAAACCTGGGCCGGCTCCGTCACCGGGCGCTATGAAAGCAACGGCAAGGGCTGGACCGCCAGCGCCAGCGGCGCCTACAAATTCAACGACGATTTGGATGTGCTGGGCAACATCGTCTACCGCGACTACGGCGACTACAAGAATGGCAGCGGCGACACCGTCGCCGGTACCGGTTTCGACGTGCTGAGCGGCCTGCTCAAGACCACAATCCGCCCGAGCGAGAACAGCGAATTGAAGCTCGGCTGGGTCGGCTCGAGCGACGGCTGGACGGAAACCAGCGGCGGCGTGCCGGCCAACGACGTCGACCTGAAGTCGAACACCTTCACCGCCCGCTACAACATCACTGACGACGCCAAGAGCTGGCTCGACCTCCACATCAACGCCTCCTACAACAAGACCAATCTCGACCTCACCACGCTGGTCCCGCAGAACCGCTTCGATCCGTCGACCGGCCTTCCCGTGCTGCTGCCCGTCGGTTCGACCTCGACCTTCGACGTTGGCACGGCCGGCGTCGACATCTGGAACACGTCGCGCTTCGAAACAGCCGGTGTTGCGCACGAATTGACCTATGGCGGCGACTGGGTGGGTGACGATGTCGAGACCGGCGGCACCGCCGGCGGCGACAGCTTCTACACCCCATCGGGCAAGCGTAGTGTTTCGGGCGCCTACATCCAGGACAAGCTCACCTGGGACTGGCTCGAGGTCATTGCCGGGCTGCGTTACGACAATTACAGCCTCGAAGACAGCACCCACGAAACGTCAGGTGATCGTCTGTCGCCGCGCATCACCGTTGGTGTCACGCCCTTCGAAAGCGCCAGCCTGGCGGGCCTGCAGTTCTATGGCACCTACGCGGAAGGCTACCGCTCGCCGTCGCTGACCGAAACGCTGATCAGCGGCAACCATCCGGCGGGCGTCACCTTCCCGTTCCTGCCCAATCCGAACCTGCGGCCAGAAACCGGCAAGACGACCGAGTTCGGCGTCAACTACAAGCTGAAGGACCTTATCGAGGCCGGCGACGCGTTCCGGCTCAAGGCCGGCTACTTCCACAACGATGTCGACGACTACATCGAAGGCGTCACGCTGTCGGCATTCGACCCGACCAGCGGCTGCCCGTTCGGCCCCGGGATTCCGATCTGCTTCCAGTACCAGAACGTCGCCCAGGCCAAGATCAACGGCTTCGAACTGGAAAGCGTCTACGATGCCGCCTGGGGTTATGCCGGGCTGTCGGCCTCGATCATCAACGGCCACACCATCTCCGATGAAGGCGAGCGGGCCGACCTTGCCACCATCCCGTCGTCGCAGGTCACCGGGCAGCTCGGCTTCCGTTTCCTTCAGGACAAGCTGACCGTCGGCGGCGAGGTGCAGTACAACGGCAAGCCGAAGGGCAACCCCGTGGCCAAGGATTATACTCTGGTCAACGCCTTCGCCAGTTACCAGGCCACCGACAATCTGAAGGTGGACTTCCGCGCCGACAATTTGTTCGACGTCAAATACACCAACCCGCTGAACGGCGGCACCACCGCCGTCATCTATGAACCCGGCATCACGCTGAAGCTGGCCGCAACCATGCGCTTTGGAGGCTGACACCCATGACAAGTTTGACGGCATCGCTTCGGCTCCTGACCTCGACGTTGGCGATGTCGCTTGGCTTGGCGCCGGCGTGGGCTCAGTCCGCGCCGGCTCCGCAACTCAGCCTCGAGCTCAATGCCGTGCAGCCCTCGGACAAGGGTTGCCGGCTGACCTTCGTCGTCAACAATGCGCTCGGCGCCGATCTGTCCAAGGCGGCTTTCGAAATCGCGCTGTTCAACGAGGCCGGCGTGGTCGGCCGCCTGAGCGTGCTCGACTTCAAGGACCTGCCGGCCGGCAAGACCAAGGTGATCCGCTTCGACCTCGCCGGCACCGACTGCACCAAACTCAGCCGCGTGCTGATCAACAGCGCCACCGAATGCGCCGGCGTCGAACCGGGCGCCTGCATGCGCGGCCTGAAGACGCAGACCAAGACCGGTATCGCATTCGGCGTTTGAGGTGGGTCTGCATCCCGCCTTCCTGCACGACAATGCGACACGACCCGTCGCAGCTCCGCCGTCATGGCCGGCAACCGATCTTGATTTGACAATCCCACCCCGCTCGCGGCAGGTCTCGCCGCGAACCATGCAGGACATCACCCCCCTCCCCGACGCCGGCAACGAACCGGCGATTACGATGGACGAGCTCGCACAGCCGGCAGCCGCGGACCGCAAATGGACTGTGGCGATCGTCGCGTCCTGCCTGCTCCATGCCGCTGCCGCAGCGGCGTTCTTCATCGGACCCGCAGGGACATTCGATTCCAGTAACGCGATACAATCCGAAGGCACCGACCAATCGGGCGCCGAGGTGGTCGGCAGCGCCTTGGACAGCCAGGCTCCCGACGCGGTCGATGTTACCCTGGTAACCGATCCGCAGCCGGCCAAGCCCGAGGCCGTTCGACCCGTGCCGCCGACCGAGGCGCCTCAACCGGTAAAGGAGCCGGCGGCGCCCAAGCCTGCGCCGGAAGCCGCCGAACAGGCGACCGCCGCGCCAGATACACTGACGGCCGCCATCCCGAATGATCAAACTGTCGCCCCAAGCGCTGAGACGTCGACTCCGCCAGGGGTTCAAACGCAAAGTTCAGAGGCACCGCCCGCCGACGAGCCCGCCGTTGATTTGCCTGCTGCCAAACCACCAGTCCCGAGCCCGCGGCCGACCCCTCCAGCCGGACCTGGAGATACCCGCGGTGCGGCAGATGGCGAAGAACGCGACGCACCGGCGGTTGCCAGCAAGGGTAAAAACCAGGACGCGGCTGGCAATGCGATGGAATCTCGTTACGGCGGTGAAATTCAAAAGAAGCTTGCCCGCGCTAACCGGCGCGTTTCGAAGGAAATTCAAGCTAAGGCTCGCAACAATGCCAGGGTCTATTTCGTCGTCATGGCTGACGGCAGCGTCAGCGACTTGCAGCTTGTCGAAAGTTCAGGGTCTGCCGAACTAGACCAATTCGCTTTGAAACTGGTGCGCCAGCAAGCCCCGTTCCCGCCCATTCCACCCGAGATCGGATTATCAAGTTGGGTGTTCAGGGCGCGGATCGGTCCGTTTTAACCAGCTCGCAGACCTTCGCCAAATGTCATCGTCCACCAATTCAAGAGGAAGCCCAATGTACATCGCCATGAACCGCTTCAAGGTCCAGAACGGCTCCGAGACCGCCTTCGAGGATGTCTGGAAGAACCGCGATTCCAGCCTTTCGGAAATGAAAGGCTTCAGAGAGTTCCACTTGCTGCGCGGCCCGGTCAACGAGGCCGAGGGTTACACGCTGTTTGCCTCGCACACGGTGTGGGCAAGCCATGAGGATTTCGTCGCCTGGACCAAATCCGAGAATTTTCGCGCCGCCCACCGCAACACCGGCACCTCGAAGGTGCATTATCTCGGCAATCCGCAGTTCGAAGGCTTTTCGGTCGTCGAAGGGGCCTGATTGAGATTTCACCCGTCGACGAGATCTGACGACGGGCAGATGCCCTCATGTTCCGGTTGAATTCCGGCCGCCCAGTCGCCGAAGCCGCTGGGCAATGTGCAGGCGCAGCCGCCGCCAGGGCTGTCCGCGTGTCAGGTAGCGCGCCAACCGCGGATCACCGGCCAGCTCCGGGAACTGGCGCACATGCTGCGTCAGGAATGCAGGTATGAAATTGCGCCCGTTGAGATCGCTGAGCCAGGCAGAATTCGCCAGCAAATAGTCTGCGGCATCCGCCGCCAACACGCTCCTGTAGCTCCTGTATGCAGGCGTTTGCCGCACATTGCCGCCGGCAAAGGCAGTTCCGGTGGACAGGTTGGAGCCATGCAGGCGATAGAGGCCGAGACCTTCTGACAGGATGAGGCTGCCGCCGGCCTGGTGCGCGAGTGTCGCCGTCAGATAATCGGTCCCGACCTTGGCCTTGAACGGGAAGGACAATACCGGTTCCAGCGCGCCACGCCGGTACATGATCGCCGAGCATGGCGACCACAGCCAGCCCGTCACCGCAGGTGCGAAATAGGTTA
Source organism: Mesorhizobium sp. M0139 (assembly GCF_040322455.1). Classification (NCBI taxonomy): domain Bacteria; kingdom Pseudomonadati; phylum Pseudomonadota; class Alphaproteobacteria; order Hyphomicrobiales; family Phyllobacteriaceae; genus Mesorhizobium; species Mesorhizobium sp. M0139. The sequence continues at coordinate 381,388 of NZ_JAMYTN010000004.1, forward strand.
CCGGATGCTCCGATGCATAGGCGATCCCAGGCGCCATGCCGGCAAGCCGGCCACCGGGCGCGATGGCGACGCCACTCCGATCCGGTCCGGACCGCGGTTTGCGCAAGGCAAGGAAGGTGCCGCCCAGCAAGGTGCCGCCGCCATCGACAAGGAACACATCGGAACTCGACAGTGCGGCCGAATGCGTCGTGTTGAGGTGGGCGGACAGATGCGCCAGGAGAAAATCCGGCAGCCACACGTCATCGGAATCCAGAAACGCGACGAAAGGCGCGTCGGTTGCGGCAAAGCCGTCGCGGAATCCGGCGATCTGCCCGCCATTCTCCGTGCGCGCCATCAGGCGCAGGCGCGGGTCGTCTATATCCCTTAGGAGCTGGCGGACTTGGTCGGCCGAGCCGTCCGTCGAGGCATCGTCGACGATGACGCATTCCCAATTCCGGTAGGTCTGCGCAAGCACCGAGCGGATCGCCTGTTCGACGTACGGCCGATAGTTGAAGCAGGTGATGACCACCGCCACCCGCGGCAGCTCAAACGGCCGGGACGTGTCTTCCATCTGTTCCGCTGCCCCGCTCGAGTTGCTCTCTGTCCCTTGCGCATACCCTTGCAACCCGACGCAGGCAAGCGAGCCGCGAAAAGCCCCCTAGGCCGCCGCGAGCAGGCTGGCATTGCCGCCGGCAGCCGTGGTGTCGACGCAGACAGCGCGTTCATGCGCATAGGCCGCCGGGTTGAGCACCTCGCTGACCAGCGGCACGATCGGCCCGCTGCGGTCGGCAATGACCTTGCGCACGATCCGCGCCGCCTCGGGCCTGCCCGAGAAGGCGACGACATCGACGCGCAGCGAACGCGCTTCGACTGGGTCTGACCGACCGTCTATGGCCGCCAGCGGCAACCCCTTGCCGGTCAGCGCCGACAGTGCTGCCGGCGCGCCCGGCGCCACGGCCAGCACCGCATTGCCGGCGGCCAGCGCCTGGATCGTCTGGGCAAGCAGCGTGTCGGCGTCCGGACCGAGGCACAGCACCCGGCCACGCGGCGACAGCGACAGCGTGTTGGCCTCGCCGGTCGGTCCGGGCAGGTCGACCTGGCCGAAATCGATGGCGGCTGCAGCGCCGATCGCTGCAGCGCCCTTGCCGCGCAAATGCTTTCTCAAAATGGCGATGCGGTCCGGCCTCGTCGACCAGCCGCCAAGCGTCGGATCGGGCAGATTGTCGGCGAGTTCGGTCGCAGTCACCTTGTGGCCCTCGGCAATCTCCGTGCCCGCCTCCGGCCCCTTGCGGAACCGCCGGAGATAATGCGGCCCGCCGGCCTTCGGCCCGGTGCCCGAAAGCCCCTCGCCCCCAAAGGGCTGCGAACCGACGACCGCGCCGATCTGGTTGCGGTTGACATAGATGTTGCCGGCGTGGATGCCGTCGACGAAATGCTGGACGCGGCCTTCTATGCGGGTGTGCAGGCCGAAGGTCAGGCCATAGCCCTTGCGGTTGATGGCGGCGATGACGGCGTCGATCCCGTCGGCGTCGAAGCTGGCGACATGCAGCACCGGGCCGAACACTTCGCGCTCCATCTCCTCGATGCCTTTGACCCGGAACACATGCGGCGCAACGAAGCGGCCGTCCTTCGGTGCTTCGAGCTTGGCAATCAACCGGCCCTGAAGCCCCATCTTGGTGCAATACTCGCGGATCGATTCCTGCGCCTCGTCATCGATGACCGGCCCGACATCGGTCGAAATCTGCCAGGGATCGCCGATGGTGAGCGCTTCCATGGCGCCCTTCAGCATATCCAGCATCTTCTTCTCGACATCCTTCTGCACGTAGAGCACGCGCAGCGCCGAACAGCGCTGACCCGCACTCTGGAAGGCGGACGCCAGGATGTCGCGCACCGCCTGTTCGGGCAGTGCTGTGGAATCGACGATCATGGCATTGAGACCGCCGGTCTCCGCGATCAGCATGGCGTCGGGCGCGGCCGTCTCGGCCAGTTGCTTCTCGATCAGCTTTGCAACCTCGGTCGAGCCGGTGAAGCAGACGCCGGCAATGCGCGGATGCGCGGTCAGCGGTCCGCCGACCGACGGGCCGTCGCCCGGCAGAAGCTGGATCACATCTTCCGGCACGCCGGCCTCGCGCAGCAGCTCGACGGCGCGGAAGGCGATCAGCGGCGTCTGTTCGGCCGGCTTGGCGATGACCGAATTGCCGGTGACGAGCGCTGCCGCGATCTGGCCGGTGAAGATGGCGAGCGGGAAATTCCACGGCGAAATGCACACGATCGCGCCGCGCGCCTCGGTGCCCGCTTCGTTGTTGGCCGCTTCGGCAGCGTAGTAGCGCAGGAAGTCGACGGCTTCGCGCACTTCGGCCACGCCGTCGGCCAGCGACTTGCCGGCTTCCCTGGTGGCGAGCGCGAAAAACTCGACCGCATTGGCCTCATAGAGGTCGGCTGCGCGGTTGAGGATGGCGGCGCGCTCCGCAACGGGACGCTTCGCCCAGGCCGGCTGCGCTTCCACAGCAAAGCGCACCGCGGTCGCGACCTGCTTGACGGTGGCTTCGGCGACCGTGCCGACGATCTCGGCAGGCTTTGCCGGATTGACCACCGGGCGCTGCTTGCCGTAGCCGGCGGCGCGCGTGATCGGCTTGGCATGCCAGCGCTCGGGCCCGGCAAAGGCCGCCTTGGCCTTGTCGATCGCCGCCAGCGTCACCGGATCGGTGATGTCGAACCCCTTCGAGTTGCGCCGACCAGCGCCGAAGATCGTCGCAGGACGAGCGATTGCCGGATTGGCGGCGGGGCCCTGGCTCTCGACCGTCTCGAGCGGATCGCGCGCAATATCCTCCGGCTCGACGTCCTCGTCGGTGAGCTGATGGACGAAGGAGGAGTTGGCGCCATTCTCCAGCAGGCGGCGAACCAGATAGGCCAAGAGGTCGGAGTGCGCGCCGACCGGCGCATAGATGCGGCAGCGCGTGCCTTCGGCCCGGCGCACCGTCTCATGCAGCGCTTCGCCCATGCCGTGCAGGCGCTGGAATTCGAAAGCGTCACGGTTGTCAGCCATCGACAGGATGGCGGCGACGGTATGGGCATTGTGCGTGGCGAATTGCGGATAGATGCGGTCGGTCATCGACAGCAACTTTTTGGCGCAGGCCATGTAGGAAACATCGGTGTTGGCCTTGCGGGTGAAGACGGGGTAGCCGGAAAGCCCGAGCGTCTGTGCCCGCTTGATCTCGGTGTCCCAATAGGCGCCCTTGACCAGCCGCACCATGATGTTGCGGTCGTACTTTTCCGCCAGCGCATAGAGCCAGTCGATGGTGAAGGCCGCGCGCGGGCCGTAGGCCTGGACGACGACGCCAAAGCCATTCCAGCCGGCAAGCTCCGGCTCGGACAACACACGCTCGATGACGTCGAGCGACAGGTCGAGCCGGTCGGCCTCCTCGGCGTCGATGTTGAGGCCCATGCGCGAATGGCGTGCGGCCAGCGCCAGCGACAGCAGCCGCTCGGCCATCACCGGCAGCATCTTTTCCTTCTGTGCCTCTTCGTAGCGCGGATGCAGCGCCGACAGTTTGACCGAGATGCCGTGGTTCTGGCGGATATCGGGACCGTTGGAGCCTGAATCGAGCGAGGAGATCGCATCGGCATAGGCCTTGAGGTAGCGCAGCGCGTCGGCCTTGGTGCGGGCCGCCTCGCCCAGCATGTCGAAGGAATAGAGATAACCTTTCTGGATCATCGACTTGCCGCGCTTGACGGCTTCCGCAATGGTGCGGCCGAGCACGAACTGCTCGCCCATTTCGCGCATGGCGGCGGCGACCGCCTTGCGGATCACCGGTTCGCCCAGTCGGCGAACCATCGAGCGCAGCGTGCCTTCAATGCCGCCCTCGCCTTCGTCGAGCACACGGCCGGTCAGCATCAGCGCCCAGGTCGAGGCGTTGACGAAGATCGAGCTCGAACCGCCCGAATGCGCCGACCAGTCATGCGGTGCGATCTTGTCGGCGATCAGGTCGTCCATAGTCTCGGTGTCAGGCACGCGCAGCAGTGCCTCGGCCAGGCACATCAGCGCCACTCCTTCCTTGGTGGAGAGGCCGTAGGCCGAGAGAAAAACCTCCATCAGCCGCGGGTCGGACGAGCCGCGCACCGCGCGCACCAGATCCGCGGCACGGGCCGAGACGGCTTTGCGGTCATCGGCCGAAAGTTCTGTCGCGGCAGCCAAGCGCTTCACAGCCGCGTCTTCGTCGGGCAGGTAGTTGGCGCGGATCTGCTGGCGGATGGTGTCGAGCGGCATGGCGGTCCTGCGGAGCAAGCATCTGGGAGCGGGCCGGCGGTCGCCGGACCGAATGGCGCAAGCTAGCACAGAGCCGCATTTTCGGCCGGTCCAAAGAAATCGACATGGCAGGCCGATCGGTCTATCATTGCGGTTAAATTATTATCAGGTGGACTGTGATACCGGTGACAGAAGACCAATTGGACCGCATCGACAAAAACATCCTGTCGGCGCTGGCGCGCGACGGGCGGCTGTCCATGTCGGAACTGGCCGGCAAGGTCGGCCTGTCGAAGACGCCGGTGCAGGCGCGGGTGAAGCGCCTGGAGAAGGACGGCTATATCAGGGGCTATCAGGCGATCATCGATCGCGAGCGCATGGGCGAAGGCCATGTCGCCTTCGTCCAGGTCAAACTGTCGGACACGCGCTCGGCCGCGCTCGATGCTTTCAACCGTGCGGTGCAGGCCGTGCCGGAGATCGAGCAGTGCCACATGATGGCGTCGAGCTTCGATTATCTCCTGAAAGTCCGTACCACCGACATCGCCGCCTATCGCCGCGTGCTCGGCGAGCGCATCTCGGCACTGCCGCATGTTGCGCAGACCTCGACCTTCGTGGCCATGGAGACGGTGAAGGATCGCTAGCTCACTCCGACAGCGTCTTCAAAAACGCCACCAGCGCCGCGCGTTCGCGGTCCGACAGTTGCAACGGGTGCACTTCGGAGGTGCCTTCAACGGCCGCCTCCGCCTTCGCGTAGTGCGCCACCACCTCCTCCAGCGTGGAGAACTGTCCGGCATGCATATAGGGCGGCCGTGTCGCCGCGCCCCGCAGCGACGGCGTCTTGTAAGCACGCATCAGTTCGGGTGCTGCCTTGACGATGAAGCGCAGTTCTCCGCAGGCGCCGGCGTCGCCATCGCGGAAGGCGCCGAAGCAGTTGAATGGGTCGGCCTGAACCTGGGCCACCGCATCGAAACGGCCGCGATCCAATGGCAAATCCCTGACCGGCCGCACGCCGGTGTTGTGGAAAGCGTTGTCGGTGAAGCGCGGGCCGTTATGGCAGGTGACGCAATTGGCCTTGCCGATGAACAGTTTCAGCCCGAGCATCTCCTCCGGCGAAAAGGCATCGTCGGCTTTCGGCTTGGCGCCTGACGCAAGATCGATGGCAAAGCGGTCAAAGCGCGTCTGTGCCGGTTCGATCGACCGTTCGAAGGCGGCGATCGCCTTGCCGATGTTGGAAAAGACGCGGTTGACGTCGTCCATTTGGGCCGCGGTCATTGCCTTCCATGCCGCCTGCTCGGCCTCATTGCCGAGCGGGCTGGCGTTGGCCGGCACGGCGGAAAGATCCGGCAGTGGCCCGAAGATGCGCTCATAGCGCTCGCCGAACCGCTTCTGGATGTAATGCGCGAAGGCCGCGCGGTTCCCCGCCTGCTCGAGCGGATTTTCCAGCGGCGTCAGCGCCTGCGCCCACAGGCTGTCGCGCCGTCCATCCCAGAAGAACCACGGATTGCGGGCGATGCCGGCCAGCGGCATCGAGCGCCTGTTGGTGCGGCCGACACCGACGGATTGCGGCAGGTCATCCTGGAACTGCCGGTCGATCTTGTGGCAGGTCGAGCAGGATACGTTTCCGTCGCGGCTCATGCCCTGGTCGAAGAACAGAGTGGAGCCCAAGGCGGCGGCGGCCGGCACGTCGGCGAACCGGTTGGTGGTGTCGGGTTTGAGCGCCGGCAAGGTGTTCAGCGCCAGCGAAGCGATGGTCTTCTTCTCGGCATCGGAAAAATCCGGTTTGCCGCAGCCGGCAACGAGCACGACCGCCGCCAATGCCAGAAGGCGCAACAGGCCGTTCATCCGCTCACAGCACCACGTTGAAGACGACCGTGTCGGAACCGGCCGCCGCCGAAATGGCGAAGCGCAACTGCCACACGCCGCTCATGGTGAATTTCAGCCCCTCGATGCGGTAACGCCCCTCGCCAAGATAATCGGTCGCCTGCGGACTGGTCGGCAAGCCGTGATTGTGCTGCGGCATGCCGCCGGACACCGAGATCGCCGCACCTTCCACGGAATCGCCCTTGACCGTCTTCAGGGTCAGCAACCAGGATTGCAGTTCGCCTTGCCGGATAACGCCGCGTTCCGGCTGAATGCTGGCGACAAACAAGCCGTTCGCCGTCTTCTTCGAGCGCGAAACATCGGGGCCCGGCGCCGACTGCGGCGCGGTCAGATAGACGATCGCCAATATGCCAGCCAGCAAGGCGGCCAGACCAACGCCCGCAAGAAGATAACGCCATATCGATGCCAAACCGGTTCCTCTTCTGGACATAACGTCTCGGGAAGCAATTCGCGTCCCGCCGCTTCTGTGGGAAAACGCTTCTGGCGCAAAAAACCGCCGCCGCCAAGCATGGCGCTGCCGGCCGCAAAAAGCTACAGCAGCGAACTGGTCCGGAGACAGATACATGGCAGCAGACGGCGTCGCTTCGATCGGTGAATGCATGCTCGAGCTGTCCGGCCAGGCCGGGCCGAACTGGCGCATGGGCTTTGCCGGCGACACGTTCAACACGTTGTGGGCGCTGCATGCGCTGAGCGGCGAGCGGCCGGCGACCTATGTCTCGGCCTTCGGCGACGATCCCTTCTCGCAGGGCCAGATTTCGTTCTTCGCCGAAAACGGCATCGACATCGGCGCCAGCCCGGTCATCCCAGGCGCGCGGCCCGGCCTCTACGCCATCACCTTGACCGGCGCCGAACGCGCCTTCACCTATTGGCGCAGCGACGCGGCGGCCAGGCGGCTTGCCTCGGACCCGGCCGCCTTGGCAAAAAGCCTTGAAAACCAGGCTCTTGTGTATTTTTCCGGAATCACCTTGGCAATTCTGGATGCCGCCGCGCGCAAGACGTTGCTGGCAGAAGTGGCCAAGGCGCGGGCTGCCGGTTCGCTCGTCGCCTTCGACCCCAACTACCGGCCGCGCCTGTGGCAGAGCCGCGAGGAGGCGCAAGCCGCGATCCTCGACGCGCTTGCCGTCACCGACATCGCGCTGCCGACCTTTCCCGACGAGCAGATGCTGTTTGGCGACTCGGCACCGCAAGCGACCGCCGAACGGTTCGGAAAACTCGTCGGCGAAGTCGTCGTCAAGAATGGCGAGAAGCCCGCGCTGATCGCTGCTGGCGGAGCCCTGCAGCCGGTTCCGGCCCAGCATGTCGCCACCCCGGTCGACACCACCGGCGCCGGCGATTCCTTCAATGGCGGCTATCTCGCCGCCCGGCTTGCCGGCCATGCCCCGGCGGATGCCGTGCAGCGCGCGCATCGCGTCGCCGCCGCTGTCGTGCAGGTGCGAGGCGCGCTGGCGCCGTTCGAGGTTCTAAGAACCGCTTTCGAGGGCTAAGACCTTAGGGAAGCCTGAAACGATATTCCGTCACCTGATGATAGATCTGGCCCGGCCACAGCGTGGCCTGTGGGAAATAGGGCCGGTTCGGCGCGTCGGGCCACGTCTGCGCTTCCAGGCAAAAGCCGGAAAACGCCTTGTAGCGCCGTCCGTCCAGGCCGCCCGAGGTCGGCGCGACATACTGGCCGGTGTAAAGCTGCAGGCCCGGCTCGGTGGTCCAGACCTCCATCTCGACGCCGGAATTGGCGCCTTGCGCCCACGCCACCTGGTGAAGCGGGCCCCGGGCTGACGCCAGGCAGAAATTGACGTCGTAAGGAAGCTGCCCGCCTTCCGTTTCCATGCGCAGCGGCCGCGCCTGGCGGAAGTCGAAGGGCGTGCCGTCGACAGGTTTGACGACGCCGGTCGGGATCATCTCGCCATCGACAGGCGTATAGGCGCCGGCATTCAGCATCAGCCGGTGGTCGAGAATGTCACCGGTGCCGCCATCGTCGAGATTGAAATAGGAATGCTGCGCCAGGTTGCACAGCGTCGGCTCCTCGCAGGTGGCGGTCAATTCTATCGAGAGCGTGCCGGGGATCTTCAGCCGGTAGGTGCAGGTGACGTCGAGCGCGCCGGGAAAGCCCATCGTGCCCTCGGGATCGTGCAGGGTCAGCGTGACAAAATCCCGGCCGTGCAGCGAAACCGTCCACGGCCGGTGGAAGAAGCCCTCCGAGCCGCCATGCAGCGTGTGCTTGCCGAGGAAATTGCGCTCGGTCTGGTAGCGCTGGCCGGCAATGGTGAAGCGGCCGTCGCGGATGCGGTTGGCGTAACGGCCGACGACCGCGCCGAAGAAGGCCCGGTCGGTCTCGTAAGGTTCGAAGCGGTCGTAGCCCAGCACCAGCGGCGCGTCGTGACCGGCGAGCCGCAGATCCTGGATGATTGCGCCGAGCCCGATGATGTTGGCGCTGACGCCGCCGCCCCGGATGGTGAAACGGCGAACGGGTTCGCCTGCCTGCGTCGTGCCGAAGACTTCGCCGTCCTTCATCTTCTATGTCCAAATGCTAATTCGTCGATCTATCGACTTAGAGCAATTCCAGGAAAAGTGTGAAACGGTTTTCCGTCCGGAATTGCAAAAAACAAAGAACTGGAGCGGTTCGGCGTTTCCGTGAAACGCTGAACCGCTCCAGTCCGGCTGAATGTCGTCTGGCAAGGGCCGGCCCGCGGCCTGCCCTGCCCTGCCCGTCAATGATTTAGAGGCCGAGGCCGCCAATGCAGACATATTTGGTGTCGAGATAATCCTCGATGCCCTGATGTCCGCCTTCCTTGCCGAGGCCCGATTCCTTGACGCCGCCGAACGGCGCTTCCGGCGTGGTGATCAGGCCTTCATTGACGCCGACCATGCCGTATTTCAGGCCTTCCATGACCCGGAAGGCGCGGCCGAGGTCGCCGGTGTAGAAATAGGCGGCAAGGCCGAACTCGGTGTCGTTGGCAAGCGCAATGGCTTCCTCCTCAGTCTCGAACTTGAACACCGGGGCGATCGGGCCAAAAATCTCTTCCTTCATGAAGCGCATGTCAGGCTTCGCATCGGCGATGACGGTCGGCTGGAAGAATGAGCCGCCAAGCGCGTGGCGCTTGCCGCCGGCAACGACCTTGCCACCCTTCGACGTGGCGTCGGCGATGAATTCCTCGACCTTCTCGACCGCCTTCACGTCGATCAGCGGTCCCTGCTGCACGCCCTCTTCCAGGCCCGAGCCAACTTTCAGCGCATTGCTGGCAGCGGCCAGCTTCTCGACAAACTTGTCGTAGATGCCGGCCTGCACCAGGAAGCGGTTGGTGCACACGCAGGTCTGGCCGGAATTGCGGTATTTGGCGGTGATGGCGCCGGCGACGGCGCGATCAAGGTCGGCATCGTCGAAGACCAGGAACGGCGCATTGCCGCCGAGTTCCATCGAGACCTTCTTGACGGTGACGGACGACTTCTGGATCAGCAGCTTGCCGATCTCGGTCGAGCCGGTGAAGGTGATCTTCGACACCAGCGGATTGGCGCAGATCTCGTCGCCGATTTCGCCGGCAGCACCCGTCAGGATGTTGATGACGCCCTTGGGGAAGCCGACTTCCTCGGCGAGCGCGCCCCATGCGAGGCCGGAATACGGCGTCTGCGAAGCCGGCTTGACCACGGCGGTGCAGCCGGCGGCAAGCGCGGGGCCAAGCTTGCGGGCAAGCATGGAGGAGGGGAAATTCCACGGCGTGATGGCGGCAATGACGCCGACCGGCTCCTTGGTCACCAGGATGCGGCGATCGCCCCATGGTGATGGCACGACATCGCCATAGGTGCGGCGGCCTTCCTCGGCAAACCACATGATGTAGGCGGCAGCCGAACCGATCTCACCCTTGGATTCGGCGAGCGACTTGCCCTGCTCGATGGTGAGCAGTTCGGCCAGCACATCCTGATTGTCCATCATCGCGTCATGCAGCTTGCGCAACAGCTTCGAGCGCTCCAGCGCGGTCGTCTTGCGCCAGGTCTTGAAGGCTTCGCTTGCGGCTTCGATGGCGCGGCGGGTTTCCGCCTTGCCCGACTTCGGCACGGTGCCGATCTTGAGACCGGTGGCCGGGTTGTTGACGTCGACCGTTTGGCCGCTGTCGGCCTGCACCCATTCGCCATTGATGAGATTGGCCTGGCGCATGAAATGGCTGGTTTTCTGCAGCATGGTCTAGCCTCCGTTCGGCGCATTGACGGGCCGGTTTCCTGGATCTCTTGAACGAGCGTGCACAATGGCGGCGGAGCCGACACGCTGAAGCCACTGCTCTTTACCTAGGGCAAGCCCGGCAAGCAATTGCAAGATGGCATATAGGCTTTGGGCCAGCCCAACGCCAGAGAAATTCACATGTAAATTAGTTTGGGCCGCAGCCTTGCCAAAGACCAGCCTTGCCAAAGACCAGCCTTACAGAAGACCAAGCCTACCCAAAGACATGCACCACCACCGTCAGCCAAAAGGCGGTTGTAACAACCGCGCTTGCCGTGGCGATGGTCATCTGGTTCGACGCCAGCGCCTGGCCGGTGTTGAACTGCACGGCGATGAGATAGGAATTGATGCCGGACGGCAGCGCCGCCACCACGACCGCCACTTTGGCCGTCAAGGGCGGCAGGCCAAACAGCCAGACCAGGCCGAGCACCAGCGCCGGCATCAGGAACAGTTTCAGCGTCGACAGCGCCAGCGCCGGTCGGATGTTACCGGAAATGCCGAAACGGCGCAGGCTGAGCCCCATGGCGAACAGCGCCACCGGCCCGGCGGTGTTAGCCAGCGCATCGGCCAGTCGCATGGCAAGGTTCGGCAGCGGCGCGCCGGTGAGGCGCCATGCCAGCCCGGCCAGGATGCCGATGATCAACGGATTGGTGAACAGTCTTCTCAGAAAGCTCTGGATGATGCGCAGCGGGTGTACGGGCTCGCTGCCGCCGCGGCCAAATATCTCGAACATGATGATCGAAGCCATCATCATGGTCGGCAGATGCACGGAAACGAGCAGCGACAGCACTTCGAATCCGCTGGACCCGAATACGCCGAGAACGAAGGGAATGCCCAGCAACACCACATTCGAGAAGGATGACGACACTCCACCGACGATGCCGGTGCGCGCGTCCCGCCCAAAGATCCGTGTCGTCACCAGATGGCCGGCGGCCCATGTCATTGCAACCGCCGCGAAATAAGCACCCCACAGCGACCAGGGCGCCACGCCGTGGAAATCCGAATTCACCATCGTCCGAAACAGCAGCAGCGGCATCGCGACGTTGATGGCGAATTCGGAGATGCCGTCCCCGCTGGCCGGTTTCAGATAGCCGGTGAGCCCGGTGACATAGCCGAGCGCGACGAGGCTGAAGACGAAAAGAACGGTTTCGGTGAGCGGAGACATTTTTCAGGGATAGGCGAGCCCGGATTCCAGCGCAATCGCCATGATCTTCAGAAACTGATCCTCGATCCGCCCGGCGCCTGAATTTGATCATGGTCGGGTGGCAGCGCTATACAGGTTTGGGATCATCAGGGCGGATAGACAGCGAATGGGTGCGACGCCGAAACAGCGTCATTTCAGACAGGGGTGGCTGGCGGGTTTCGTCGCTATGCTGCTTTGCCTTGCCGTATCTGTGGCTCAGGCCGCCGAGACCAAAAGCCTCAAGGGCGTTGCGCTGATCATCGGCCAGTCGAAATACGAACACATCGCAGCCCTTGCCAACCCGGCCAACGACGCCCGCGACATGGCCAAGATGCTGACCGATCTCGGCTTCGACGCCCGCAACGTCACCGATCGCGATGCCGCCAAGCTGAAGCGCGATCTCGATCGGTTTGTCGAGGATGCCGACGGCGCCGACGTCGCCTTCATCTATTATTCCGGTCACGGCATCGAGGCGGGCGGCGAGAACTATCTGGTGCCGGTCGACGCCGACGTCTCGTCGCTGAAAAATGCCGGTGAGGCGCTGGTGCCGATTTCAGCCGTCATGGACGAGCTGAAAAAGACCGTGCCGGTGACGATCGTGCTGCTTGACGCCTGCCGCACCAACCCGTTTCCGCCGGACGCGGTCGTGCGACGCGGGCCGACGGCTTCCGCCGAGCCTGTCGGCGCCGGCGGGCTGGAACCGGTCCGCGGCGCCAAGGCGCTTGCCAGTGCCTCAGTGGATGATGCCAGCCTGGGAACCGTGGTCGGCTTCGCCGCCGAGCCGGGCCGACCGGCGCTCGATGGCGCCGCCGGCGAAAACAGCCCCTACGCCGCCGCCCTGCTGCGCCACCTCACGGCGATGAAAGGCACCGAGTTCGGCTCGGTCATGCGCATGGTCACCGAGGAAGTCTATCTCGACACCAAGGCAAAGCAGCGCCCCTGGGTCAGCGAGAGCCTGCGCCGCCTGCTCTATTTCGGCGTCGCGCCGCCGGAACCGACCGGCGACGACGGGCTGATCACCGGTGAGAGGCGGCAATTGCTGCTGACCATTTCCGACCTGCCCGATCCCAAACGGGCTCAGGTGGAATTGGCTTCTCTGCAGGACGGCGTGCCCCTTGACGCTCTCTACGGCGTGCTCAAGGCGCTCGGCACGGAAAAGATCCCGGAGGATCCGAACGACCTGCAGAAGGTGCTGGACGGCCAGGCCGAGCGTTTGAAGAAGATGATGGCCGAACGCGCCGCATTACGCACCGACGATCCCGAGATCAGTCGCCTGGTCGCATCCGCCGACAAGGCCATAGGCCAGGGCGCGATGGTGACGGCGCGCAAATTCCTCGACGACGCGGTCGGCCGGATCGAGGAAAACAGCGGTGCGGTCGACGAGGCCGAGGACCTGCTCCGGCAAAAGCGCATCGCCGACGCCGCCATCTATGCCAAACGCGCCGACGCCGCCGCGCTGGTCTTCGACTACAAATCCGCCGCCAACGACTATGCCAAGGCGTATTCGTTGGTCGAGAAGTGGGACGAAAAGCTGCGCTGGAACTACAAGAACCAGGAGGCCGAGGCGTTGAACGCTCATGGCTACGCCACCGGCGACCTCGATGCGCTGCAGCACTCCATCGAGGCCTATCGCACCATCTTGAACTTCATCCCCAACGGCGAACAGAATCGCGACTGGGCAATCACCCGCAACAACATGGCGGTGGTGCTGCAGACCATTGGAGAGCGCGAAACCGAGACTGCGCATCTCGAAGAAGCAGCGGTGATTTTCCGCGATTCGCTGGTGGTGTTCGAGCGCGAGAAGGACGACCGCAACTGGGCCGCGGCGCAGAACAACCTGGCCAACGTGCTTCTGAAGATCGGCGAACGCGAGAGCGACCCGCAGCGTCTCAATGAGGCGGTGGCGGCGACGCGCGCCACCCTTGAGAAGCGTCCGCGCGACAAGCTGCCGTTGGACTGGGCCGGTTCGCAGAACAATCTAGGCCTCGCGCTCTATGCACTCTCCGAGCGTGAGCCTGCCGGCGAGCATCTCACCCAGGCGGAAGCAGCCTACCGGCTGGCGCTTGAGGAATACACACGCGAGAAAGCACCCGTGGAATGGGCGATGGTCGAGAACAATCTCGGCAACACGCTTGTAACGCTTGGCATCCAGCTCAACGACAAGGCGAAGATCAACGAGGCGGCCGACGCGTTTCGCGCCGCGCTGGAAGTGCGAACCCGCGAAACTTTCCCGGTGTCCTGGGCGACCAGCCGCCTCAACCTGGGCAATGCGCTGAGCGGTATCGCCCGCTTCGATATGGGCACGGCTACGCTCGAAGAAGCTGCTGCTGCCTATGACGACGCTCTGACGGTGTTTACCCGCAAGCGCTTCCCGATGGACTGGGCGTCAGCCCAGAACAATCTCGGCTCGATCTATCAGACGCTGGGCCAGCGCACCCGTGATGCGGCCAAGCTGGAACAGTCGGCGGCAGCCTTCCAGGCGGCACGGCAGGTCTATGTCAGGCGGAAGTTCCCGCAGGACTGGGCGATGAGCTACTACAATCTCGGCAACACGCTGCAGCTTCTCGGCGGCGTCACCGACAAGCCCGAGCATTACAGCGAGGCGGTCGACGCCTACGGCAATGCGTTGCGCGAGTACAAGCGCGAGACCAACCCGCGGCAATGGGCAATGGCCCAGGCCGGCCTGGGCTCGACGCTGCACTGGTTGAGCATGAGCAATGGCGATGCCAAGACGCTGCAGGATTCGATTGCGGCGCGGCGGGCAGCGCTCGAAATACTCACCATCGAGGCCGCGCCGGTCGACTGGGCCAACGCTCAAAATGGCATCGGTATGAGCCTGCTCAATCTCGGCAATCTCCAGCGGACCGACAAATATCTCAACGACGCCGAAGCGGCGTTCACGGCGGCGCTGAAGGTGTTTACGCGCGAAAGTCAGCCGCTGCAGTGGGCCTTCGAGCAGAACAATATCGGCGACGTCCACTGGAACCGCGCCAGCTATGGCGCGGGCAAGCCGGAATATCTCAAGGCGATCGAATTCTTCGAGAACGCCAAGCAGGGCTTCACCGAAGCCGGCTACACGATCCCTATCCCGCTCACCGATCAGAAGATCGAGCTGGCGAAGAAGCAAATGGCGAAAATGTGAAGCGAACCGAGGGTTCGCCTTTCGCTTGTCTTTGTGCCGGCTTTCCGATCCCTATATCAGAATGACCGGAGCCGGCATCCGGCTCCCGGAAAGGTTTCGATGATTCGATTTGTGCTGTCGCTGTTCCTGCTTGCTGTTCCCGCCGTCGCCCACGCGACCGACGCCGGCTGGGCGCTGCTGCGTGACGGCGGCCATGTCGTGCTGCTTCGCCACGCACTGGTCACCGGCACCACCGACCCCGCCAATTTCGTCATCGACAACTGTGCCACCCAGGTCAATCTATCGGCGCGCGGCAAGCAGCAGGCGAGCAAGATCGGCGCGCTGTTCGGCGCCCGCGCCGCCCCCATCGAGCGGGTGCTGTCCAGCCGCTATTGCCGCTGCCTCGACACTGCCCGCATCGCCTTCGAAGCGGAGCCGGAGCTTTTTGCGCCGCTCGACCTCCTGAGGAGCGATCCGACCGAGAAGGCCGCGCAGCTCGACGCGGTGATGAAGGAAATCCGCGCCTACACCGGTTCCGACAATCTGGTCATGGTCACGCATCTCGAAAACATCGTCGCGCTGACCGGCGTCTCGCCGCGCGAGGGCGAAGCGGTGGTGGTCGAGCCGCAGGGCGATGGCTTGCGCGTGCTCGGCCGCGTCACGTTCTGAGAGAGCCAGTGGTCAAGCTCCGTGAAAACTAAGCTGACGTAACGTCAACTGGAAGGGCCACCGGCTTGTCGGGCGGCCCTTCTTGTCTTCACGGGAGGGCCATCCCATCTGCGCCCCGCGCATCAGGCCTTTTCCTGCCGGGAAAAACCGATTAGACAGCGCCCAAACCAGATGCGGACAGATTCCGCCCGCAACCGAAGGAAGAGCCCTTGTCCACCACGTTCGACAAAGTCGCCAAGATCATTGCCGACACCAGCGAGATCGATATCGACACCATCACTCCCGAGAGCCACACGATCGACGATCTCGGCATCGACAGTCTCGATTTCCTCGATATCGTCTTTGCCATCGACAAAGAATTCGGCATCAAGGTGCCGCTGGAAAAGTGGACCCAGGAAGTCAATGACGGCAAGGCTTCGACCGACGATTACTTCGTCATGAAGAACCTGTGCGCCAAGATCGACGCGCTGGTCGCCGCCAAGACCGCCTGATATCGGCTGGCGCGCGGCCTTGACGGGCTGCGCCGCCTGACCCACAAAGCCGCTCATGAGCAGCCCTCGCGACGTCGTCATCACCGGTATCGGCCTTGTCTCCTCGCTGGGAGAGGGTCCGGATACCCACTGGCAGAAGCTGGCGCAGCCCGGCCTGCAGCCGGTGCTCGAATCCGCGCGCTTTGCGCCCTACACCGTGCATCCACTGCCGGAGATCGACTGGAACCTGCAGATCGCCAAGCGAGGCGACCAGCGGCAGATGGAAACATGGCAGCGGCTCGGCACCTATGCGGCCGGCATGGCGCTGGACGACGCCGGCATCAAGGGCAATGACGAGCTCTGCACGACCATGGACATGGTTGTCGCTGCCGGCGGCGGCGAGCGAGACGAGGCGGTCGATGCCGCCATCCTCGCCGCGTCCGAGAGCCGCAACGACCGCGACGTGCTGCTCAACGAGAAGCTGACCACCGAATTGCGGCCGACGCTTTTCCTGGCCCAGCTCTCCAATCTGCTCGCCGGCAACATCTCCATCGTCCACAAGGTGACGGGATCGTCGAGGACCTTCATGGGCGAGGAAGGTGCCGGCGTCGCCGCCGTCGAGACCGCCGCGGCGCGCATCCGCTCCGGACAGTCGACCCACATACTGGTAGGTGGCGCCTTCCAGACCGAACATTCCGACATGCTGCTCGGCTATGAATTGGCCGGCTATCTGCATCGCGGCCCATGGAAGCCGGTCTGGCAGAGACAGGGCGCCGAGGGCGGCGGCCTGGTCTCCGGCTCCGGCGGCGCGTTCCTGGTGCTGGAGCAGCGCGAACACGCGCAAAGCCGCGGCCGCAAAATCTATGCCGAGCTCGGACCGGTCGTCTCAGGCCGCGCCCGGCGTTCGCGCGGCGAGCTTGACGCCGAGATCGCGACACTGCTCAAACAGGCAACTCTCCCGAACGGCAAGTTGCTGGCCCTGTCGGGCGCATCCGGGGCGCATACCGCAACGTCAGCCGAAAAGGCAGCGCTGGATGCCAATCCGGCGATATCGGCGCGCGGCTTCGCGACTCTGACCGGGCATATGAAGGAAGCGCAGTTTCCATTCGCGGTCGCCCTCGCCGCCCTGGCCGTCGACCGCAAGGCCGCCTACCCCGTTTTCGACGCCGCGGCCGAGAAGCCGTTCGAAGGCATTCCCGAAACCGTGCTCGCAACGGCAATCGGCTATCACCAATTCGAGGGCATGGCGCTGGTCAACGCTGCTTGAAGCAGCGCTGCGCGATCATGCTGCAAAGTTAAGAGGTTCCGGATGGCCAATCTCAGAGATCACATGGGCAGGCCGATCGTCGCCGTCACCGGCATCGGCGTGGTAACCTCGCTCGGCATCGGCAAGGCAGACAATTGGGCGGCACTGACCTCCGGCAAATCGGGCATCCACCCGATCACCCGCTTTCCCGTCGACCACCTCAACACCCGCATCTCCGGCATGGTCGATTTCCTCGACTCAAGCTCGAAAGGCGCCAGCCTGCTGACCTACGAACTGGCCGAAACCGCCGCGAATGAGGCGGTGGCCGAATCCGGCCTCGATTCCTCTGATTTCGGTGGCCCGCTCTTCCTCGCCTCGCCGCCGGTCGAACTCGACTGGCACGACCGCTTCGCGCTCTACAATTCCGACGGCAAAGGCGCCGGCGCCGAAAGGCTGCTCAGGGTGGCGCGCGGGCTGAAGGAAACAGATAGGTTCGCAAGCACGCAGTTCGGCGCGATCGCCGACCGGCTGGCCGACCGCTTTGGCACGCGCGGCCTGCCGATCACGCTGTCGACGGCCTGCGCTTCGGGCGCCACCGCCATCCAGCTCGGCGTCGAAGCGATCCGCCGCGGCGAATGCGACCGGGCGCTGTCGATCGGCGCCGACGGTTCGGCAACCGCCGAGGCGCTGATCCGCTTTTCGCTGCTCTCGGCGCTGTCGACCCACAATGACATCCCTGAAAAGGCGTCAAAACCCTTCTCCAAGGACCGCGACGGCTTTGTGCTGGCGGAAGGCTCCGGCGCTCTGGTGCTGGAATCGCTTGAGGCAGCCCTTGCCCGGGGCGCCAGCGTTCTCGGCATCCTGCGCGGCTGCGGTGAAAAGGCCGACGATTTCCATCGCACCCGTTCCAAGCCCGACGGTTCGCCGGCGATCGCAGCAGTCCGCGCCGCCCTTGCGGATGCCGGCCTGAGCAAGGACGAGATCGACTACGTCAACGCTCACGGCACCTCGACGCCGGAAAACGACAAGATGGAGCATCTGTCGCTGTCGACCGTGTTCGGCGATCGCATCGGCTCGATGCCGGTCTCGTCCAACAAGTCGATGATCGGCCACACGCTGTCGGCGGCCGGCGCCGTCGAAGCAGCGTTTTCGCTGATGACCATGCTCGAAAGCGTCATTCCGCCGACCATCAACTACGACAATCCCGACCCGGCAATCGTGCTCGACGTGGTGCCCAACAAGAAGCGCAATGCCGAAGTCGGCACCGTGCTGTCGAACTCGTTCGGCTTCGGCGGCCAGAACACCTGCCTTGTCATGGCGCGGGAACCGGTCTAAGCGACCTTTTTCAGCCAGACTGAACTGACAGGCCCCATGCGCGCACTGCAACTTATCGAGGACCGCCGTCTTGAAACGGTGGACCTGCCGCCCCCGCCGCCCCCCGCATTGGGCGAAGTCACGCTGCGCATCAAGGCGGTGGCGCTGAACCATATCGACGTCTGGGGCTGGCGCGGCATGGCCTTCGCCAAGCGCAAGCTGCCGCTGGTCGTCGGCGCCGAAGCCTCCGGCGAGGTCGAGGCTGTCGGCCCCGGCGTCTCCAGCCTGCTGCCCGGACAATTGGTGTCGATCTACGGCGCGCGCACCTGCGGCCTTTGCCGCGCCTGCCGCGAAGGCCGTGACAATCTCTGCGAAAATGTCTCGGGCGTCCACGGCTTCCATCTCGACGGCTTTGCCCAGGAGAAGATCAACCTGCCGGCGCGCCTGCTGGTCCCTGCTCCTCCCGGCGTGACCGATGTCGGCGCGGCTGTCGCCCCCGTCACCTTCGGCACCGTCGAGCACATGCTGTTCGACAATGCCAAGCTGCAGCCCGGCGAAACCATCCTCATCCATGCCGGCGGCTCCGGCATCGGCTCGGCGGCGATCCAGCTGGCCAAGCGCATGGGTTGCACCATCATCACCACGGTCGGTTCCAACGACAAGATCGACAAGGCCAAGGCGCTCGGCGCCGACCATGTCATCAACTACCGCGACGATCGTTTCGAAGGCGTCGTGCGCAAGCTCACCAGGAAGAAGGGCGTCGACGTCGTCTTCGAACATGTCGGCGCCGACACCTTTGCCGCCTCGATGCTGTGCCTCAAGCGCGGCGGCCGCCTGGTCACCTGCGGCTCGACCTCCGGCGTGTCGACGCAGATCAATCTGATGCAGCTGTTCCAGCAGCAGCTGAAGCTGCTTGGGTCCTTCGGCTGCCGCATGGAGAACATGGCCAACGCCATGCAGAAGATGGCGGCGGGACAGGTCGCACCTGT
Source organism: Mesorhizobium sp. M0139 (assembly GCF_040322455.1). NCBI lineage: Bacteria > Pseudomonadati > Pseudomonadota > Alphaproteobacteria > Hyphomicrobiales > Phyllobacteriaceae > Mesorhizobium > Mesorhizobium sp. M0139. The sequence goes on from NZ_JAMYTN010000004.1 coordinate 400,690, forward strand.
CATCGACACCGAAGTCGGCTTCGACGGCATCGACGCCGCGTTGAAGCGCATGGAAGGCCGCGACGTGTTCGGCAAGATCATCCTGCGCGTTTCTTAGGACTATGGTCGGCAAGGTGTTCAAGAAAGCCCGCCGGGACTTCATGTTCCGCTATGGCCGAAGACTGCGCCAGATGGAGCACTGGCTGGTGGCGCGCGTGGCGATGACGATCATCTCGCTGCTGCGCCTCTTGCCCGCGGACAGGGCGCTCAATTTCGCCGACCGGGCGGCACGGCGCATCGGTCCGTGGGTCGGGCGCCACCGTGTCGCCATCAACAATCTGCGCCTTGCCTATCCCGAAAAGAGCGATGTCGAGATCGAGGCCATCGCCTCCGACATGTGGGGCAACATGGCCCGGCTCGCCGCCGAATACATCTTTCTTGACGCCCTCTTCGACTATGATCCGAACGCAGCGACGCCCGGCCGCGTCGAAGTCGGTGGCGCCGATCATTTCCATCAGATAGCTGGCGAGGACAAACCGCATATCCTGTTCACCGGCCATCTCGGCAATTTCGAACTGCTGCCGGTGGCTGCCGCGACGTTCGGCATGAAGATCACGGCGCTGTTTCGTCCGCCGAACAATCCTTACCTCGCCGATTATATCCATTCGACGCGGCGTTCGAGCATGGGCGCCTTGCTGCCGTCTTCGACCGGCGCCTCCTTCGCGCTGGCGTCGATTCTGGAGAAAGGCGGCAATATCGGCGTGCTGGTCGACCAGAAATTCTCTAGCGGACTGGAGACAATCTTCTTTAACCGCCCATGCCAGAGCAATCCGGTTCTGGGTATGCTCGCCCGTCACTATGATTGCGACGTCTATCCGGCGCGATGTGTGCGGCTGCCTGGCAACCGCTTCCGCCTCGAGATCGAGGACAAGCTGACCTTGCCGCGCAATGAAAGCGGCAGCGTCGATGTCGCGGCCACCACCCAACTGCTCGCCAACGTGGTCGAGCGCTGGGTGCGCGAGGATCCGGGACAGTGGATGTGGTTCCACAAAAGGTGGGAAATCTCAGGCCGGCGTCGCCGCCGGCGCGGACAGGCCAACGCCACCGGCCAGGGGCAGCGTCAATCTTAAGTCGTCCAAAGCCTCAGTTCGTCACAACGATCCGCGTATTGCCGAAGCCGACTTCGCGCACCATCGCATAGAACATCGCGGCATTGGCGGTGTGCAGCCGCACGCAGCCATGCGATGCGGGACGCCCTAGCTGCCTGACCGCGCCGGTGCCGTGGATGGCGTAGCCGCCATGGAAGAACACCGAGTAAGGCATTGGCGACATGTGGTATTTTTTCGAATACCACATCCTCGCCGTGCGTTGCGGCCGATAGGTGCCGCGCGGCGTGAAATAGCCACTGCGGGCGGTCGACACGCTCCAGCGATAAAGCACCTGGCCGTATTGGCTGACGGTCATGGTCTGCGACGAGACGTCGATGCTGGCCACCAGCGAGGCAGCCCTGCTTTCGATGGACGTGCCGAACAGCATCGCCGCAAAAGCAGCTGCCATGAGAACGATTTTAGTCATGAGATCAAACCCCTTTGATGCCCCTTGCCTGCCCTGTCATCACGCGGTTTTTCATCTTTTTAACGACAGGTGAGTGATCTAACACACACTCCTTGATAAATTCGCCAATCTAAAGCAGCGAATTTGAACGATTTTCCGCCATAGTTGCCGCTGCGACACGAAGTTTCGGCGCCAGTGGCGCGATGCTTGCAAAACCACCCCCTTGCCTGCTCAAATCCGGGAATGAACAAACGACTCTTCAAAGCGATAGACGCCCGTGTTGATGACCTGGTCGCACTGACCGCCGACCTGATCCGCTTCCCGACCATCAACCCGCCTGGCGAAGCCTATCGCCCCTGCGCCGAATATATCGGTGCGCGCCTAGGCAGGCTTGGCTTCGAAACCGAATTCATCCGCGCCGAAGGCACGCCCGGCGACACCGACCGCTATCCCCGCGTCAATGTCGTCGCCCGCTTCGACGGCCGCTCGCCTGGAGCCTGTGTCCATTTCAACTCGCACATCGATGTGGTCGAAGCCGGCGAAGGCTGGAGCGTCGATCCCTTTGCCGGGGTGGTGAAGGACGGCAAGGTCTACGGCCGCGGCGCCTGCGACATGAAAGGGGGCATGGCCGCCTCGATCATCGCGGCGGAAGCCTTCATGGAGGTATTCCCCGACTTTCCCGGCGCCATCGAAATTTCGGGCACGGTCGATGAGGAGTCCGGCGGCTTCGGCGGCGTCGCCCATCTGGCGAAGCTTGGCTATTTCTCGAAACCCAAGGTCGACCACGTCATCATCCCGGAGCCGCTGAACAAGGACCGCATCTGTCTTGGCCATCGCGGCGTCTGGTGGGCGGAGATCGAGACCAAGGGCGAGATCGCGCATGGCTCGATGCCGTTCCTCGGCGACAATGCGGTGCGCCACATGGGCGCCGTGCTGCAGGCCTTCGAGGATGAACTGTTTCCGGCGCTCGACCGCAAGGTGACGCGCATGCCTGTCGTGCCCCAAGGCGCAAAGCGCTCGACCATGAACATCAACTCGATCCATGGCGGCCAGACCGAGGATTTCCGCCCCGGCCTGCCCTCACCCAACGTGCCCGACGCCTGCCGGCTGACCATCGACCGCCGCTTCCTGCTCGAGGAGGACCTTGCCACGGTCAAGAGCGAGGTGACCGATATCCTCGACCGGCTGAAGCGCGAGCGCAAAAAGTTCGACTACGAGATTCGCGACCTGATGGAGGTGCTGCCGCTGATGACCGAGCGCGACGCGCCGGTGGTCAAGGCGGTGGCGCAAGGCATCATGGCGATCTTCGACCGTGAGCCGGATTATGTCATTTCACCAGGCACTTACGACCAGAAGCACATCGCCCGCATCGGCCACATCTATGATTGCATCGCCTATGGCCCGGGCATTTTGGACCTCGCCCACCGGCCCGACGAATGGGTCGGTATCTCTGATATGGTGGAGTCGGCCAAGGTGATGGCGATCGGGCTGAATGTGCTGCTTAGGGGCACGGCCGCGGACTGAACCATCGACTTCGCTGAAAAAACATTCCTCCCCGCGCCGCTGCGGAGCACGAAACGCAATTTACTCCACCTCGAAATCACGCTTCTATCGCACCAGGGTTCGAGCATTTGGGAGTTGCACGATGAAATTGTGGAAAACCATTCTTGCCGCCGCGGTGCTGGCACTGGCCGGCAGTCAGGCATTTGCCGCACGCACCGACCTGGTGATCGGCATTACGCTCGAGCCGCCACATCTCGATCCGACCGCCGGTGCTGCCGCGGCGATCGACGAAGTGCTCTACGCCAACGTCTTCGAGGGCCTGACCCGCATCGGTCCGAATGGCGAAGTGCTGCCCGACCTTGCCGAGAGCTGGGCCATTTCCGACGATGGCAAGGTCTACACCTTCAAGCTGCACACCGGCGTCAAATTCCATGACGGCAGCGATTTCGACGCCGGCGACGTGAAGTTCTCGCTCGACCGCGCCCGCGCCGACAATTCGGTCAACGCGCAAAAAGCCCTGTTCGCCTCCATCGATACGGTCGAAGTCGTCGATCCGACGACGGTCAAGGTGACGCTGAAGAACCCGCAGGGGTCGTTCCTCTACAATCTGGGCTGGGGCGACGCGGTGATTGTGGCGCCCGAGAGCGCCGACACCAACAAGGAAAAGCCCATCGGCACCGGCCCGTTCAAATTCCAGAGCTGGGCCAAGGGCTCGTCGATCACGCTGGTGAAATCGGACACTTACTGGGGCGCCCCGGTGTTCCTCGACAAGGCCGAGTTCCGCATCGTTCCCGACGCCGCCGCCGCCGTGCCGGCGCTGCTCTCCGGCGACATCCAGGCTTTCCCTTTCTTCGATCCCGACAGCGTCGCGCAGGTCAAGGACGATCCGCGCTTCAAGGTGGTGATCGGCTCGACCGAGGGCGAGACCATTCTGGCGATCAACAACAAGAAGCCGCCTTTCGACAAGCTCGAGGTGCGGCAGGCAATTGCCTTCGCGCTCGACCGCAAGGCGATCATCGACGGCGCCTCGGCCGGCCTCGGCGTGCCGATCGGCTCGCACATGTCGCCGGCCAGCAAGGCCTATGTCGACCTCACCGGCCTCTATCCGCACAATGTCGACAAGGCCAAGGAACTGCTGAAGCAGGCCGGCCTGGAGAACGGCTTCAAGGCGATGCTGAAACTGCCGCCGCCTTCCTATGCGCGGCTTGGCGGCGAGATCATCGCTTCGCAGCTGCGCGATGTCGGCATCGACCTGGAAATCATTCCGGTCGAATGGGCGCAGTGGCTGGACCAGGTGTTCACCAAGAAGGATTACGACCTGACCATCGTCTCCCACACCGAGCCCAACGACATCGATATCTACTCGCGCAAGGACTACTACTTCAACTACGACAACCCCGCCTTCGACAAGATCATCGCCGAGCTGAACCTCACCTCCGACGACGCCAAGCGCAACACGCTGCTCGGCGAAGCACAGAAGATCCTGGCCGACGACGCCGTGGTCGGCTTCCTCTATGAACTGCCGAAGGTCGGCGTCTGGGACGCCAAGCTGCAGGGCCTGTGGGAGAATGCGCCGATCCAGGCGAATGATCTGACCAAGGTGAAGTGGACGGATTGAGGCGGCGGGCCAAAGGGCGGCGTTTGCGCTCCGTCACACCCCCCTCTGCCCTGCCGGGCATCTCCCCCGCAAGGGGGGAGATCGGGCTCTCATCTCCGCTTTCGCCTATCGCGAACGTTGAACGCTGGTCGACGACACAGAACCTGCTGATCTCCCCCCTTGCGGGGGGTGAGGAGTGGTCCGCGCAGCGGACGGAAAGCCAACTGCTTGGCTTTCCGAACAACGAACGCCCGAAGCGACAGCGAAGGGCCGGGTCCGGCAGGACAGAGGGGGGTGGGGGGGAACTCGACTTTCAAGGCGCAGCCGCACCGGGCGCCCCTCCACCATGACCGCCTACCTCCTCAAACGCCTCGCCATCGCCATCGCAACCTTGATCCTGGCCTCGATGGTCGTCTTCGCCGTGCTAGAAATCCTGCCCGGCGATCCGGCGCGGCTGATGCTTGGCCTCAACGCCAGCGCCGAGCAGGTCGAACTCCTGCGCAACCAGATGGGCCTCAACGCGCCGCTTCTCCTGCGCTACCTCCACTGGGTCGGCGGTCTGCTCAGCCTCGATTTCGGCCGCTCCTACACTTATTCAGTGCCGGTCATCGACCTTGTCCGCGAGCGCATGGCGGTTTCCCTGCCGCTGGCGCTGATCGCGCTGGCGCTGTCCACCATCATTGCCATCCCGGTCGGGCTCTATTCCGCCAGCCGGCGCGGGCGGGCCGGCGATACGATCGCCATGGGCGCCGCCCAGCTCGGCGTTGCCATCCCGAACTTCTGGTTCGCGCTGATGCTGATCTACCTCTTTGCCGTCTGGCTGCGGCTGGTGCCGGCCGGCGGCTTTCCCGGCTGGAGCGCCGGCGCCTGGCCGGCGCTGAAATCGCTGCTGCTGCCGGCCATCGCCCTCGCTCTGCCGCAGGCGGCGATCCTGGCGCGCGTTGCCCGCTCGGCGCTGATCGAGGTGCTGAACGAGGACTATATCCGCACCGCCCGCGCCAAGGGCCTGCCTTACCGCGCCGTGCTATGGCGGCACGCGCTGCGCAACGCGATGATCCCGGTTCTGACCATTCTGGGCCTGCAATTCGCCTTCCTGCTCGCCGGCACCATCATCATCGAGAACGTCTTTTATCTCCCCGGCCTCGGACGGCTGGTGTTCCAGGCGATCACTCAGCGCGACCTGATCGTGGTGGAAAGCATCGTCATGCTGCTGGTCGTCGCCGTCATTGCGGTCAACCTCGTCGTCGACGTCTCCTACGCCATCGTCGATCCGCGCCTTCGAGGCCGGCAATGACGCTGCACATCGACATCCCGCAGGAGACGTTGGGCAGCATTCTGGCCAAGGCCTTCCGCAACCGCTCCTTCCTCATCGGCTTCGCCATCACGGTGCTGGTGGCTGCAATAGCGGTCATCTCCTACGTCTGGACGCCCTACGACGTGACCAAACTGGTGATCTCGGACAAGACGCTGGCGCCCTCTGCGGCGCACTGGTTCGGCACCGATCATTTCGGCCGCGACATCCTGTCGATGATCATGGTCGGCGCCCGCAACTCGATTGCCGTGGCGCTGGTCGCGGTCGGCATCGGCATGGGCGTCGGCGTGCCGCTCGGCGCCTTCGCCGCGGCGCGCGGCGGGTTTGTCGACGAGGCGCTGATGCGGCTGAACGACCTCGTCTTCGCCTTCCCGGCGCTGCTGTCGGCGATCATGATCACCGCCATCTTCGGACCGGGCGCAATCAACGCCATCATCGCAATCGGCATTTTCAACATCCCGGTGTTTGCGCGTGTCGCCCGCGCCGGCGCGCTGGCGATCTGGCCGCGCGAGTTCATCCTCGCCGCGCGCGCCGCCGGCAAGAGCAAGACGCAGATTACAATCGAGCACGTGCTGCCCAACATCGCCACGCTGCTTCTGGTGCAAGGCACCATCCAGTTCGCGCTCGGCATTTTGGCCGAAGCCGGTCTCTCCTATGTCGGCCTCGGCGCCCAGCCGCCAATGCCGAGCTGGGGCCGCATGCTGTTCGACGCCCAGACGCGCATGGTGGTGGCGCCGTGGATGGCGATCTTCCCCGGCATGGCCATTGTCGTCACCGTGCTTGGGCTCAATCTGCTCGGCGACGGCATCGCCGACATACTCGACCCGAAGTCGCGGCGGCAACGATGAGCCTGCTGCAGATCGAGAACCTGTCGCTGGCGATCGGCGACACGTCGATCCTCAAAGGGGTCGACCTCTCCGTCGCGCCCGGCGAGGTGATGGGGCTGGTCGGCGAATCCGGCTCGGGCAAATCGATGACGGCGCTGACCATCATGCAGCTTCTGCCGCATGCTGCGCGCGCCACCGGCTGCGTGACCTTCGAGGGCATCGACATCCTCGCGGCCACAGAGGACCAGATGTGCGCGTTGCGCGGCGATGACATCGGCATGGTGTTCCAGGAGCCCATGACGGCGCTGAACCCGGTCAAGACCATCGGCGAACAAGTCGCCGAAGGCATACGCTGGCACACCAAAGCCAGCCGCGCGGAAGCCGAAGACCGCGCGCGCAAAATGCTCGACCGCGTCGGCCTGCCCGAGGCGAAATTCCCGCTGTCGCGCTATCCGCACGAATTGTCGGGCGGCCAGCGCCAGCGCGTCGTCATCGCCATTGCCTGCGCATTGAAACCCAAGCTGCTCATCGCCGACGAGCCGACCACGGCGCTCGACGTGGTGCTGCAGGCGCAGATCCTCGACCTCTTGCGCGGCCTTGTCAGCGAAAACCGAATGGGCCTGCTGTTGATCTCGCACGATCTCGCCGTCGTCACCGAAATGGCCGACCGCATCACCATCCTGCGTCATGGCGAGGTGATGGAAGCCGGCGACACCGCACGCACGCTATCGGAACAGCTGCATCCCTACACGCGCCAGCTGGCGCTGGCCTCCATGCACGTGCCCGCGCGCGCCAAGGTTCACGCCACCGGCCAGGGCAAACCGCTGCTTGAGGTCGAAGGCGTGACACGGGACTATCCGGGCCGGCGCACCTCCCTGTTCAAGTCAGCGTCTCCGATCCGCGCCGTCGACGACGTGTCCTTGTCGCTGGCGCCGGGCCAATCGGTGGCGCTGGTCGGCCGCTCCGGCTGCGGCAAGTCAACGCTTGCCCGCATGATCCTGGCGCTCGACAAATCGACATCGGGCACGATCCGCTTTCGCGGCGAGACCATCACCGGCAAAAGCGAGGCGGAGCTCAAAGCCGCGCGGCGCGACATGCAGGTGGTGTTCCAGGATCCCTACGGCTCTTTCGACCCGCGCAAGAAGGTCGAGAAACTGGTCGCCGAGCCGCTGCATGTACTGGAAAAGAAGCCGACACCGGCCGAGCGGCGCGAGATGGTGGCGCATGCGCTGCACGAGGTCGGCCTCGGCGTCAGCGACATGGACAAATATCCGCATGAGTTTTCCGGCGGCCAGCGCCAGCGCCTGTCGATCGCCCGCGCCATTATCACCAGGCCGAAGCTGGTCGTCGCCGACGAGCCGGTCTCGGCGCTCGACGTCTCGATCCGCGCCCAGATCCTCGATCTGTTCGCAGAGCTCAACCAGAAGCTCGGCATCGCCTATCTCTTCATCACTCACGATTTGACCGTCGCCCGCGCCATCACCGATGAGGTGCTGGTCATGCATGACGGCAGGATCGTCGAGCGCGGCAAGACCGGCGACGTGCTCGATCATCCGCAGTCGGAGGCGGCCAGGGCGCTGGTCGCGGCCGCGCCCGATCTGCATCGGGCGATCGCTCACCGTATGCAGGAACAGGGGTGAGTGACCGGTTCGCGCAGCGAATTCATCGTGCCAGTGGCACGATGAAAGGTCACGAACGCTGGGACGCTGCGAAGCAGCGGGGACCCGGCCGGGCGGCCGTTGCCCCTGGTCTGCCTCACTCCTCCGGCTTCACCACATCGACCGGGCTGATGTCGAGCAAATCGAGCGTGCGGCGCAACAGCCGCACTTCGCTCTCTGCCAGTTTGGAATCGGCTTTGGCGATCTCCGCCATGTGGAGCGCCAGCAACTTGCGCCGTTCGACATCGAGATCGCGGAACAGCGCAATGGCTTGCGAACCGTTGGTCTCGTAGCCGAAATCATTGAGATATTCGATGACCGCGTCGATGCTGGTTTCCGGGATGCCGAAGGCGTCCTTGCAGATGCGCCGGAAGGCGACCATCTCGCTCTCCGAAACCGAGCCGTCGGCCAGGATCATGCGAAACAGCATCAAGAGTTCCGCCGACAGCACCGGGTCGTCGGCAACCTTGCGCACGCCGGGGTCACCATCGAAGATCGAGCGTATCTGGTCGAGCAATGCCATCGCCAACAGTATCCCTTTTCCGAGTCCGCCCAGTGCACATGACCCAAAATTGCCCAGCGGTATTGGGATAATGACATGCACCACAGGAAATCCAAGCGCAACGCGCTTGGATGGACGTAGCGCGGAATCGGCCTTGCGCAAACCAGATGGCCATGAGAAGGCGCGGCATCACCTTTCCCGCCGGAATGTTCAGAAATCCCGATGCTCGACCTCGCTACCCACACCGTCATCATGCTTGCCTTCGCCGCCTTTGCAGCCGGCTTTGTCGATTCGATAGCCGGCGGCGGCGGGCTGATCACCATCCCGGCCCTGCTGCTTGCCGGATTCCCGCCGGTCGCAGCACTTGGAACCAACAAGCTGCAGGGCATTTTCGGCACCGCTTCGGCGACCATCCACTATGCCAGGAATGGCCATGTCGATCTGCGTCGACAGCTGCCATCGGCGCTTCTGGCCCTTACCGGCAGTGCCGTCGGCGCCTTGCTGGCGGCATTCGTGCCAGGTGATCTCCTGCGGGCGCTGCTGCCGCTGCTTTTGATCGCCATCGCGATCTACTTCGCCGTGAAACCCAACATGAACGATGTCGACCGCGCCGAGCGCCTGTCGCCCTTCCTGTTCGGGCTGATCATCGCCCCTTTGGTCGGCTTCTATGACGGGCTGTTCGGGCCGGGAGCCGGCTCCTTCTACATGCTGGCCTTCGTCAGCCTTGCCGGCTTCGGCGTGCTCAAGGCGACGGCACACACCAAGCTGCTCAATTTCGCCTCCAACATTGGCGGCTTCATCGTCTTTGCCGTCGCCGGCGTCGTCTACTGGAAGATCGGGCTGATGATGGGCGTCGCCCAGTTCCTCGGCGCCCGGCTCGGCGCCAGCCTTGCCATCCGCATCGGCGCCCGGCTGATCAAGCCGCTGCTGGTGATCATCTGCCTGGCTCTGGCGGTGAAGCTGCTGGCCGACCCGGCGAACCCATTGCGCCAGCTGATTGGTGTATAAGCCTCACGCCTGATAGAGTGCCGTTGTACGAATCATGTTGGAGGGACCACACATGAATCTTAGTGCACCCACTCAGCTTGTTTTCATCATCTCCCTTGTTATCGCCATCATCGGCGTGCTCGCCGCGCTTGGCGTTCTTGCGTTCATTCCTCTGGCTGCGGTGTGGATTGTCCTCATCGCATACATTGTGCTTGCCGCCGCCTGCCTGATGCGCGGCGCCTAGGCACCCGCGACCTCTGCAATTCGAAGCGCCCGGTCAAAAGCCGGGCGCTTTTGCTTTGGATGCATGGTCTGTTAGGCTCTTCCGCGCGGAAGGATGACAATGAAGCAAAGCGGACGCGCAGACCCGAGGATGACGAAACGGTGGATGGTCCCTACCTTGCTAACCCAAAAATCGCATCGCACTCAAGATGGCGCTCCAGCTCGGTGGCGATCTCGTCCAGCGCTTTTTCCACCTCCGCGCGATAGTCGATGCCGCCGCCTTTCACGCCGAGGCTTTCCAGGAATCTCGCCCGGAAAGCGTCGGCGGAAAACAGGCCGTGCAGATAGGTGCCAAAAACCTTGCCATCGGCGGAAATAGCACCGTCGTCGATGCCGTTGATCACAGCCGACGGCCGCGCCATGTCCGGCCCGGTGGTGCGGCCGAGATGAATTTCGTAGCCCTCGAGCGCCAGGCCGAACGGCACCGAGCGGGCGCTGACATTGCGCACCGTCTTTTCCGGCTCCATCACCGTCTCGATGTCGAGCAGGCCGAGTCCCTCGGCCTCGGTGACGCTGCCCTCGATGCGATCGGGATCGCGCACCAGGCGGCCGAGCATCTGGAAGCCGCCGCAAATGCCGACGATATGGCCGCCGCGTTTGCGGTGCGCGAGGAGATCGCGATCCCAGCCATTCTCGCGGAACTTCATGAGATCGCCGATCGTCGATTTGGAACCGGGAATGACCACCAGGCCGGCATCCTCCGGCAAGCGCTGCCCCGGCGGCACAAACACCACTTCGACCTGCGGTTCGGCCTTGAGCGGGTCGAGGTCGTCGAAATTGGCGATGCGGCCAAGCATCGGCACGGCGACCTTCAACGCCCGCTTCTCGCCCGACGTCAGGCGTTCGAGTACGACCGAATCCTCGGACGGCAATCGCGCCGCCGCCTTCAGCCACGGCACGACGCCAAAGCAGCGCCAGCCGGTGAAGCTTTCGATCGACCGGATGCCGTCGTCGAACAGCGAGACATCGCCGCGGAACTTGTTGATGAGGTAGCCGACGATCATGCGCCTGTCTTCCTCCGGTAGGATCAGATGCGTGCCGGCGACCGAAGCGATGACGCCACCGCGGTCGATGTCGCCGACCAGAATCACCGGCACGTCGGCGCGTGTGGCAAAGCCCATATTGGCGATGTCGCGGCTGCGCAGGTTGATTTCGGCCGGCGATCCGGCGCCCTCGACGATGACCAGATCGGCGCCCTCACCGACCTTCGTCCAGGACTCCAGCACGGCGTCCATCAGCCCCGCTTTCATTGTCTGGTAGTCGCGCGCTCGCGCGTCGCCGAACACCTTGCCTTGCACGATCACCTGCGAACCGATATCGCTCTGGGGTTTGAGCAGCACCGGATTCATATGCACGGTCGGCTGAACACCACACGCCAGCGCTTGCAGCCATTGCCCACGGCCAATCTCGCCGCCGCCGGGGCGGTTGTCGCCCGGAATGACGGCGACGGCGGCATTGTTCGACATGTTCTGCGGCTTGAACGGCCTGACTTTCAGCCCGCGATTCCTGGCCGCGCGGCAGAGCCCCGCCACCAGCACCGTCTTGCCGACATCCGAACCCGTGCCTTGCAGCATGATCGCCTTGGCCATGCTCAGCCCCTGCCCTGCGCGCCGGAAACGGTCGACTTCTGCGACAGCGGCCCGCCGCGCCAGATGTAGAGCGCCAGCAACGGTTCGCTGCCGGTGCGCATGGCATGGCTGACATTGGAGGCGTGATGGATAATTTCGCCCGCCTGGCGGATGTGAAAGCCGCCCTCGCCCATGCGCCATTCGGTGCCGCCGGTCAGCGGAATGTAGATCTCCTCGGCAATGTGATGATGGTCGGGATAGGTGATGCCGGGTCCCAGGATCAGCAATCCGGCCGCGACCTCTTCATTGGCGAAATGGCCGCGCGTGCCAAACACCTCCAGCCAGCCGTATTTTTGCAAGAACGCTTCACCAAAATCGCTCGCGTTGTAGGTCTGCCCCCAGCACAGATCGTCACGACGCTCCGCCAGCAGTTGCACCAGAGGCTGCGGGTCCGGCGGCGCCAGTTCGACAATGCGGTCGAGCAGACCAAGGCAAGGCAGCGGATGCGCTTCGAGCACGCGCGCCGTCATATTCCAGCCGATCCGGGTCACGGCGTCCCGCACCAGCGCGTTGTCCACGCCCCGGAGATAGGCATGGAAGCGGTCGAGCAATTCGTCGAAATATGTCGGCACGCAATGCTCCGTTGATCCATTCATGCACAGCGGCTGCGCGGCGAGCCGGGTTGCGCGGCGGCATCATTGGTCTAGATTGAGCGGCGCGCAAAGCCAAAAACAACAGGCCAGCAAGCCAACCCCAGCTGGGGAACACAGGGAGCACGCCATGGACGCCGCGGTCGATGCGAGCACCAGCCAGTTCGAGCTCAACGAGGAACAGCGCGCCATCCAGGAGATGGCACAGGCCTTCGCCGCCGATCGCGTTGCGCCCAATGCGCTCGAATGGGACCGGGCAAGACACTTTCCCGCCGATGTAATCCGCGAGACCGGCCCGCTCGGCCTCGGCGGCATCTATGTCAGGGACGATGTCGGCGGCTCGGCGCTCGGCCGGCTCGACGCCGTGCTGATCTTCGAGGCACTGTCGCACGCCGATCCGGCGTTTTCCTCCTTCATCTCGATCCACAATATGGCGGCGTCGATGATAGACCGCTTCGGCGACGACGAGCAGCGCCAACGCTTCCTGCCGAAGCTGACCTCGATGGAATGGCTGGCGAGCTACTGCCTGACCGAGCCGGGCTCCGGCTCGGATGCCGCGGCGCTGAAGACGCGCGCGGTGAAGAGCGGCGTCGACTATGTGCTTAACGGCGCCAAGCAGTTCATCTCCGGGGCCGGCGACAGCGACCTCTATGTCGTCATGGCGCGCACCGGCGCCGACGGGCCGAAAGGCATTTCCACCTTCGTTGTATCAAAGGATGCGCCCGGCCTGTCCTTCGGCGCCAACGAGCACAAGATGGGCTGGCACATGCAGTCGACCCGCCAAGTTATCTTCGAGGACTGCAAGGTGCCTGCAGAGAATCTGCTGTCGGGCGAAGGCGCCGGTTTCGGCATCGCAATGGCCGGGCTTGATGGCGGCCGCCTCAACATCGCCGCCTGTTCGCTCGGCGGCGCGCAATCTGCACTCGACAAGGCGCTGTCCTATACCGCCGAGCGCAAGGCTTTCGGCTCGAAGATCAACCAGTTCCAGGCGCTGCAGTTCAGGTTGGCCGACATGGAGACCGAATTGCAGGCAGCGCGGATCTTTCTCTACGCCGCCGCCTCGAAACTCGACCGCAAGGCGCCGGATGCCGGCAAATGGTCGGCCATGGCCAAGCGGTTCGTCACCGACATCGGCTTCAACGTCGCCAACGAGGCGCTGCAGCTGCATGGCGGTTACGGCTATCTTCATGATTACGGTATCGAAAAACTGGTGCGCGACCTGCGCGTCCACCAAATCCTCGAAGGCACCAACGAGATCATGCGCGTCATCATCGCGCGGGCGTTGATCGGACGGCAGTAGGCAGTCGGCAGTAGGCAGTAGGCAGTAGGCAGTAGGCAGTAGGCAGTAGGCAGTAGGCAAAGGATGACCGCCAAGATCAACTCGTACAAGGATCTTATCGTATGGCAGCAGGCGATGGATCTGGCTGTCAGCACCTACTCATTGACCAAGACATGGCCCAAAGAGGAATTGTATGGGCTGACCAGCCAAATCCGCCGTTCAGCAACCTCTATCCCTGCAAACATCGCGGAAGGCTATGGCCGAGACAACCGAGGCTCCTATCAGCAATTTCTCAGGATAGCCCAAGGCTCGCTGAAGGAGTTCGAGACACACCTCCAAATCGCTCAACGCATTGGCGTTGCCACGCATGGGCAAGCTGAGCACCTGCTTCTGGCGGCCGAGGCCATCGGAAAGATGCTTCGCCAACTTATTCTCAAACTCGCACCCGAATAGGTCGCCCTACTGCCTACTGCCTACTGCCTACTGCCTACTGCCTACTGCCTACTGCCTACTGCCTACTGCCTACTGCCTACTGCCTACTCATCATGGAGCACCACTATGACCACTGTCGCCTTCATTGGTCTCGGAAATATGGGCAACCCGATGGCTGCCAATCTCGTCAAGGCGGGGCACGCGGTGCACGGCTTTGACCTGATGCCGGAAAACCTCACCGTCGCCCACGAGCATCGCGTCATTGTCACGGCGAATGCCGTGGCGGCGGTGAAAGACGCTGATGTCGTGATCACCATGCTTCCCGCCGGCAAGCACGTGCTCTCGGTCTACGAGGACATCGCACCCAAGGCCAAACCAGGCGCCCTGTTCATTGATTCCTCGACCATCGATGTCGAGTCGGCCCGCAAGGCGCATGCCGTAGCAAGGGAACACGGGCTGCATTCGATCGACGCCCCCGTCTCCGGCGGCACCGGCGGTGCTGCTGCGGGAACACTGACCTTCATGGCCGGCGGCGCCAAGGATGCCTTCGCCAAGGCCGAACCGGTCCTGAAGCCGATGGCAGGCCGCATCGTCCATTGCGGCGACGACGGCGCCGGTCAGGCAGCCAAAATCTGCAACAACATGATGCTCGGCATTTCGATGATCGGGGTTGCCGAGGCTTTCGTGCTGGCCGAAAAGCTCGGCCTCTCGCATCAGGCGCTGTTCGACGTTGCCTCGACCTCGTCGGGCCAGTGCTGGTCGCTGACCACCTACTGCCCGGTGCCGGGTCCCGTGCCGGCCTCACCCGCCAACCGCGACTACAAACCGGGCTTTGCCGCGGCACTCATGCTGAAGGACCTGAAGCTGGCGCAGGAAGCCGCCCAAAGCGCCGGCGCGGTGACGCCGATGGGGGCCGAAGCGGCCCAGCTTTATGCGCTGTTCAACGCCCAGGGAAATGGCGGATCGGATTTTTCCGGCATCATAAATTTCCTTCGCGGCAGTTCTCTATAAGTTTCGAATTTGGCAGCGCTTTTCTCATTTTTATTGCGCGGAAAAATTGCAAATTTAGATTTGCTTAAGCTCTCGATAACCCGGCGGTAACGATGTGCCTATATAAGGGATGGCGAGGCGGACATATCGCATCCGCCCGGCGCTCCGGATCAGGTCTCGCGTACCGGAGCCCGTAAGTTTCGCAAGTGTATTGTTGGCGAAATGCCATGCGTATCTGGCAAAGCCGCGTTCCCATGGAGCGCGGTTTTTGCGTTTTGCAGTCCTATACTGCTCAGTCTGAATTATTATTCCGATTGCAGCGTTCGGAATTGCCTCATGGTCTTCATTGACCAGCACGATCGGTGCGCTGACCCCGTCGACCCTGACGATAAGCAGGCGCACAGTCCGGGCGCCCTGTTTGCAAGGCGCCCGGCGCTCGTTCCATCTACTTCTTGCGCAAATCCGCTTGCGCCAGATCCAGCGCTTTGGCGATGCGATCGCAAGCCATGTCGATCGTCGCGCGGGTCCAGATCAGCGGCGGCGACAGGATCATCGTGTCGCCGGTGGCGCGCAGCATCAGGCCTTGGGCGATGGCGTGGTCGCGGACGGTGACGGCGGCACTGCCCGCCGGCAGGAAGCGCTCCTTGGTCGCCTTGTCCTTGACGATCTCGATCGCGCCCATCAGCCCGATCGATCGCACCTCGCCGACCAGTTCGTGGCCGGCAATGCGCTCTTGCAGCGCCTGGGCGAAGTAAGGTCCGGTGTCGTTCCTGACCCTGTCGACCAGGCCTTCGCGCTCCATGATCTCGAGATTCTTCAGCGCCACCGCGCAGGCCACCGGGTGACCCGAATAGGTATAGCCGTGGTAGAATTCGCCGCCCTTTTCGACCAGCGTCGCCGCGATACGGTCGCCGACCAGCAGCGCCGACAGCGGCTGATAGCCCGAGGTCAGTGCCTTGGCCGTGGTGATGGTGTCGGCCTCGACGCCGAAGGTCTGCGCCGCAAACCATTCGCCGGTGCGGCCATAGCCGGTGATGACCTCGTCCAGCATCAAAAGCACATCGTATTTGCGGCAGATGCGCTGCACTTCCGGCCAATAGCTCATCGGCGGTATTTTCACCCCGCCCGCTCCCATCACCGGCTCGCCGATGAAGGCGGCGACCTTGTCGGCGCCGGCCTCCAGAATGGCATCCTCGACCGCCTTGGCCGCGCGCAGGCCGAAATCATGGTCGCTTTCGCCAGGCAACGCCAACTCATAGGCATAGGGCATCATCACATGGACGATGTTGGGAACCGCCCCGCCGAGCTGCTTGTGCATCAAATCCATGCCGCCGAGCGACGTGCCGGCGACGGTCGAGCCGTGATAGGCCGACTTGCGCGAGATGATGCGGTTCTTCTCCGGTTTGCCTTCCAGCACCCAATAGTGGCGCACGAGCCGCAGCGCCGTGTCGTTGGCCTCCGAGCCGGAGGAGCCGTAAAACACCTGGGCGATGCCCTTGGGCGCCAGCTCGGCCAGCTTCTTCGACAGCAGCACGGGCGTCGGCGTCGAGCATTTGAAGAAGGAATTGTAGTAGGGCAATTCCTTCATCTGCGCGTAAGCGGCGTCGGCCAGCTCGTCGCGGCCATAGCCGACATTGACGCACCACAGCCCGGCCATGCCGTCGAGTATTTCGGTGCCGTCGGCATCGTAGATGAACGGGCCGTTGGCGTGGGTGATGATGCGCGAGCCGGTCTCGCGCAATTCCTTGTGGTCGGTGAAGGGATGCAGATGATGCGCGGCGTCAATCTGCTGAAGCTGCTTCAGCGAATAGTTCTGGTAAGTCATGGGTTTGCTCTTTCCTCTGGAATCAAACCGGCAAGCTGCCGGGGCGACTTCGTCAGAGGACGGCGGGCGGCGAATAGCCGATGCGGGCGCACAGCCTGAGCAGTTCGGCGCGCAGCGTGCGCGGCGACGGTGTCACCGCGACCCCGAAGGCGCCGGATGTGCTCATGTAGACCATGGCGGCAGTCTATGCCGCCCGAGGCCCGGAATTCAAGCGGTGCCGCTCAATACCCTTTGCAGGAACACGTATTTCATGGCGGTTTGCGCCGCTTGCGGCCGGCGGTCGCCGCGCCCGCCATGGCCGCCTTCCGTCTCCTCGAAGAACAACGTCTTGCCGTGACCTGCTTCCTGCAGCTTCGCGGCCATCTTGCGGGCATGGCCGGGATGGACGCGGTCGTCGGCGGTCGATGTCGTGAGCAGCACCGGGGGATAGTCGGCATCGGCCGAGACATGATGGTACGGCGAATAGGCGGCGAGCCACTTGGCCTCTTCCGGTTTTGCCGGATCGCCATATTCGCCGATCCACGAGGCGCCTGGCGGCAGTTCGGTGTAGCGCAGCATGTCGAGCAGCGGCACCTCGATGATGACGGCGCCGAACAGTTCGGGATGCTGCGTCAGGGAAACGCCGGTAAGCAGGCCGCCATTCGAGCCGCCCTGGATGCCGAGGGAAGCAGCCGTGGCTATGCCGCGCCTGACGACGTCCTCAGCCACCGCGGCGAAATCGTCGAAGGCAGTCTGGCGATTGCCCTTCAGCGCGGCCTGATGCCAGGCCGGCCCGAACTCGCCGCCACCGCGGATGCAGGCCTGCACATAGGCGTTGCCCTTTTCCAGCCACAGCCTGCCGCGCACGCCGGCATAGCCGGGCAGCAGCGGTATTTCGAAGCCGCCATAGCCGTAGAGCAGCGTCGGCACCGGACCCTTCTGGTCGCGCCGCCTGACGACGAAATACGGGACCATTGTGCCGTCCTTCGAGCGCGCCTCGAACTGTTCGGAGACCAGCGGCGCGGCGTCGAACCGAGCCGGCTGCGATTTCACGGTGGCCAGCGTCGCCCCGTTATCATCCGACCAGATGATCGAACTCGGCGTCAGGAAATCGGTGAAGGAGAAGGAGACGCTGGAACCGAAATGCTCGGCATGCGCGATGCCGACATTGCCGTTCTCGGGCAGCGCCACCGGCTTCAGCGACCAGCGGTCGCCGCTGCGCTCGGCGACAACGACCTTGCCGCGCACATTGTCCATCAGATTGATGAACAGCCGGTCCTGAGTGCGGGCAATGCCGGCGACCGAAACACGGTGCGCTGGCGCGAGCATGGTTTCAACAGGGCCCAGGTCGCCGGTGTCCATCCAGTGTTCGAAATCGAAGGAATAGAGGCCGTCCGGCAAGCACTCAGTGCCGCCCGGCGCCGTCCATGGGCTGCGCACCCCGAACACGAACCGGCCCTTGAACAGCGCGGTGTCGGTGACATCGTCCGGCAGCGGGATGCGCCGGTTTTCGCCCGACGGCAGGCGCAGAAAACTGTGCGAGGAGAAGAAGGCGATCGTGCGGGCCAGAAACAAATACTGCCTGTCGCCATCATGCTCGACCCCCGCGCCGGCCGCGAGATCCTGCTTCTCGGCCTCGAAGATCGGCGTCGCCTCCTCCAACCGGGTGCCGCGCTTCCACAGCTTGACGACGCGCGGATAACCGGACTGGGTCTTGTCGTCTTCATCGAAGGCAGCCGAGACAATGACCGTGTCCCTGTCCAGCCAGGAAAAGCCGGATTTCGAGGCGGGAGCGCGGAAGCCGCCCTCGATGAATGATTTGGTCTCGATGTCGAATTCGCGCATCTCGCTCGCATCGCCGCCATCCGGCGACATCGCCACCAGGCAAAGGTTGAAATCGGGGTAAAGGCGGCTGGCGCCGCTGAACACCCACTTCACCCCCTCCTTGGCCGACAGCACGTCGAAGTCGATGATCGTCTCCCACACAGGCTTCTCGGTCTTGTAGGAAGCAACCGTCGTGCGGCGCCAGAGGCCGAGCACATTGGTCTTGTCCTGCCAGAAATTATAGACTTGGCCGTTGAGCGCGGCACCGACCGCAATGTTGTCCTCGGCCGTCATCAGGTCGAGCGCCGTCTCGAAGGCCGCCTGGTAGGATGGATCGCCCTGTAGTTCGGCCACGGTGATCTCGTTCTGGCGATGCACCCAGTCGAGCGATTCCTTGCTGGTCCGGTCCTCCAGCCAGAGGAACTTGTCCTCTGCGGTGGCATCCGTCTGGCGTTTTGTCGTCGATTGGGTCACGCATGGTCTCCAGGCTAGTGGCGGGCAGCCCTGCCTACATCGCGTTGCAAGCGGTTTTATTCAAGATGGTACGTCAGGTCATCGGGGGAATGCGGCCTCAAACCATCCGCCGGCGCAGGACCGTGGCCACAGCCAGTGCCAGACAAATCGTGCCCAGCGTGATCGGCAGGCCGGAGGCGCCGATCACATCCATGACGCCACCCGCCAGCGGCGGCACCACGATGCCGCCGACGCCCCACATCAGGGAGAAGGCGGCATTGCCGGCGACCAGCGCCGAGCCGGTAAAGCGGTCGCCGAGCTCGATGATCGACATGGTGTAGATGCCATAGGAGACCGCGCCCCAGATAAAGACGCAAGGCCAGATCAGCGGCGTCTCGATGAGCAGCGGCAACAGGGCGCAGCCCAGCACCGTCACCACGACGCAGATGAATCGCACCAGCCGCGCCGTCAGCAGTTCCGCCAGCAAGCCGAGCGGCACCTGCATGGCGATGTTGCCTGCGATCATCACCGACAGCAGCGCCGACATGCGCGCTTCCGCGATGCCATGGTGCGTGCCGTAGACCGGCAGCAGCGCCAGCACGCCCTGTTCGAAACCGGCGGCTACGACCACCGCCGACAGCAGTAGCCATGCCAGTGGCACGAAGCCCATGACCGAAACCCTGCGCCCGGCTTCGTCGACCTTCGGCAGTCGCGGCAGCACCAGCCCCAGGCAGGCGCCGCAAAAGATGAAGGCGGCGATCCCCACCAGGAATGGCGGCCATCCCACGGTGCCGACAGCGAGCAGGCAGAGCGGCCCGGCAGCGAAGCCGGCCGAGATGATGGTTGAATAGACACCCATGACGCGACCGCGGCGCGATGGCGGCGCCAGTGCGATGACCCAGATTTCGCTCAAGACATAGAGCGGATTGGTCACCACGCCGATCAAGAAGCGCAGCGGAAACCACAGATAGACATTCTGCGTCCAGCCGATCAGCGCAAGCACAATAGCCGAAAGGGCCGCGCAGGTAAGCGCGGTGCGTCCTGCGCCGAACCGGCGCGCCAGTGCCGGGATCAGCGGCGACGAGACGATGAAGCCGATCGGCGTCATTGCCGCCGAGAGCCCGATGATGGCCGGCGAAACGCCTTGGCGTTGCAGGATGAAGCTCAGCAACGGATAGGACAGGCCTTGCGCGATGGCGAACACCGAGACGGTCGCGATCACGCCGCTGATCGCCGCCCACTGCATCTTCTCGTTGTCAGCTTCCGCCAGGTTCATCATTGGCACCTAAACCAGGTTCAGGACTAGCTTTTCTGTCCGACGCGGGTAAGCCCCGCCCCGGGAAAAACCGTTTGCTCCAGACAACGCCTGTCAGGAGTTTTTGGGCCTGTCAGGAGTTTTGGCCTGTCAGGAGTTTTTGGGCCTGTCAGGAGTTTTGGCCTGTCAGGAGTTTTGGGCCGTCAGGAGTTTTGGCGCTTGAACGATCGATAGAGCGCGAAGCTCACCAGCAGCGCGTCGAGGCCGGCGATCACCACCGGCAGACCGAGCGGACCGATGATCTGCATCAAGGCACCGGCGCCAGGCGGGCCGACAATGCCGCCGGCGCCCCACATCAATGCGAAGGCGGCGTTGCCGGCGACCAGCACGGTTCCCCTGAAGCGGCTGCCGAGCTCCACCAGCGCCATGGTGTAGACGCCGTAGCCTACAGCGCCCATGACGAGAAGGACGAGCCAGATCGCCGGCGTCGTGATCAGCAACGGCAGCAAAACCGCGCAGGCCGTTGTCGCCAACGCACAGAAGATGATCATCGCCCGCCCGCCGAAACGCTCGGCCAGCAGGCCGAGCGGGATTTGCAGGAAGATGTTTCCCAGCGACAGTGCCATCACCAGGGCCGCCAGCGTCCTTTCGGGCAGGCCATAGGCGGCACCGAAGACCGGCATCAAAGCGTAGGTGCCCTGCTGGACCGCCGCCGAAACCAGCACGGCAAACAACAGCGCCGGCGCCAGCCTGGCGAAACCGAAAAAGCCGCCGGGCAATTGGCCGTCATCCTCGAAGCCGGCGAGGCTTGACGAAACAGCACGAAGGATCGCGGCGCACAGGATGAAGCCGGCCATGCCGACCAGGAAAGGAACCCAGCCCGATATCCCAACCGCGGTCAGGACCAAAGGCCCCGCAGCATAGCCAGCGCCCAGCACGGTGTTGAATGCCCCCATCACCCTGCCGCGGCGCGACGGCGGCGCCAGCGACAGCGCCCATACTTCGCCCAGTATATAGAGCGGGTTGATGACGATACCGATGATGAAGCGGATGACGAACCAGCCCACCCAGTCCTGCAGGTAGCCGATGCCGAGGAAGCACAGCGCCCCAATCAATGAGCAACCCACAGCCAGGTTGCGCGCGCCGACCAGCCGAACGGCTGCCGGCACGAACGAGGCCGAAAGGATCAGGCCAAGCGGCATCATCGCTGCCGACAAGCCGATCAGCGCCGGCGACATGCCTTGCTTCTGCATCAGCAGCGTAAACAGCGGCGAGCTCAGCCCTTGCGCCGCACCGAACATCGCGAGGGCGGCAGTTACGCCGGCAAGCGCCGCCCATTGCGTCCCCGCTTCGCCATCGCTCGAACCGGTCGCAGCCATGATGCCTTCCACATGAATTGCCGGCCCGATCCAGCGGCAAACCATTGAGCTAGCGGTTCGATTTAGGGAAAGGAAGGGCCGCGCCTGAAATCCCCTTGCGCCAAGAGCCGCAGTGGGCGCGTCCTGTCCGCCAATCCCCGGCAAGGTTGTCAGCTATCGGACTGCCGTTCGGGCATGTCGCTTCCCTCGTCCTAGTGGTCGCCGCCTCCGCAATGGCCGGACAGCCGCCGGTCCATTATGCCGCCCGCTACCAGCATCGTACGAGGACCATCATGACCGCCGCCCTGCATCCAGCCGAACCGCCTTTGGCAGCCGACCGTGCCCGTCGCGGTGGCCGTGCGGGCAAGCGCGCCGGCGGCTCGGCCGCCTTCGAACAGCCGGCTTTTCGACAACTGAGAAATCCGCTGACGCCGACCAAGCTGATCTCGGACGACGAGCTGGAATCGATCCACCTCGCCTCGCTGCGCGTCTTGAGGGAAATAGGCGTCGACGTGCTGCATGACGAAGCGCGCCGCATCATGAAGGAAAATGGCGCTGATGTCCGCGAGGGCAGCGAGCGCGTGCGCTTCGACAGCGACATGATCCTCGATCTCATCTCCAACTGCCCGTCGGAATTCACGCTCCATGCCCGCAACCCGGCGCACAATGTGCGCTTCGGCGGCAACAATGTGATCCTGTCGATGATGGCGTCGGCACCGAACTGCTCCGATCTCGATCGCGGCCGCCGTCCGGGCAACCAGCAGGACTACCGCAACTTCCTGCGCCTGGCGCAGATGCACAACATCCTGAACTGCACCGGCGGTTATCCGGTCGAGCCGACCGACATCCATCCTTCCGTGCGCCACCTCGAATGCATCCGCGACCTCGCCACGCTGACCGACAAGGTGTTCCACATCTATTCGCTCGGCAAGGAGCGCAATGTCGACGGCATCGAGATCGCCAGGATCGCCCGCGGCATCAGCCATGAGCAGATGCTCGAAGAGCCGTCCGTCTTCACCATCATCAACACCAATTCGCCGCTGAAACTGGATGTGCCGATGATGGAAGGCATCATCCAGATGTCGAGCAAGGGTCAGGTCGTCGTCATCACGCCCTTCACCCTGTCCGGCGCGATGGCGCCGGTGACCATCGCCGGTGCGCTGGTGCAGCAAAATGCCGAGGCGCTGTCCGGCATCGCCTTTGCCCAGATGGTGAGAAAGGGCGCGCCGGTTGGCTATGGCGGCTTCACCTCGAATGTCGACATGAAGTCGGGCTCGCCGGCCTTCGGCACGCCTGAATATATGAAGGCGCAGCTTGTCGGCGGCCAGCTTGCCCGCCGTTACAAGATCCCCTACCGCACCTCCAATACCTGCGCCGCCAACACCGTCGACGCGCAGGCAGCCTATGAAAGTGTGTTCTCGCTGTGGGGCGCCATCCAGGGCGGCGGCAATCTGATGATGCACGGCGCCGGCTGGCTCGAAGGCGGCCTGCGCTGTTCCTACGAGAAGACCATGCTGGACATCGACCTGTTGCAGATGGTGGCCGAGTTCCTCACCCCGCTCGACCTGTCCGACGAAGCGCTCGGCTTCGACGCCATCCAGTCGGTCGGCCCCGGCGGCCATTTCTTCGGCACCCAGCACACGCAGGACCGCTACAAGACAGCCTTCTACTCGCCCATCCTCTCCGACTGGCGCAATTTCGAGACCTGGGCCGAAGCCGGATCGCCGACCGCGCTGGAAAAGGCCAACAAGGTCTGGAAGGAGCGGCTGGCATCCTACGAGGAACCTTATATGGACCCGGCGATCCGCGAAGAGCTCAACGACTTCGTCGAAAAGCGCACGTCCGAAGGCGGCGCGCCGACCGATTTTTGATCAATGTTGTTGATGAACTGATCATTCGTATGGATCTGATGAACAGTCGAGGCCCCCCCCCCCGCGCGGGGCGGGGCCCCCCCCCCCCCCCCGGCCGGGGGGGGGGGGTGGGGGGGGGGGGGGGGTTTTATAAAAAGAGCAGGCCCCCCCCGCCGTTAGGTGGGGTGGAGGGGGG